>CABWKN010000001.1 GCA_902505605.1 Candidatus Guanabacterium sedimentis
AGGATGGAGGTGCCATCAGCCTTGAACACCTTGACCATGGAGCTGCCGCCCTCACCATGACCGCAGATGACCTCATCAATGCCATCGCTATCTATATCAGCCGCGGCTATCTGCACCTCACCGTTGGTGTTGCCGCCAAACCCAAAGGCTAAGAATTGCTTGATTAAAGTGCCGTCCTTATCAAACAGTCTGACCTTGTTTCCTCCATTGTAGCCGGTAGCTGCGGCTATCTCCACAGCGGGGTCGGCATCGAAGTTGCCTACCGCCAGACGGACTTCACCGCCGGGGTTATCTATGGCATTAAATGCCCGGAAGGAGCGGATGAAGTCACCCCAAAGATTGAATACCTTTACCCAGGAGCTTCCACCTTCTCCCATACCGACTATTATTTCATCAATCCCATCTTTGTTCAGGTCACCTGACGCCAGATGGACCTCACCCTGAGCATTGGCAGCACCAAAGGCTTTGAATACAATTACGAGAGTACCATCGGTTTTGAATGTCTTGACCCACGACTGTCCCCCTTCACCCTGGGCTACGGCTATCTCCTTATCGGAGGTGTAATCATCAAAGTTGCCGAAGGCCAGATGGAGCTCACCGTTGGTGTTTGCTGCTCCGAAGGCTTTGAAGGTGCTGATGAGGGAGCCGTTAACCTCGAAGAACTTGACCCAGGACTTACCGCCCTCGCCCTGCCCGGCGACAATCTCATCCAGGCTATCGGCTTCTATATCACCAACCGTCAGATGCACCTCCCCCTGACTATTTGCTGCTCCGAATGCTTTGAAGCTGCCCCACTCTCTCCCCAGCAGGCTGAACTGCTTTATCCAGCTTTTCCCGCCCAGCCCGTGGGAGGTGATAAAAGCTCCACCACCTGCAATCATATAGGTCTCCCCGGCAGAGAGGCGGCCACCGGGGTCAGCCCCATGGGCACCGATGAGCAGGTCATGGTATCCATCGCCGTTGACATCAGCGCTGGCCACTGAACTGCCAGACCAATTATAAGCATCAGCCCCGCAGACGGTGATGTCGGCTGATTGGGTATATAAATCTATAAGGTAAGGAGGTGATGGGAAGCTGGAGCCAAAGATGATATAGGTCTCCCCGGCTCCTTCGCGTGGAGGGTCACCCAGGTCAGCCGCATGGGCACCGATGAGCAGGTCATGGTATCCATCGCCATTGACGTCACCGCTGGCCACTGAACTGCCAGAAAAATGCTCAGATTCAGCCCCGCAGACGGTGATGTCGGCTGATTGGGTGCTCAAATCTATGGTGTATGGTGGTGATGGATAGCTAGAACCGAAGACAACATAGGTCTCCCCGGCTCCTTCGCGTGGAGGGTCACCAGTGTCAGCATAAGGGGCACCGATGATGATGTCGTCAAATCCGTCGCCGTTTATATTCCCGCTGGAAATCGCAAGGCCAGAAGTAATGCAAAAATCTCCACCGACGGTGATGTCGGCTAGTTGGGTGCTCAAGTCAATTGTATGAGTGGGTGAGCTGGAGCCGAAGAGAACATAAGTCTCCCCGGCACGATAGCGTGGAGGGTCACCGGAGTAAGCATAGGGAGCACTGATGATGATATCATCATATCCATCTCCGTTTACATCCCCGCTGGCCACCGCATAGCCACATGAATCATCAGCTTCAGCCCCGCAAACGGTGATATCGGCTGACTCTGTGCTCAGGTCGATAGTTGTGGGTGATGCGAGGATCTTACCGAAGATGATATAAGTTTCCCCGGCATCTTCACGTGCAGGCTCACCAGGTTTGGCATTAATTGCACCGATGATTATATCGTCGTATCCATCACCGTTTATATCTCCGCTGGCAACCGCATAGCCAGATAAATCATCAGCTTCAGCCCCGCAGACGGTGATGTTGGCTGATTGGGAGTGCAGGTCAATAGTGACCGGAGAAGATGGACTGTAGCCGAAGATGACATAGGTCTCCCCGGCACTCTTTCGTGGAGGGTCACCGGGGTCAGCCCCATAGGCACCGATGATGATGTCCATAAAACCATCTCCATTGATATCCCCGTACGCAACCGCAGAGCCAGAATTATCATCAGCAGCCTTTCCCAGCACACGCATATCACCCCACAGCTTATCCAGGTCAATCACCCGCTGTCCAAACAGCACGCCAGAAGCAACAAAGATAAATGCTAAAAATAATACAATTAATAGATTTTTGCTACCCATATTTTGCTCTCCTTTCTCACAAAAGATAATATAATCCCCTTTTTCCGCCTTTTTGGAAGGGCGGATTACTTTACACTTAGCTAAAGAGCAAGATTATTGTCCGTCAGCCACATAGAGATATGAAAAATCTCCTTTATGCGGATACCAATAATAAATCATCTTAATAGTTGCTCCTGCCGAGGTGGACTTCGCCTTGAGCGTTTACCCCACCGAAGGCTTTGAAGCTGAGAATGGAGGTCCCATCAGGCTTGAACACTTTGACCTGGGAACTTCCTCCCTCACCATGGGCGCAAACTATCTCATCAATGCCGTCATTATTTATGTCAGAAGCAGTTATCTGCACATCACCGTTGGTGTTGCCTGCCATACTAAAGGGATAAAAGCCGCTGATGAGGGTGCCGTCTTTTTCAAACAGACGGACCAGGTTGCTCCCATCGTAGCCGGTGGCGGCGGCTATCTCCATATCAGCATCGGCATCAAAGTTCCCCACCGCCAGACGCACCTCTCCTCCGGGGTTATCAGCGGCGTCAAATGCCCGGAAGGAGCGGATGAGGTTCAGCCAGATGCTATCAAATATCTTCACTGAGGATACGCCACCCTCACCCATAGCAACTGCTATCTCATCGATCCCATCTGCGTTCAGGTCGATTACGGCCACATGCACCTCACCCTGGGCATTGGCGGTACCAAAGGCTTTGATGCTGCTGATGAAGGTGCCATCAATCTCAAAGACCTTGACCCATGACTGTCCCCCTTCTCCTTGAGCTATGACTATCTCATTATCGGAGGTGTCGGTATTAAAGTTGCCTAAAGCCAGATGGATCTCACCTTTGGCGTTTGATGCTCCGAAGGCTTTGAAGGTGCTGATGAGGGAGCCATCCACCTCAAAGAACTTCACCCATGACTTTGCCCCCTCGCCCTGACCGGCGGCAATCTCATCCAGTTTATCGGCATCAATATCACCTACCGCCAGATGAACCTCACCCTGGCTGTTCACTCCTCCAAAGGCTTTGAAGCTGCCCCAGTCTCTTCCCAGCAGGCTGAACTGCTTGATCCAGCTTTTTCCGCCCAGACCGTGAGCGGTGATAAAGGCACCACCGCTTGCAATGAGATAGGTCTCCCCGGCATCATAGCGTCCACCGGGGTTAGCAAAATGGGCACCAATAATAAGGTCAGCATATCCATCGCCGTTGACATCCCCGCTGGACACCGCAGAGCCAGAAAAATCCTCAGCATCATCCCCGTAGATGGTGATATCGGCTGGCTGCGTGCTTAGGTCAACATTTGATGACGGTGAGTCACTGCCAAAAATCACATATGTCTCCCCAGCTCCAGAGCGTCCACCGGGGGAAGCCCCATAGGCACTGATGAGCAGGTCGTCATACCCATCACCGTCCAAATCCCCGCTGCCCACAGCATAGCCAGACTTATCATAAGCAGCAGCCCCGCAGACGGTGACATCGGCTGACTCGGTGCTCAGGTCTAAAGTTGAGGGCGGTGAGCTTGAGCCGAAGATGACATAGGTCTCCCCAGCAGTGGTGCGGTCACCGGGGTCAGCAGACGTTGCACCGATAATGATGTCGTTATATCCATCATTGTTCACATCCCCGCTGGCAACTGACCAGCCCGTCTCATCTCCAGCCGCAGCACCGAAGACAGTGATGCCGGCTGGGGTGGTGCTCAAATCTATGGTGTAAGGTGGTGATGAGAAACTACCGCCGAAGATGACATAGGTCTTCCCGAGCTTCGTCGAAGAAAAATTGTTGTCAGTAGGATCGCCAATGATGATATCATCATATGCGTCACCGTTCACATCCCCGCTGGCCACCGCCCAGCCAGACTCATCAAAATCAGCAGCACCGCAGACGGTGATGTCGGCTGGAGTGGTGTTCAAATCTATGGTGTAAGGTGGGGTTGGGTAGCTATCACCAAAGATGACATAGGTCCGCCCACCGGGACCAGCCCAATAGGCACCGATGATAATGTCGTCATATCCATCATAGTTTACATCCCCGCTGGCAATCGCATTGCCAAAATATCCCCAAACATACTCTCCATAGATGGTGATGTCGGCTGGGGTGGTGCTCAGGTCAATTTCTGAAGGCGGGTTGCTGGAGCCAAAGATGACATAGATCTCCCCGGAAAAGTGATCATCACCGGGGCCAGCCCCAGGAGCACCGATGATGATATCGTCAAATCCATCCCCGTTGACATCCCAGCTGGCCACGGCATAGCCAGACCAATCATAATTGTCATCCCCGCAGACGGTGATGTCGGCTGGTGTGGTGCTCAGGTCGATGGTTGAAAGTGGGCTGCTGGAGCCGAAGATGACATAGGTCTGCCCAGCAAACCAGCGCTCACCGGCATAAGCCCAATATGCACCGATGATGATGTCCATAAAGCCGTCCCCATTGATATCCCCATAGGCCACTGCGTAGCCAGACCAATCTTCAGCAGCAGCCCCCAGCACCCGCATATCCCCCCAGACCTTATCCAGGTCAATCACCCGCTGAGCAAAAAGCATCCCCGAGGTTACAAGGATGAATACCAGAAAAACCGAAACTGGGAAAAAGTGCTGCTTTGTCATGATGCATATCTCCTTTTTAAAAATAGGTTAAAAATCTTCCCCCCCCACCGAAGTGAGGAGAATGAGCCCCAAATCATTTTCTATATGAGAGATATAACTGCTTCAGGCAACTTCTTCTTCCCCAACCCATCTAATGGTAAAGCATAATGATTATCATAAAGTATAGAGATAAAATACTTTTAATAATATTTAAGTAATCTCTCCCCTGCGATGTCCTTTTTTAATTTGTTTAAATTTACAGAAAATATATCACATCATTTTTGAAACGTCAAGAAAAAAGTGAATTAAATTTCATCATTTTAAATAATCCCGCTGCTGCGATATTCTTTCTATTTATAAAAGGGATAGCCTTTCCGGATGAGGACAGAATATGCACTATTTATTTGATGAAAATTAACCTTGGGCACCAAAATGGATAGTAAAAATCAATATTTTACTATGGCACTTTGGCGCAGCTTAAGATTAAAATTAATGGCAAAATATGTGGCATTTTGGGAGGGGTTGTTCGCAACATATGTATCCAGTATATACAGGAAACACTATGAGCCGAAGATAATCTGCTGCAGCCAGCCGTCCTTCACTATGGAGCTATCACTTTGATATGCTAAAAGTAACTCTATTAGTAATTGCTCTTGCCTAAGTGCACCTGGCCCTGGGCGTTTACTCCACCGAAGGCTTTGAAGCTGAGGATGGAGGTGCCATTAGCCTTGAACACCTTGACCATGGAGCTGCCTCCCTCACCATGACCGCAAATTATCTCGCACACGCCATCGTTATCTATATCAGCCGCAGTTATCTGCACATCACCGTTGGGGTTGCCACCAAACCCAAAGGCTAAGAATTGCTTGATTAAAGTGCCGTCCTTGTCAAACAGCCGGACTTTGTTTCCTCCATTATAACCGGTGGATGCGGCTATCTCTAAGTC
>CABWKN010000002.1 GCA_902505605.1 Candidatus Guanabacterium sedimentis
GAAGACAAAATTAAGCAGATCTCTGACCAATTACCGAGGGTATTTGATGAGAATGACGCTATTTTTCAACTGGAAGACTGGGTGAGAAAAGGAGGGAACAGTTAAACATACCTACCCTCCCCACAAGTTGATACTATGCGATATTAAAACCTAAGCCTATCAGTAGTTGCTCCTGCCCAAGTTCACCTGGCCTTGGGCGTTTACCCCGCCGAATGCTTTGAAGTTGAGAATAACGGTGCCATCAGGCTTAAAGACTTTGACTGCGGAATTGCCTCCTTCACCATGACCGCAGATGAGCTCATCAATGCCGTCGTTATCTATATCCGCCGCGGCTATCTGCACATCACCGTTAGTGTTGCCGCCAAACCCAAAGGCTAAGAATTGCTTGATTAAGGTGCCGTCCTTTTCAAACAGCCGGACCTTGTTTCCCCCGTTGTAGCCGGTAGATACGGCTATCTCCATATCAGCATCGGCATCAAAGTTGCCCACCGCCAGACGCACCTCACCACCGGGATTATCAGCGGCATCATATGCCCGGAAGGAGTTGAGCAGGAAGCCCCAGGGGCTTTCAAATATCTTCACCCGGGAGCTGCCGCCCTCTCCCATGCCTACTACTATCTCGTCAATCCCATCCTCATTAAAGTCACCTGCTGCCACATGCACCTCTCCCTGCGCATTGCCAGCCCCAAAGGCTTTGAGGCTCTGCATGAAAGTGCCATCAGCATTGAAGAGCTTGACCCACGACTGCCCCCCTTCGCCCTGGGCGATAGCTATCTCGTTATCAGCGGTGTCAGCATCAAAATTCCCTAAAGCCAGATGGAGCTCACCGTTAGTGTTTGCTGCTCCGAAGGCTTTGAAGGTGCTGATGAGGGAGCCATCCACCTCAAAGAACTTGACCCAGGATTTTGCACCCTCACCCTGACCGGCGGCAATCTCATCCCGGCTGTCGGCATCCACATCACCAATGGACAGATGAACCTCACCCTGGCTGTTCACAGCTCCGAAGGCTTTGAAGCTGCCCCAGTCTCTCCCCAGCAGGCTGAACTGCTTTATCCAGCTTTTGCCCCCCAGCCCGTGAGCAGTGATAAAGGCACCACCGCCTGCAATCAGATAGGCCTCCCCTGTCCTGCCGCTCGCCATAGGGGCGCCGACAATGATATCATCGTATCTATCACCATTGATGTCTCCACTGGCCAGCCCCCGGCCAAAATTATCATTTTCATCATCCCCGTAGATGGTGATGTCGGCTGATAGGGCATACAGGTCGACAGTTGAGGGTGGATAACCTGAGCCGTAGATAACAAAAATCTTCCCGGCATCAGTTCCTCCAGGTGCATCTGCTAAAGGAGCATCGATTATTATATCAGCGTAACCGTCATTATTTACATCCCCGCTGGCAACCATCCAGCCAATACTCCACCCATATTCACTGCAGACGGCGATGTCGGCTGGTAGAACGCTCAAGTCAATGGTATATTTTGCAGGCCACGGGGTGCTGAATCCAAAGATAACATAGGTCGCCCCGATAGTATAGGAAACACAGGGCCTAGCGCACAATGCACCGATGATTATGTCTTCGTATCCATCGCCATTCACATCCCCGCTGGCCACCGCAGAGGCAGAATAATCATCATCATCGCCACAGACGGTGATGTCGGCTGATTGGGTAGATAAATCTATGGTATAGGGCGGCTCTGCGAAGCTGCAACCGAATATGACATAGGTTTCCCCTGCATAGGTATAAAACTCACCAGGTTTAGCATGAGGGGCACCGATGATTATGTCTTCGTATCCATCGCCATTCACATCCCCGCTGGCCACCGTCCAGCCAGAATTATCCGCTTCAGCAGCCCCGCAGACGGTGATGTCTGGTGATTGGGTGTTCAAATATATAGTGTATGGCGGTGATGAGAAACTGTCGCTGAAGATGACATAGGTTTCCCCTGCTCTTTGGCGTCCCCCGGGCTTAGCCCCATAGGCACCGATTATTATGTCGTCAAATCCATCCCCGTTGACATCCCTGCTGGCCACTGATTGGCCACAATAATCCATAAAATCTTTTCCGCCAATAGTGATGTCGGCTGATGTAGTGCTCAAGTCAATAGTTGGAGGTGGGCTACTGGAGCCGAATATCACATAGACCATCCCGGCATATAGGGCTCCAGGGCTGTTAGCGTTAGGAGCACCGATGATTATATCGTCGTATCCATCACCATTTACATCCCCGCTGCCCACTGATTCGCCAGACCGATCATCATCAGCAGCCCCGAAGACGGTGATGTCGGCTGACTCCGTGCTCAGGTCTAAAGTTGAGGGCGGATTGCTGCTTCCGAAGATGACATAGACTGTTCCAGATTTATTGGAATTTTGAATATCAACACAGGCACCGATGATTATATCATTGTACCCATCACCGTTAATATCCCCATGTGAAACCGCCCGACCAGACATATCATAAGCATCCTTTCCCAGCGCACGCATATCACCCCATACTGTATCCAGGTCAATGACCCGCTGAGCAAACACTATCCCTGAGAGGGAAAGAATGAAGACCAAAAAAACTGAAACTGTGAAAAAGTGCTGCCTTGTCATGATGCGTACCTCCTTTTTTTAAATTGGTTAAAAACCTCCCCCACCACCGCGGTGAGGAGAATTACTGATCATTTGCTCTCTAAATGAAAAATAAATCAGTTCCATGCAAATTATACCTACCCACCAAAGCTCTGGGCAGAATAATCATCTGGTAAAAACTCAGAGTAAAAAACCTTTTCATAACCTTTGATTAACCTCGCCTCTCTCATCTCCTTCCTTTATAGAGAGAAAATGCAGATAAATATTAACACACTACGGCCTTGATGTCAACAAAAAAATTAATTATACATCATCTATGTCAATATATGTTGTCCGATATTTTCTATGTCCCCTAAGAAACGAAACGGCTTTCCCTCCTGCACGGCTCCAGAATATTTTCTTTCCTCAGGGTAAAAATCCAGGCATAATACCAAAAGGAACATTAAATAAATCAATATCTTATCAGCGCTCATTAGTCTGGCTTTAGCCCGAGACCATCAGGAAATAAAAATTAAATAAATTTCTGTTCATTTTCCGATGGTCTTTTGCTATAATGAGGGTGCTTGTTGCCTGATAACCTCACTAAGGAAAGGAGGGTGATATGAGGTTAGTACCACATTTCAAGCCGGTTGTCGGGAGGGAGCTCTCCAGGCGCCTGGCTAAAGGATGGGCTGTATTAATTTTTGTCATCATTCTCTCTGGGTCGTTTCTCTCTGTTGTCTTCGCTGAAGAAGGAGTAGTCTATGCTATCAAAGATTGCCGTATTGTGCCTATGGTGGGAGAGGAGATACCCAGCGGGGTGATAGTCATCCGTGACGGTCTCATCCACGCCATCGGTGCCGATGTAGCCATTCCTTCTGACGCTGTGGTGATAGAAGGAGAGGGCTTAATCGCTTACCCGGGTCTTATTGATACTCATACCAAGCTCATGGTGAAACTCCCCAAAGAGCCGGAACGCCCCACTCAGCAGGCAGCTGCTTCACCACAGCCATCGTCTGCCAAATGGGGGCTTAGCCCCGACCTGCTGACCATAAAGGTGCTGGAACCCAATGAGAATGCCATGGAGAGGCTGAGGAACCTGGGCATCACCACCGTCCTCACCGTGCCCGACACGGGGATTATGGTGGGACAGAGTGCGGTGGTCAATCTGGCAGGGGATGCTATTGCCGATATGGTGGTGAAATCGCCCGCTGCTCTGCACATAGAGTTCAATCCCGCCCGGGGGATGAGAAGCTACCCCAGCTCGCTGATGGGTGTGGTAGCCCTCATCCGGCAGACCTTCTACGATACCATAGATTATAAGCTGCGGTGGGAGAGATACCGTCAGAACCCCCGGGGAATGAGGCGACCGCCTACCGACCCAGCGCTGGAAGCCCTGGTGCCGGTGGTGGAGGGGAAGATTCCGGTGGTCTTTACCACCAAGAACCAAAACGACATCCGCCGCGCCTATCTCATCGCCCAGGAATTCAACCTCAAGCATATGGTCAGCGGTGCCAACGAGGGCTGGAAGCAGATAGAGCTCCTTAAGAGCAAGACTGTTCCCCTGTTGATAACCATGAATTTCAAGGCTCCTTCCACCGCCTTTGAAGCTCAGCAGGGCAAAGAGGTGAAAGAGCGTGCCGAAAAGGAAGTTTATCCCCTCAACGCCCTTAAGCTTCACGAAGCGGGATTCAAGTTCGCCATCAACTCCTACGGCTTAACCAAGGCTGATGACCTGACAAAGAACCTGCAGACAGCGATAGAGAAGGGTCTTCCGGCGGGAGAGGCTCTGCGGGCGATGACCATCAATGCTGCTGAGTTCCTCGGCATCGACCAGCAGGTGGGCAGCCTGGAGAAGGGGAAGATTGCCAACATCGTCCTCAGCGAGGGGGAGCTGTTTGCCAAGGAAAGCAAGGTCAAGTATGTCTTCGTGGACGGGAAGAAGTTTGAGGTCAAAGCCCCAACAAAGAAGCCCGCTGCTGAGGGAAAGCCGGCAAATATCGCCGGGAAGTGGATCTTCACCGTAGAAACCGCTGAGATGGACGTTGAATATAGCGTGACCATTGAGCAGAGCGGGAACACCTTCACTGCCATCGCGAAAGGGGAGGAAGAGTGGGAGATTCGCAGCGGCAGCAGGTGACTTTAATGAGGATGGGATTGACGAGATAGTAGTAGGCATGGGAGAGGGCGGCAGCTCCCGGGTGAAGATATTTGAAAGCCCCTGGGGCTTCCTGCTCAACTCCTTCCGGGCATATGATGCCGCTGATAATCCCGGTGGTGAGGTGCGTCTGGCGGTGGGCAACTTTGATGCCGATGCTGATATGGAGATAGCCGTATCTACCGGCTACAACGGGGGAAACAAGGTCCGGCTGTTTGAAAAGGACGGCACCTTAATCAAGCAATTCTTAGCCTTTGGGTTTGGCGGCAACACTAACGGTGATGTGCAGATAGCCGCGGCGGATATAGATAACGACGGCATTGATGAGCTCATCTGCGGTCATGGTGAAGGAGGCAATTCCGCAGTCAAAGTCTTTAAGCCTGATGGCACCGTTATTCTCAACTTCAAAGCATTCGGCGGGGTAAACGCCCAAGGCCAGGTGAACTTGGGCAGGAGCAACTACTGATAGGCTTAGGTTTTAATATCGCATAGTATCAACTTGTGGGGAGGGTAGGTATGTTTAACTGTTCCCTCCTTTTCTCACCCAGTCTTCCAGTTGAAAAATAGCGTCATTCTCATCAAATACCCTCGGTAATTGGTCAGAGATCTGCTTAATTTTGTCTTC
>CABWKN010000003.1 GCA_902505605.1 Candidatus Guanabacterium sedimentis
CATTTATTCCAGGATGTGTGATATAATACAAAAAATGCCCTTTCAGGAGCAAGAAAAGCTGGAAGTCAATTAATGAAATCTCTATCTGGTATAATATAGTAGAGAGAAAAAATGGAGGCGTATATATAGTAAGATTATTAAAAAAGAAAAATGCTTTCCACTCACGATCAACCGGATAATCTTTATCCTGCCCGTAAATAATCTGTCGGTGATTAAATCCCAGATAAGAAAGCAACCGAAAGGTTATTCTCCTTACTACTCAGAGGCGAGAGACTTTTCAATTAAATTTGTTAAAAAAGGAGCTAAAGAAAAATGAAGAGAGGTAATTATCTTATCGTTTCCCTCTTTCTGGTCTTTTTACTCACCGCCTCGGGAGTGCTATTTGGGCAGCGGGTGATTGACCTGCGTAAAGCGTGGGGTGATGTGCGGATTCTGGGGGATGATGCTTTTGATCATCTTGGTAGGGCGGTTTCTTATGGGGACATAAACGGCGATGGCTATATGGACATCATCATAGGTGCATATGAAGCTGACCCCGGTGGACGCTCCGAGGCAGGGAAGACCTGTGTAGTCTTTGGCTCCAGCAATCCACCTACTACAATCGATTTTGACTGGGTGTTTCCCGATATAACTATCTATGGGATTGATCAGTGGGACAGGTCTGGAAGTGCGGTAGCCAGCGGGGACATAAACGGCGATGGATATGATGATGTACTCATCGGTGCGCCTGGAGCAGGAAGCAGCGGAGCGGTGTATGTTATCTTCGGCTCAAGTTCACCACCATCTGAGATTGATTTAAACCAGGAGTCGGTTAACATTAGTATCTTTGGTGGTAGTTCTGGCAGAGTGGTTGCTAGCGGGGATATTAACGGTGATGGGTATGACGACATAATAATTGGCGCATATACGGCTTCCCCCGAGGGGCGCATTAGTGCCGGGAAGACTTATGTGATATTTGGTTTCAGCCCACCTAGCCATATTACAATAGACCTGAGCATCCAACAGGCCGATATTACCATTTACGGAGATGATGCTCATGAAAATTCTGGCTTTGCGGTAGCCAGCGGGGATGTAAATAACGATAACTATGATGACATAATCATTGGGGCCCCGGCCGCTAACCCGCATGGATACTGGCATCAAGGTACGACCTATATAGTTTTCAGCTTTAGCTTCCCATTACCTCCCTATGTATTAGATTTAAACTTGTGGCCAGCTGACATTACCATTTACGGTGATGATGATGAAGATAGGTTGGGTAGTACTGTGGCCAGCGGGGACATTAACAACAATGGCTACAATGACATAATCATTGGCTCTTGGCGAGATAGCTATGTGATTTTCGGAGAGAGCTTGCCTCCAACTCCTTGCATAATTGACCTGAGAAGCCAGCTAGCAGATATCACCATTTCTGGCAAATCTTTCCCCGCGATTGACATCGGGGATGTAAACGGAGATAGCTATGATGATATAATCATTGGTGCTTATAGAGCCACCCCTATTCCTGGACGAGGCTCCGCTGGGGAGACCTATGTGATCTTTGCCTCCGATTTTAAATCGCCACCTTACACCATAGATTTAGATACCCAACATGCCGAAATAACCATCTCTGGAGATGATAAGGATGATGAGTCTGGTAGGGCTGTAGCCTGCGGGGATATGAATGGCGATGGCTTCAACGACATAATCATCGGTGTCCCTAATGCTGACCCCCCTGGGGGGAGAAATGCCGGGGAGACCTATGTGATTTCGGGTGGTGGTGCCATTGTCACCTCCCACGGTCTCGGTGGCAGTGGATGGGTAAGGTCATTTAGCCTTTTGGGGAGAAACTGGGGGAAATTCCAGGCCTTTGAAACAGAAACCGGGGAGGTCCAGCTGGCGGTTGGCGACATAGATGGGGATGGATTAGACGAGATTGCCGCCGGGCACGGTGAGGGTGGCTCCTCGTTGGTCAAGCTATTTGAGATGGACGGGACCTTCATTCGTTCCTTCTTGGCATTCAATGCAACTCAGAACCCCGGTGGTGAGGTCCATCTTGCGGTGGGGAACTTTGATGCTGACCCCTCCGATAAGGAGATAGCGGCAGCCACGGGGTATAGCGGCGGAAACAGAGTCAGGCTTTTTGAAACGGATGGGACAGTTATCGGTGGATTTTTCGCCTTCGGGGCTGGTGGCAACTCCAGTAGTGAGGTGCATATTGCTGCGGCTGATATAGATAGCGATGGCATTGATGAGATAATCTGCGGTCATGGTGAGGAAGGCTCTTCGTGGGTGAAGCTCTTTGAGGTGGATGGTTCCCTCATCCGCTCCTTCCGAGCCTTCGGAGATGCGAATGCCAACGGTGAGGTCCATCTTGCGGTGGGGAACTTTGATGTCGACCCCTCCGATATTGAGATAGCGGTGGCTCACGGGGAAGGCGGAAAATCCTGGGTGAAGCTCTTTGAAACCGATGGGAGTATCATCAGGGATTTCAAAGTTTTCGGTTCGGCAAACGTTCAGGGAGAAGTTCATCTGGCGGCGGCTGAGGTGGAGAAGGGTGATAGCCTGTGGGAGCTAATCTGTGGTCATGGTGAGGGCGGCATCTCAATTGTCAAGGTGTTCAAAGCCGATGGCACCGTCATCCGCAGTTTCAAAGCCTTTGGACCCGCCAACTCACAGGGCGAAGTCCACCTGGCAAAAAGCAACTACTGAGAAGATTATCATTAGTGATAGTAAAAAAGAGATTGGTTATCTCTTTTAATAAGGGGCATATATAACTATTTTGCCCATTAACTAAGTCTAAAGCCATACCGAATTCCAAAGAGGCGGGAAGGTGAGTTTATATATTGTCAACAATCAAAAAAGGGAGTTTCTAAAATGATGCGGAGAAACTTTTTTATAGTTTCCGTTTTTCTGGTATTCACCCTTGCCTTTTCGGGGATGGTGTTTGGGCAGCGGGTGATTGACCTGGATAAGGTCTGGGGGGATATGCGGGTGCTGGGGGATGTGCCTGGGCAAGCCTCTGGTCATGCCCTTGCCTATGGTGACATCAACGGCGATGGATACCAGGATATTATCATTGGTGCTTTCTTGGAAACCTATGTGATTTTTGGCTCCGGCTCACCACCTGACACTATTGACCTGAACTCCCAATCAGCTGACATTACTATATATAGATATAATGACACTGGCTGTGCCGTGTCCAGTGGAGATGTGAATGGTGACGGATATGATGATATAATTATCGGTGACCTCATGGCTGACCCCATTGGAGGGACTAATGCCGGGACGACTTATGTCATCTTCGGGTCTATCTTTCCATCACCACCTTATATCATCGATTTGAGAACCCAACCAGCCGATATTACCATCTATGGGGATAACGCCTGGGATCAATCTGGCTTTTCGGTTGCCAGCGGGGATATAAATAACGATGGTTTCTATGATGTTATCATTGGTGCCTGGCGTGCTGATTCCCCTGGAGGTGAAGATGCTGGGAAGACATATGTTATCTTAGGCGATAGCTTCCTTTCCCCACCTTATACCGTAGATTTGGATACCCAATTAGCTGACATTAATGTCTATGGGGATAATAGAGATGATGAGCTTGGCTTTGCGGTGGCCAGCGGGGATATAAATAATGACAGTTACGATGACATAATCATCGGTGCCCGTGAAGCCGACCCTGTTGAGCGCTCTAATGCCGGGAAGACCTATGTCATCTTCGGCTCAAACTTCCCATCACCTCCCTACACCATAGATTTGAACATCCAATCAGCCGATATCGTCATCTGCGGTGAAAATGCTGGTGATTGGTCAGGTTCAGAGGTTTCCACCGGGGATATCAACAATGATGGTTACTATGATATAATCATAGGTGCTATTCTTGCTGATTCACCTGATCACTTTTGGATGGGGGGAGTCTATGTGGTATTCGGCGACAGTTTTGCCTCACCTCCCTATGTCATAAATTTGCCTGCCGACATCACCATTTATGGAGAGTATTTTTGGGGATATTTTGGCCATGCGATTGCCAGCGGGGATATAAATGGCGATGGATATGATGATATAATCGTCTCTAACGACGCGGGTGTTTCGTACGGGATAACCTATGTGGTATTCGGTTCAAACAGCTCACCCTTAACTATTGACCTGAGTATTCAACCAGCCGACATCACTGTCTTTGATGACGGAATTAGCTCTGGCCTTACCAGCTGTGACCTAAACGGTGATAGCTACTACGACCTGATTATCGGTGCCCCTTATGCTGACCCTGCTGGGGGGATAGATGCAGGGGAGACCTATGTGATATTGGGTGGTGGTGCCATTATCACCTCTCACGGTCTCGATGGCAATAACTATATAAAGGAGTTCAGCCTCCTGGGGAGAAACTGGGATAGCTTCAAAGCCTTCGGAGCGGTAAACAGCCAGGGTGAGGTTCATCTGGCGGTTGGTGATGTAGATGGGGATAGACTTGATGAGATTGTCGCCGGGCATGGCGAGGGCGGAAAGTCTTGGGTAAAATCCTTTGAAATGGATGGCACCTTCATTAGCATCTTAAAAGCATTCGGAGCAGCTAATGCCAATGGTGAGGTTCATCTGGCCATAGGCAACTTTGATACCGACACCGCCGATAAGGAGATAGCCGTAGCCCAGGGTGAAGGGGGGCAGTCGTGGGTGAAGCTATTTGAAGCTGATGGGACTTTAATCCTTAGCTTCAAAACCTTTGGCGCTGACAATGCTCAGGGTGAGGTTCATTTAGCGTCTGGTGATTTGAACAAGGATGGGATTGATGAGATAATCGCCGGCATGGGCGAGGGCGGCAGCTCCTGGGTGAAAGTATTCAACCTCTGGGGGGACTTCATCCGCTCTTTCCAGGCATTCGATTCCACCGAGAACCCCGGGGGAGAGGTACATCTGGCGGTGGGTAACTTTGATGCCGACCCCGCTGTGGAGATAGCCGCAGCTACCGGCTACAACGGGAGCAACAAGGTTAAGCTATTTGATAAGAATGGTGCATTTATCAGGGAGTTCACCGTCTTTTGGTATGGGGGCAACCCCAATGGTGAGGTGCATTTAAGCGCTGCTGATATGGATAACGATGGCATTGATGAGATAATCTGCGGTCATGGTGAGGGCGGAAGTTCCTCAGTCTGGGTGTGCAAAGCCGATGGGACCAGAATCCTGCACTTCAAAGCCTTCGGTGGGGTGAACGCTCAGGGAGAGGTTCACCTCGGCAAGAGCAACTACTGAGCGGCTCTCTTTCAATTTCGTCCTTCGCCCTATTTTCCTTTTGTATATAGTACGGAAGATTTTTAAGTCCTCTACTTCATCCATTCCATATTATACATCATTTTACATGCAAAATGGCAGGCTTCACTTCTTCACCAGAGTAATTTCCATACTGGTTAATCTTTGTCGCGGTTTAAGGGCAAGGACGGATAAAGCGCAGGGCTGGTAGTCGGGATGGTGGACTTCTATGAGAAGCTTTTGGTTTGGGTTGATATTTCGGATGAAGAATACCCCATCATCCACTGTAGTCTTTCTCCCGCTGTGCCAGTCTATTCGCAGAGAAGATTTTATCTCATCTATGTATTTTACCCTTATCTCGGCACCGGCTATGGGTATGTTGGATTCGTCCATTACTACACCCTCTATCTCCACTGCCTGGGGCAGAGATACAAAAAGGTTGCCCACCAACTCTCCCAGCTTCATATCAAGCTGCTGCACCTGGCACCCGTATCCATACGCTCTGATAATGACCTCTTTAGGTCCCTCATTCAGTCCCCGGGCTTCGAAAGACCCATCCTCATCGCTCACCACGGTCTTAATCTCTACGCCGGAGTCCGTCCTCTCGGTGATGGTGATGTTGGCATCCTGGATGGGGAGAGCGGTCTGCTGGTCGGTAACCATTCCGCTGATGATAGCCTCTGGTTGGAGATGGAAATCCTGAACAATCCTTTCTGATTTGGTGAACCTGAGCACACACCTTTTCACGGCATACCCTTCGGCTTTGATGGTGAGGATGACCGCATCGTAAAGGGAGGTTATCTGAAAGGAGCCCGAGGAATCGGTGGAGACGGGAAGGGTGATGAGCTCATCATCCCCCGTCGCACTGCTGGGCTCTATCTCTATCACCGCCCCCTTTAGGGGAGCACCACTGCTGGCATCATATACCTTACCCGAAATTATCCCCCTGCTTTGCCCGGAGGATGCCGATTCACCACCCCACAATGTTAGGGGAATTAAAATCACCAGACTCCCCAGCATTATATAAAATAACCTTTTCCTGAATATAGATTTTATCCCTTGCAATTC
>CABWKN010000004.1 GCA_902505605.1 Candidatus Guanabacterium sedimentis
GGGTTTAGCTTTGCCGGTCAGATATGCATATCGGTGCAGAGAGGGTATGTGCAGGAGGAGGGCTATTCCTCCTTCCAGGAGAAATTTCTGAAAAGGATAAAAGAGATCAAAACAGGAGACCCTCAGGATGAAGGGACTCTCTCCGGCCCGGTGATTGACGACGGAGCGGCCGACCGCATTATGGAGTGGATTGAAGAAGCGCGGAACCATGGGGCAATCCTTCTCATGGGGGGTGAGCGGGATGGAAGGATGATTCAGCCCACGGTGCTATCCGATGTGGACCCCCGTCTCAGGATAAGCTGCCGGGAGGTATTTGGTCCGGTGGTGCTTCTTTTCACTTACAAGGATTTTAAGGAGGCGGTTGCTAAGGTCAATGATTCAGCTTACGGTCTGCAAGCGGGAGTGTTTACCAAAGATGTCAACTCCATTTTCTATGCTTTTGATGAGATAGAGGTGGGGGGGATACTGATCAACGATATCCCTACCTGGCGCATTGACCACATGCCCTATGGTGGGGTGAAGGATTCGGGGATGGGGCGCGAGGGTTTGAAGTATGCTATTGAGGAGATGACCGAATTACGACTGCTGATAGTTAACCTGCAATCCTCTTAGCCTTGCTTTAGAGGCGGAAGTTGTAACTCATTTTGACGAAAAAAGTCCGTCCAGTATGGTAAAACCGCTCCAGAGGATTGAAGAAGAAATCGTTGTAACCGAAGAAGAAGACAGTCTGAGGATTTATCTTGTAGCTGACCAGAAAGCAAGAGTCAAAGCGCTCTTCCCAGGGGGTTACCTCCTCCTCATCGTCATCCTCATCCTCATAGAAGAACTCCAGTGGGTTGCGGTTGACAAACCTGTACTGGATGATGTAACGGATGAAAAACCGGGGGCTGAACTGATAGACAGTTTTTATACGGAAGGTTTGAGCGGTGAATATCTCGCTTCCCTCTTCAGTGTTGAAATCCTGTCTGCTGGTGCTGAAGTTAAACACAAGCTGCGAGATGGGCTTCAGGGTAACATGACCTCCCAAGGTGGTTCTCCTTGCCAGGCGGAGGCTGTTGTAATTTATCCCGCTCCCCATACTAAATCGGGAGAAGAAGGAGAATCTCTTGCTGGGTTCCCCCCGCAAATGGAAAGAAAGGGAGTGTAGGTTGAATGTATTGTCCTCGTATAGCTCAAAAGACTTTGAAAGATTGATGTCAATTCCAATTTGTCCTTTAAGATTAAAGTCTATCCCCGCCTGAATCTCCTCATCGGTCAGCTCCCCCTGGTGGTTGTAAGTACGATTGAAGGAGAAAGAGGGTTCCCAGTTCACCACAAAACTGTCCTGAGGGTAAAAGTTGTAGCCGGTACGAGAGGAGAATCTCCGAGTATCTATCCGCCGCATGAAGCCAGCATCGGCTTTGAAGTCCTCTCCATAGTCGCTGTAACTGAAATTATAAGACCAACGCCGGGTGCTGCGAGAAAATCTCATCTCCATGGCATTATCAGCGTATTTCTCCCCATCTAACTCCTCTGAGAGAAAGGTGGCCTCCAGTTCCTGTGTGTAGGAGCGGAGAACCTGAAAATTGAAACGGTGAACCTTCCCCAGCCGGAAGCTCCCATCAAAACCCAGCACCCGATTGTAAGCCGCCTCAAACTCCTTATCGGTGAGCAGAAAGCCCCAGTAGGAATTTTCCCCGATGTCCCCTTTGTAGCGAAAGATGTTATAAAAAGCCCCCTTCCCCAGAAAGATATTTTCACTCGACTCGGCGTCGGGCAGAATGGCGGATGTTGCCTCATCATAGGCGCTGAAAAAGCCGATGGTATGATTTCCCTCCTTGCCGGTCAGTTTTATTCCATACTTGGGGTCTACTATGGTGCGGGTATATACCGCATTAATTGAGGTGTTGAAATAGTCAGCACCCTCAAGGAAGAAAGGTCTCTTCTCGGGAAAGCTCAGAGCGTAGCGAAGGTTGACATCAAGCTGGTCAACATCGGATTCCACCTGATTGAAATCAGGATTGAAGGCGAAGTTGAGGGTCAAATTGGGAGTAAGACCGTACCTGAAATCTATTCCCCCATCGGCCTCCACCTTTTCGTTAACGAAAGGGGAAGAGTAGTCCTCGGAGTCGCTCAAAGCTCCGTTCTGAATGGCGGTCATATAGGGGACAAACTCTATGTTCTGCGAAGGCTTGATCCCGTTGAGTCCCACCAGGCTCGCTTCCTGACAGAGGTAGCACTCGTTATGCCAATCGATGCGGGTATAGTTGAAGCTCCTTTCTTTCTCCCGGGGATATTGGCGCACCAGGTTTATCCCCCAAGTCTGCTCCGGCTTGTTCTGGAAGCGGAGGCTCTTGAAGGGTATGGCAGCTTCTACTTCCCATCCATCCTCGGTAATCCTTCCTGCTGAATACCAGATGGCATCAAAGGTGCTCCCTCCGCGTCCCCAGCCCCCAGGTCCCCCACGGCGCCCGGATGTGATGGAATCCGCCTGTATCCCAAAAGGATTAAGCTGAAACTGAAAAGCCCGACGCTGGTCGTTGAAAGTGTCCAGCTCAATCCCTACACAATCGTCCCCCCAAATATTGTCCCGGTCAGTCATGGTTGCCCGAATAGACTTAGGTTTGGGGTCGTAGGCTTTGAAGGCAAAATAGAAGTTCTCGTCGTCGTAAGCTATGTAAGCGATAGTTTTCACCGGAGGAGGGATATTCTCTCCGGGGCGGGTCTCGTAAAAGCCGGTGAGTTGAGCTGCCTCCTGCCATATAGGGTCGTCGAGTATTCCGTCGATCTTGGGAGGAATGGAGACCTTTACCGCTTGAATCTGCAGTTCCCCATTATCACCTCGATAGACCGTTTGCGCAAGTAGAACCGAAGGAATCAGAGTGAGAAGGGATAAGGAGCAAACAACAACTTTAAAAAGCCGCGGCGAAAATCTGTGTATCAAATCCCCTCTCCTTAATAATTTCCCTTTTAAAATGATATAGTTTATCTTATAAAGACACTATTGTAAACAAAAAAGTTAAAAAAAGCTCATCAGGATATACAAATATCCAGAAAAAGCTAAGATGTTATTCTCTGCTATGTCTTCCTTGCCGGTTTTCAGAGCGATGGATGAGTGAATGGATATCTGTGACAAGGCTAAATAATGAAGCACCCCTAAATATAAAAAAGGAGGCTCTTTCCTTTTCTATTGCTGCTGTCAAAAAAAGCGGATAGCATTAAGGATAACCTCCAATTCTTCATAGAAACACCCCCTTCAGAGCCCCTTCCGCCGGGGTGGAGAGGTAAATTTCTGGCGCAACCCCCATCTCTTTCTTATAGCGTGAGGAGATGCTCCTTTGGGCTGCCTCAGCTCTATCTCTGTGCACAATGTTCACTGTGCAGCCCCCAAATCCTGCTCCGGTCATCCGGGCGCCCACCACCCCTTTGGTGCTTTCGGCTAACTCCACCATGCAGTTCAGCTCGGGGCAGCTCACCTCATAGTCCTCCTTCAGGCTGTAATGGGAAAGGTGCATCAGCCTGCCAAAGCCATGCATATCCCCTTTTTTAAGCATCTCCGTCCCTTCCAGCACCCGCTTGTTTTCCTTTATCACATGACGGCACCTTTTCGCCACCACCTGGGGAAGCAGGTGTTGATGCTGAAGGAATTCGTCCAAGGAGACATCCCTCAGAGCTTTTATTCCAGGCAGTTTTTGAGCCAGGAGGCGCACCCCTTCCTCGCACTCTCCCCTGCGGATGTTGTACTGAGAGCTGGCTAACTCCCGCCGCACCATGGTATTGCATATCATAACCCGGAACTCATCCGAAAAGGGAATATGCCCATAGCTCAGCTCCCGGCAATCTAAGAATAGGGCGCTCCCCTGGCGGGCTAAACAGGAGACAAACTGGTCCATTATGCCGCACCTGACCCCCACGAACTCGTTTTCCGCCTTCTGGCAGAGCTTTATCATCTTTTTATCAGGCAAAGGGAGAGCAAAGAGACTTTTGAGGGTCAGCGCCGAGGCTACCTCAAGCGCGGCGGAAGAGCTGAGCCCGGCTCCCTGGGGTATATCCCCTTTCAACACCACCCGGCACCCCCCGATTTTATACCCATCCTGGCGAAGGAGGTAAGCCACCCCCTTGAAGTAGTTGGACCATAGATTTTGGTGGTCATATTCAATATGGGAGATAGGAAAACGGACGGATGAAGTGTAATCAAGGGAATGAAGCTCCACCTCCTCCCCCTCGCTTTTGCTGGCAGCCATGGCGATGAATCTATCAATAGCTACCGGCATAACAAACCCATCGTTATAATCCGTATGCTCACCTATGAGGTTCACCCTCCCCGGAGCCCTTACCGCCACCTCCGGGTCACAGCCTAAGAGCTCTCCGAAACTTTTCTTGACCTCCGATATCAGCTTGTTCAAAGATGACCCTCCTCGTTCAGATTTCAGTTTGATGGGAATAAGAGAAAGAGCAAAATTTTCAGGATGCTCCCCTCCGACTGAGTATAAGCATCACCCCACCGAACAGCAGAAAGAGCAGCCCCCACCAGAAGTTGATATTGATATTGAGAGACTTGTGATATATCTCTTTACCACCCCACAGCCCATATATCACCATAATGCCGCCGAAAAGGGTAAATATCAACCCAATGGGAATGCGGACATCAAGGAACCGTCCGTGTTGCTCCCCTTTTTTCCCCGTGCTCATAGAAGACTCTCCTTACCAGAAGATAATATTGAGGATGATGGTCAGGACACCAATCACAATTGCCAAAAAGAGCGGGCGCTTATACCAAGATACCCCTTCCTCCCTTACCCTTGGAGTCAGAGAATACACCAGCCCCACCAGCTCCTTTTGCTTCCTCGGCTTGGTAAAAAAGCTCACCACAATTGTCACCCCAAAACAGATTGACCAGGCGTAGATAGCCCGATAGAAGTTCCCCGCCATATCACTCGGATACTGTAATATCCCTGCTATGGTAATGAGATAATGTCCCACCGCAGCCAGAGTGCCACTGACCAGACCGCTGAACGCGCCCCAGGGAGTGGCCCGCTTCCAGAACATCCCCAGCAGAAAGGTAGCAAACAGTGGGGCATTAAAGAAGGAAAACAGCAGCTGCATATAATCCATCAGGTTGCTGAAGCGCATCACAATATACGCCGTAGCTACGCTTATCAACACTCCTACGATGGTGGCCATCTTCCCCATCCACAGATAGTGCTGGTCGGTGCCCCGGGGTCGGATGTAAGACTGGTAAATGTCGTAAGTCCACACAGTATTAAAAGCGGTGACATTGCCCGCCATACCCGACATAAAGCTGGCTAACAGAGCGGTCAGCCCCACTCCCAGCAGACCGCTGGGGTAGTAACGCTCAAGCATCAGCGGCAAGGCGAGATTATAATTCCCTCCCAGTGCCTTGGGAATGAGGGCAATTGCCAGCAGACCCGGCAGAGTCACCAGAAAGGGGAACAGCATTTTAGGGACCGCGGCTATCAGCGGTGTGTTGCGGGCGGCGGTCATATCACGGGCTGCCAGAGCACGCTGAATGACCAGAAAATCGGTGCACCAGTAGCCAAAGGATAAGACAAACCCCAATCCCATCACCATGCCAACCCATTCGATCCCCATAGGATTGTGGCTGGCTTTGTCCAGAGTGGACCAGGTGTGAAGGAACCCCTCTGGCAGACGAGCAGCCAGCCCACTGAATCCTCCGGCATTCATCAACCCCAGAATAGCCAGCGGAAGAAGCCCCAGAACGATGAGGAAGAACTGCAGCACTTCATTATAGATGGAGGAGGTCAGACCTCCAAAAAATATGTAGACCAGCACCACTCCCGCAGAAAGGATAATGCTCATATCCATCGACCAGTTGAGCATCAGCTTGAATACCAGCGCCATGGCATAGATGTTGATGCCCGACATCAGCACGGTAAGAATAGCGAAAGAGATGGCGTTGACCCCCCGGGTGGCTTCGTTAAACCGCAGCTTGAGGTATTCGGGGACACTTCTCACCCGGCTGCCGTAGTAAAAGGGCATCATAAATATCCCCACAAAGAGCATGGCCGGTATGGCGCCCACCCAGTAGAAATGATTAGTGAACATCCCATATTTAGCGCCGTTGGCGACCATCCCCATGACCTCCAGCGCCCCCAGATTAGCCGCCATAAAAGCCAGCCCCGTTATCCAGCTGGGAATAGACCTCCCCGAAAGGAAGAAATCATCACTGGTGCGCACCCTCTTCCTCAGAGCGAAGCCGACTGCGAGAACGAAAACAAAGTAGATGGCGATAATCAGATAATCTACTATATGAACTTTCATCTTCCCCTCACCTGTTCCAATCAGTGTATTCTTGCATCTCCCATTATATCAGCGTGCTGCTATAATTTCTTGAATGGTTTTCTTATCTTTCTGCTTAAAATATCTATCGAAAAAATGGTGAAAAGTTATTGCCGAAAATCCGTCATCCGTACTGTTAACTGTGGTGATGAACATATCAGGGAAACCACCACACAGAGCTAACCAGGTGGCAATGACCGTCGTTCTGGCGGGGTCTTGAAAGCCAATCATAGAGGTAAATAAGGAAGAGCTCCATAGAGCTGTCCCCACAGGTGCAGGGAGTCCCGGCGCGGCAATGGTAAACAGCACATGGGCAGGCCAGGCGATAAACATCAGTGTCCAGCTCACTTCAAGATGATAAATATACGCCAATATAAAGGGTGCAAAGGCGATATACGCCAGGGCGCTGCCATCCATATTGAATACCGCACCAAACGGAATGACGAAGTCAGCGATTTCATCTCGCACACCGTATTTTTTGGCATAGATTAAATTGACCGGAAGCGTAGCCATTGAAGAGCAAGTGCCCGCGGCAATGAGTCCGGTAGGAACAAAGTATTCTTTAAGCACCTTACCCACTGGCTGCCTTGCCACAGACTTTATGATGATAAACACATAGAACAGCCACCACACTAAGCATAGAATAAAGCTATACAAACCCATGGTAATATAATGTCCCATTCCCAGCCGGGCGCCGAAATTTACCCCAATGGTCACCCCAAAACACAACAAAAGCGGAATCATCGCATAGGCAATGATACGCCCTGCCCTGACAATGCCTTTTTGAATAAGGCTAAAGAATTTGTAGAGTGGTTCAATCCACACTGCTATGAACCCCGCTGCTACAGCTCCGACAATGGAAAGGAGCGGCATCGAGGCTCCTCCCTGGCCGAGCCTTTGAAACATCTTCATTATCTCAGAAGAGATACTTGAGAATTCCGATGAAAAAGGTATGCCAAAAATGAACGATGAGGCTATCACCCCAAATAAGCCGGCAACGGCAGAAGTAGCCACAAACCACAATATCACTGAACCGGCAAACTTACCTGCCAGCCCTCGCTTTACCAGAGTGGCAATCGCAGGGCTTAAGGCAAAAAAAATCAGCATGGGCACTATGGCCACAATAAAACTGATAAGAGCTTTGGTACCCAAAGCGACCGGATTGAGAAGCTCCGGGAAAAAACCGCCCAATAATATGCCGGATATAAGCGCCACAAAAGTCCACACATAGCCAGGAACTCTATCTAACATACTGCTTTCTTTCTTCTTTTAGCTCCTCTTGCGGTTTCATACTCATGCGAGATTCCAGCTTAATGATACACTTTTATTTCACCTGATTGAATTGATTATTTATCTGCATTATTTTCAGATGCCCCTTAGTGGACTTATTAGGCTGAGCTGAGGCTGAGCTTCTTGCGTTTCCCTCACAGCATGGGTTTTTCACCCTGAGCCACCTTGAGTTCCAGCCACCATTGGCAGCGGCTGCGTGCCGCCACCTGGGCATACTCCCCCCATTTGTATGCTACCTCCAGGCTGTCGGATGCGCCGGTGGAGGGCTCTATCCCTGCAGTAAAGTGCTTTGGCTCCTGCTCCTCAGGATACCCCCCCTGACAGAGCCAGAGCCCTATAAAGGGTACCAAATCGGCAGGAAAGCGGAGAACAAGGTACTCTCCCGTCCTTCTGTTCCACATCCCTCCAGCCCCCACCGACAATCGTGGGGTGAAGAGCTTGTCGGCACAGCCCGCCGTAGGGGAAAACCCGGTGTGCAGGGGAGCTTCTCTTCCTTCAGTATCTCTGGTGATGGGCCAGTCAACCTTCTCTCCCAGCTTCCCCAGCCTTTCACCCTTAGACCAGTTCACTCGCAGATAATCAACCTCTTGGGGGAGGAGAATTTCCCAGTCGTCAGTAATGCGGAGCAGCAAATGAGCTGCCCAGAGGAATACAAGGGGTTCCCTGCACATATTCTCGACCTCATAGCTCACTCTCACCTTCCCTTTTGGCTCCAGGCAAACCCTTTTACGAAAGATAAAGGGGAGGGTCATGCATTTTGCCGCCAGATGAACTTCGTAGGGAGATAGCTGGCAATGCCAGGGAATTGACCACAAAGCCCCATGGTCGGGCAATGGAGTATCCTTCCAACTACCCTCGGGGTAGAGGCAAGGAGCAATGGTGGGGAAGCACTCATCCCATCCGCCGGTGTCATAGCGGACAAAGGGCTCATCCCACCGAGGTATCCGATAATCGGCATGAGGCACCCTGAATAGAAGTTCCTTTCCCGTGGGCTTATAGATGAGGGAGATGACCTTCCCTCCTAACTGTGGCAAAAGCACCAGTCTCAGGGTATCATCCTCAAGGAGAATACCCTCCAGAGTGTCAACCTTTATACTCTTTATCTCGGTCATTCCTTACCTGACTAATATATCGGGTATCAAAAACACCTTCTCCTCATATTCCACCTTTATAGTGGGCCAGTGGGGAAGTCGGGTGAGCACCTCTATATGGTCGTCGTAGACAATAACGGTATCCTCCACCTTTGCTCCGGTGATGGTGGAATTCCAGGCAAACGCCTGGCGCGAGTGAACCACCTCGGTCGAGCCGGGATAAGCCAGCCAGTCTCGCTCCTGATATCCGATAGCTCCTCCCTGATGATGCCTCTCCCATTCGCCCGGATATCCCACATCGGCATAGGCCTCCTGAGCAGCTTTCAGTATATCCACTGCCGAGCGTCCCGGGCGGGAATGAACCAGATAGCAGACAGCCACCTGCGCCGTCGCCTTCATCCGGCGACCCAACTCCAGGGGGACAGGTCCGAAATGCACCAGGCGGGTAGTGGCGATGACCAGCCCCCATCTGCGGGCACAGATATTTATCATAGCATATTTTTGTAATCTTTCCTCCGTGGGGATGGCATGCCGATAATTATAGATTCGGTCATCAACCCCGATTAATATAACCGTAGGTCTGACCCCCCGACGGAGAAGCTCATCGGAGATGAGAGCCTCAATCTCCTTCTCGTTCATCCCCGGCTGAATGGCACGGCATACCTTATCCACCGCCTGAGCGCACTCCTGCCCCAGCCAGCGGTACTTTTTTATCTCGCTGTCGGTTAATGGGTAACGGAGTTTCCCCAGCTCCCCCTTGACCACTACTGCATCGGAGTAAGGGATATCTGCGGCTACCCTTCCCCCTCGGGTGAGACCCTTAATTATCTCCCATTTCTTATCGGGAACCAGCTTATCCTCATACCACTTGAATACCTTAAGACTGAAGCCCAGTCCCTGAAGCTCCTCCTCCATCATACGACCTACTTCGCTGTTGTTGCTTATCAGATAGCGCTCTCTATTGGGCAATATCAAAATTGAACACGTTCCCTCCTCGCTGGCGATGACCACATGATTGTCACCCCCACCAGTGATCCAAGCAAAGTTGGCGGTGGTGGAAAGCAGCAGCCCGCTTAATTCTCTTTCCTTGAGGAAGGTAACTACTCTTTGCACCTTCTCTGCTATTTCCTGAGTCCTCTCCTCCTGAGTAGTAATGGAGATAGCCTCCTGAGAGATAGGCGGGGAGGCTGCGACGGTGACAGATAGAGGAACGCACAAACAGCCTAATAGCAGAATTATAGCACTGACTCTCACTGATGCCCTCCTCCGAGCTTGTTAATGGGCGTCATTTTTCTTGAAGGTCAATTATCATCCGCACGATAACACAATCCCAGGAGTGAGGTGAATAGAATTAGAATGCCAAATGATCTATTTATCCTCATTACCTTATCCTTATTTATCCTGCAAGATAAAGCGGTATTCGCTCTTTCCCGCAGGTATTTCCAGCGATATCAATCCCCCGGTTATCCTGCGGGTGGTGAAATAGGCACCGTCCTTTTCTATTTTTACTTCCTTCCCTTCGGGTGCAAAGGGGAGCTGAATCCCGGAGGCGGTGCGGGCATTGATGTGGCACTCTACTAATCCCTCTTGGGAGGCGAAGTTCCGCACCACCACATCCCTATCGGCACGGAACAGCAGCTTCCCGTCACGGAAGACCTCGGTCAACTGCGGTCCAATGGTCACATCGTAGAGGTGGTTGTCCAGCGGCACATTGGAAATCTTGCTCCTTTGAGATATTCCTGAGCTGCCGAATCGGAGCCCGCCCCAGGGCTCGTAGTCGATAAATTCTTCAATCCCGACCAGGCAGAAAAGCGGTCCCCAGCTCTGGTAGCGCCGTCCGCCACCCTCGCCGGTGCGGGAGTCGTAGTTCTCGCGGCAGAGTTGATAATCAAGCCAGCTGCGGATAAACAGCTTCACACTCCGCTCGGCGTATTGCGCGGCAATCTGGTCATAGCGATAATGTTTGAGCCCCTGATATACCAGGTAGTTGGTGGGAGGCCAGATGGTTCCTCGCCAGTATTGCTGGTCGTTGAAGGATGGGTGGTCTCGGGATATAGTGGGGAGAATATAATCCCCCCAGTACTCCTCCTCATTGAGCAGATGCTCGACAATCCGGTCCGCCTGCTGAGGCGAAGCGACACCAGCCAGCAGCGGGTAAAAGGAGGAGGCAGCCTTAGCCCCGGAGAGCGTGCCATCCCAGTACTGGTCGTAATAGAAGCTGGTCTCGGCGTCCCATAAATGAGTGTTAATTAACTGCTTCAGCCTTTCATATTCCTGGCGATAATGGGCGGCTTCCTGAGGGAGGTCAAGCTCCTCCGCCATCAGGGCCAAGCAGCGGGAGTCGAGAGCATAGAGGCAATTAAGGTCGAGGGCGTTAAGCCTCATAGTCCAGCTTTCCTCATCGTAGGTAGCATCGTCCCACAGAGGGGAGTCGTCCATCCCCGATTCCCACATTGCCCTCTGCAGACCGGAGGCGTCATCCCAGGAGGGAAGATATTCCCCCTTGTCGCCACCCCACTCCAGCAGACCGTCCTGGTTCCCATCCCGACGAGGTTTCCCTGTCTCCGCATCGCTCAGCCACCAGCTGTGCCACTTCTTAAGCCGGGGGTATGCCATCTGAAGAAGCTCCTTCTCCTTGCCCCACCGCAGATAGACTTTCCAGGTGCAGTAGCCCCCCACCGGCGGCTGAGAGCGGTCGAGGCTTCCCCTGGTTCCACCACGCCAGTTGGGTATGTTCCCGTGGGGATACATGATGTTGAGCACCTCCCGCAGCATGGAGTAAGCCATCGCCTTGTCTTCAAGTGCTAACTCAAGGGCATTGAAAAAGCTATCCCATTCAAAGATGGTCCAGTCGTCCAAGGTATTGTCCAGTCGGGGGAAGATCCATCGCCGACCGGCAGGGATGTAGCGCCCCCCGGTATCGGGCTGATAAAGAATCATCCACCCCAGATTATTAGCCAGGGACTCTGCGGTCTGGGCGAAAAGCCCCTCGGTTTTGACCCGATGTTCCTCATACCTTCTTCTCTTCTCCTCTAAGATGGAAGCAATGTTCCTGGCAGTGGATAATCCCCTTAATGAAGAAGAAATGTCCTTAAAGTGTTCCCCGATGCGGGCGGCAAAGTGCAAAGCCTCTTTGTCCTTCATCTGATACATGAGAGCAGCCGCTGGCTGATCCCCCCTGTCTGTGAGCTTCCCTTCTGCTTTTACCTCCCGATAAAGAATTTGGAGGCTGGGGAAGGTGCCGCTGTCATCGGCTTGTTTGTCAACCACCAAGGCGAAATCCCCATAGCGACGCGCAGGTGCCAGTGAGCTGCCAGCGATGGCATCCCTTTTATCCGCTATGCGGTAGCTTCCCTGAAAGCTCCACGGGCAGAAAGCCTCCACTATCACCTGACAATCAAAGGGAGCGGTGACCCTCCCCACCACGGTGGTCTCGTCTATCCGTGACCATTCTATGCGCACCCGAGGAGATGACGGGGTGGGTATGAGGTCGCGTCGGATGAGGGGTGTTTTCTTCGCCTCCTCCAACGGTGTGGTAACCTCAAGCCCCAGGGTGGGATCTATCTCCAGCAGGGAGTAAGAGCCATCAGGGGCGTGAGGACCGACTCGGCTCATCGCAAAATAGACATTGAGCCCATCTAACAGCTTCCCCTGGTAGTAGATGGCAAAGCGGATGGCAAACAGGGTGCGCTCGGGGCTGGCAAAGACGATCCCGTGCCAACTCTGGCTCTCCAGAGCATCAATCACAACCTCCTTCCAAGGGTAAGCGAGGGGAAGTTCCCCTTCCCTGACTGAAGGAGCAGCCCACCCTGATGCCAATAAAAAATAGGATAGAATTAAAAGAATAATGCATCTCGTCAAGGTTCTGATATTCATCGGCAGCCTCCCTTTATAACCTTAATAACAAGGATGGTTAAATCAAACATCTCCTTTTATAGCATTTCGCCTATCAGAATGGCTAAAATGAGATAAATTTTACCTTCCACCGCAGTTCGGGTTGGTTATTAATCTTAAATCTGAATCTGTAGATAGAGGGGGAGACCTTCCAGCTGGTGCAAGGAACCGCACTCTGGCATACAGCGAGCTTATATCGTGGAGAATGGTACAGGGTGAGAGTGTAGCTGGTACCAGCCAGATTAGTGCTGAATCCTTCGAGGGTCTCCTCTCCGGGCATCCAGACCACCTCCTCCAGGTCAACACCACCCTGAGTGATGTGCCGGTCGGTAGATATTATCTGAGGTATCTTCTGCTTGATATGCAATGCAATAACCCGGCAGGAAGCAGGCTCCAGGGTTACTTTCATCTCCCCTGTGAACTCTCCCAGAAACTCCTCCTGCCAGTAGTCAAAGGCGAGATAGGTCTCCTTCTCCGACAATCCAAGCCGGGAGAATGGGAGCTGAATGGTTTCCTTCTCCTCCCTGAAATTAAACGATCCCACTATCCACCATCGATCAAACTCTTTGTCCACCGGTAAAAGCCATATCTGCGGTGGCAACCCTCGATTTACCTGGTAGAAGCCCCCGCTGCCGCCTCCATCGTAGACCCTTATAGCCAGTAGGTTTTCCCTGGGAGGTGCCCAATTCACTGCTTCTTGAGGAATGGTGTATCGGCGAAACTGGTACCAGCGCGGCTCTGCTTGGGGAGGGAACTTGCCGGTCGTGCCGATGAGCTTGCCATTCATATAAGTAGCGTCCACATCATCGATCTTCCCCAGCTCAAGTACCAGCGGTCCGGAAGTCCAATCTTCGGGGATGGTGAACTTAAGGCGATACCATCCATAGCCATCGTAATCCGGGTAGACGTCTTCCCACCTGATGCCGATGGGTATAGGTGTCCAATCCCCAACATCCAGCTCCGGTTCCTTCCAAGCAGGGTTGTCACCTTTTTTAAACAGCCATATTCGGTCGAGCGGGATAGTCCGGTGAGGCTTCTCATCCCCGGTAGTGGAGAGAAGAGGGGCGGTTGCTTCTTCTCTATCCCACATATCAATAGGACGGGCGTGAGCGCTGTATACAGGAAGGGTGCGCTGCAAGATGCGAATCCGCTCTTCAGTAAGCTGGATTAATCTGTCGCTAAACAGATTCATTCCTCCTGACAGAGCGACGATGGAAGCCCACACCTGCGCCTGCTGGGGTGTCAGAGGTGGTCTGACCACCAGACAGTCGGGGTCGTTAAACCAGACATGGCGATGGAAGAAGAACCGGTTGGCGGTAGCCAGTACGCACGGGAGGATGCTCTCCCAGCGGGCGGAGACATCCTGCCCTATGCGCATCCCATCGGTAATCCCTATGGAAGGACCCAGAGGAGCCCCGCACCCCAGAATGAATCTCCCCTCACCCACTGCCTTCCTGATAGTCTCCAGCCCCAGGCGGCAGGCTTCGATAGGCGAAAGGGGCTGATGATAGCCCCCTCCCTTAGCAGCGAAGAAGACGAAGTCTATCTTCACATAATCATATCCCCACTTGTTGACCACCTGTTGGAAGAGCTGGTATAGCCATTGCCGGGCTTCGGGGTGAGTGGGGTCGAGCGCGTAAATCTTCCCTCCCCAGAATTCGTTTTCCCAAACCTGGAGGAGCTTTCCCTCCTCATCTTTAATAAGCCAGTCAGGATGCTCCTTAAAAACCGTGCTCCTCTCCGCAATAGCGAAAGGAGCCACCCACAGCCCCGCCTTCAGCCCCTGCTGGTGGATCCGGTCGGTCAGCAAGCGGTGTCCATGGGGAAACTTGTGGTTGGTGTCCCAGTCTCCGGCTGCCTGCTGGTAGCCATCGTCAATCTGGATATATTGGAAGCCAAATGGCTTGAAGGCAACGGCAGCGAAGTTGAGATTTTCAATTATGTCGGCTTCCTTCACCCTATCGTAGTAATAGTACCATGAGCACCAACCGGTGGGTACCTCAGCCCTGGTAGCGATACCGACAGAGCGGCTTTTCTCCCAGGTAGCATCGTAGGAGAGGCGGGCGTAATTCTCAAGCAGGGAGATGGGAGATTTGCCGCACAGGATGAGGAGCTGGTCTGCAGCTAACTCCTCCCCGGGGGAGAGGGCTCGGTTTCCGAAATCGGCTCTCGCCTGAAACCTCAGTGCCTGCTCATCGGACTGCAGGTTCAAGGTATTGGTGGAGCTAAGGTTGGTAATCCACCCCAGGACTACCCCCTCTTGTGAGGCGGGATTATAGAATGCGGTGTTCCAGTAGCTGGTGAGCCTCCTGCCCGTTCCTATTGGCTGCACCACAGATCTGTCCCATGAATGGTAGCCATTTATCAACATCTTGGCGCTGTTGGGATGAGGACCGAGGTTCAGCTCAGTCGGGGGGGCACCCTCTATCATGTCCACTACTTTCAAAGTCAAGGGAGAGGATGCTTGATTGATGAGAGAGAGCTGAAAGGTCGCCCCCGCAAAACTTTGATAAAGAATAAACTGGAGCTTAAGTAGAAGCTCTCTGTGAGGGATCTGGGCGCTGAGTTCCAGCAGCTTACCCTCTCCCCATCTGGTGGTGACTTTTTCCTTTATCCCTTGGAAGCTCCCCTTAAGGTCCACAGTGCTAACCTTTTCCTGGGCACCGAAGGTTAACGCAGAGGCAGCGGAGGAAATCAGCGCTTCCCACCCCTCGCCTTTCCGTTGATAGAGACTCCAGCGCCCCTCGGACTGCTGAAAAACTAATCTAAGCTCCTTAGTGGCTACCATCAGCTCCTGCTCAGGGCTCCCTTTATTTGCCATGATAGGCACAAGGAAACCCAGCAGAGCTCCAATTGCCATCAGGGGTAAAAATCGTTTTTTAGTGAGAGGGTTCATTTCTCGCCCCCTTGGTGCAAAAATCAGGAATGGCGAAAGTTCTTTTCAAAAAAACTTTGCCATTTTGAGAGTTAGAGTATGGTCACCTCCTGGTTATCCCTATCAAGAATGTGATGGCTGGTGGAGGCAGAGAGGTAACGGGGTATAAGAGCAGTAAAATCGGCAATCACCTCCACCAACTTCTCCCTACCTATCTCGGCAAGAACATCAATAGGTATGAAGACCTGGCGGGAGCTATGGGTTACTTTATCCTTTTCACACTGCCTCCATACCCAGCGGCGGGTGAGAACCTCCTGCTCATCCTTATACACAACCTCCCCGGAGGGGACCGTTTCCCACTGCTTGGAACCCAGAGGCAAAAACTTTTCCCCGCCATTGGCCAAGCAGAGATAGATGTTCCCCTTTATGGTTCCCAAATCATGCCCCCCAATGGGAATCAGATGCTTGATGGATAAGGCGTTATAAAGGTTTACCATATTGTTGATGGAAGGAAGATAGTTCCCCTTCAAAACCCTCCTTCCCATAGCCTCAACAGAGCTGTGAAACTTGCTGGCTGAAATACTCAGGCGGGAGAAAGCCTCTCTCCATGGTCTGATCAAAGGGTGGTCCTGTATTCTGGGGAAGGGAAAAGTCTGCTTAAAATCTCGTTGAATCTGCTGGAAGAACTGGTTCAATTCCTCAGAGTTGCCCGAATTATCAAGCTCGTGGAGGACGACCACCCCGATGGTCAGCTCAGGGAATAGCTCAAAGAGCCGGTTATCAATGATAAACTTCATTGTTTCTCATCCGTAAAGAGACAAATTGCGTAACAGTCCTTAAAGGGGTGGCTATCTCTATTCTTAAAAAAGGGCGTTTTCTTCCAGCACTCTGGCTGCCCTATCCAGGGAGGTGGTAACCGCTGATATAGCCCGGGATATGCAGCGATGAGCTTCGGTCGACTCCGAGATTTTCAAGCGTCCGATAGACTCGGTAACCATGGCCTCGGCTTCGGTCAGTTGTTCGGACTTGATAGAGCCCTGGGCAATGCGAATCTCTCCCAGAAGGGCTTCCAGAAAGGAGTTCATAAGCTTCTGCCCCCCTAATTTCTCCTCGGCCTGGAAGGTCGACAGGCTGGCCAGCATCTTGCTCGCAATTATGAGCTCAGACTTTATCTTCTCCCCATACTGGTAAAGAAGAACGGCTTCCTTTAGATCCATTGGGTACCTTCTTTCCCGTAGATTTTAACCCTTAATTCTCAAACTCTTATTAGCTTTTTAATGAGTAATTTATATCAAAGAACTCACATAGTGTCAAGGAATTTAGGCAACACAGCTCCATTCCGTCGCTGTATTGGAAAAAGTGAGATGAGCCGGTATATATGCGGCAAGGAATAGACAGGGAAATCCGAGCCTCATTTAAAGCTTAATTTAGAAGAGCCGTGAGGGGGAGATAAAAGATATGGCCTCTCTCCGTTGCTCTCGGTTTGGTGAGGCAACCAGAAACGGTAGAGGGCAATGCTATCGCATAATACGCGAGGTAAGATTCTACCCTTTCCTTGCTACTTGCGGGTTTAGTTCTTCCCTTTTAGCCGAGTGCTTCAGGTTCCGCGCAGCTTCTTAAAGCCTATAAACATGATGACAAATCCCACCACGATAATAACCAGCGGCCACCAGTGTCTTAATCCATAGATGTGCCCTGCGCCGACGGCAATGAGCACTAACCCCCCTATTAGCTTACCCGCAATCGGACAGCGGTATTGGGGACGTGTCTGGCGGACTATAACCTCTATCACGAAAATAATCCCAATGCCAGCCAGCAGATAGGCCCACCAATCCCCCCAGCGGAGGTAATCCTGAGTGACTAATAAGAACAATACCCCCACCAGTATTACTATCAGACCGGAGAAGATAGCTGACAAGGGATCCCCGTCACATTTTTTGTTAACTTGATGCTGCTTTTCTCTGTTATGGAATTCCTCTTTTTCAAACATTTCGCCCCTCCTTTCTTCAGGGAAGGAAGCTCTTCAGGTAAAAAGAGCTTCTCAAGTATAAATGGTTGACGCTCGCCCTGTAAATCTCCTCTCCGCTCTGCCTGTAATAAAGCCATACCCCCTGGTGACCCAGGGAGACTATCTCTTGACATAGCCTCTCGATTCGCTCCCTCTCTATGTTGAAACGTCATTTCGTGACCGGAAGTTCCCCATCCCTCATTGCCGGTTCATGAGCTTGACCATTCTCCCTTCGTCCGATGCTCGCCGGATAAAGACTGACTGGTGCTGGCTACTTCGCGCCCGGACCTTTCAGTGTTTTACCGGGCAATTCCCCGGTGTGCTCGCTGTGGTCGACCACTATCTTGCCGTTAACGATGACATAATCAATGCCAGCGGGATACTGCTTCGAGTCGGTATATGTAGCCTGGTCGGAAATGGTCTGGGGGTCGAATATCACCAGGTCGGCAAAACTCCCCTGCTTTATAGCGCCCCGATCTTTGAGCCCCATCTTAGCTGCCGGCATAGAGGTTATCTTCTTTATCGCCTGAGGGAGGGTGAGGAGTTTCTTCTCCCGGGCATAGAGCCCGAGGAAGCGGGGAAATGCACCGTAGTTTCTTGGATGGGGGATACCCTCACTCAGGGGCCCATAGGGAGCCAGGGCAGACCCATCGGAGCAGAGCATCACCAGGGGATGTTTCAAGATCATCTCGGTGTTCTCCTCGCTCATTCCGAAGCCGACGATGGATACATTCCCGTCTTCCTCAATGAGTAAATCGCAGATAAACTCATAAGGGTCTTTCTTGACCTCATCTGCGGCATCGCTTATATACTTACCCTCCAGAGGGCGGTTCTTCTCGGTGTTCACCCCAACGATGAGAATACTCTCCCAGGAGTTGTTCGCTATCACCCTCTCTACGGTTTCCGCTCTCATCTTTTGCCGGAGTTCCCTGTCTCTTATTCTCTCTAAAAACCGCTTCGTGCCTCCTTCCAGCGCCCATTGAGGGAAAAAGATGGTCACACCGGTGCTATAAGCGGTGTAAGGATAGCGGTCGGCATTTACTGCCAGACCTCTCTGTTGAGCTCTCTCTATCAGGTCAATCACCATAGGAGTCTTCCACCAATTAACCTTGCCCGCTGCCTTAAGATGGGATATCTCCAGAGGAATTCCCGCGCTTTCGGCAATGTAGATAGCTTCAGCTATTGCTTCCATAAGCTGATCAGCCTCGCTGCGGATGTGGGTAGCGTAGAAGCCACCATACCTTGCAGCTACCCGGCAGAGTTCTATGACCTCGGAAGTAGTGGCGAAGCCACTGGGAGTATATTCCAGACCGGTGGATAGTCCAAAAGCTCCCTGCTCCATCGCCTCGGCGACCAGTGCCTTCATCTGCTCCATCTCCTCAGAGGTGGGTTCCCTCCTTTCTTGTTTCATCACATAGCTGCGGATAGTCCCCTGCCCCACCAGTGCGGCGTGGTTCACTGCGATCCTATTTTTCATTAACCGGGTGTGAAATCCCTCTAGGTCGACCCAATCTATCTCCAGGCCCACCTTCTCTGCCCACCTCCTCTCCTCGTCCTGTAGCTCTCTCTTCAAAGGGAAGGACGAACCACCACAGTTGCCACCGAGCTCGGTGGTGACTCCCTGTCTTATCTTGCTCTCTGCCCTGGGATTAATCAGAAGTTCCGGGCCGGTGTGGGAGTGAATATCAATGAATCCCGGCGATACGGTGCGCCCCGCAGCATCGAGGACGGTGGCAGCCTGAGCCTTGCGCAAATTCCCTATCGCCTCAATACGCTCCCCGATTATCCCCACATCGGCCTGGTAGCTTTTATCCGCCAATCCATCGACCACCATTCCGTTCTTGATGAGTATGTCGAAACTCTTCCCGGAGGCGCAACCTCCTCCCCAGGTGCTCCCCCCTACAATGCCGAGGAGAACCCCTGCCTGGGTGGTGGATTTTAAAAACTGTCGACGAGTAACTTTAGCCTTCATAAGTATCCCTCCTCATAGCTATAAAAACCCATGAATATTTATTCAGTAACACCGGATAAAAACAATTTACATCCCTTGAAAGGCTTATTTATTCTCGTTTTTCTTCTCACCTTCTCATCTCGCTCACTGCGCCTGTTATTAGAAAACGAAAATCTACCCGCTTTTGTTATTGAACATTATTATATAATGCCCGGCAAAGCTGAGGCAACAGATTATATTCTTGGTAATAATCACCTATCCGGTAATGGAAACCTTTTCTCAGCGGAAGTGCTGAAGACGCTATTAATTAAGAGAATTATAGAGTTTTTTCTACCGGAGAATGGATAAGCCGCCATTCGTTAATGCGAGCGCTTGCCGGTGAGCACCCACATATTAGTGGAAAAACAGGCTTGTTTTCCTTGGTAGATTAGAGTATAATAATAAAATAAGGAAACATTTCTGAAAATCAATGGCATGCTTTGG
>CABWKN010000005.1 GCA_902505605.1 Candidatus Guanabacterium sedimentis
GGCTACCCTGCCAGAAGAGGCAGTCTCTACCGTCTCTATAAGATGCTCTTCCCGCAGGATTCGAGCGTCCATATCATTTAAATAGGAGTCGTCCAGGCTGACAACAATAGGTGGCCACAGGTCTCGATTAAGCCCGAAACCTATAGATAAAATCCCGTGATATATTCTGCCGGCACTGAAGCTGTTGGTCAGCACAACAGGGGACTTCAAATAGCAGAAGTCATCCATCACCTCGTATCCGCTCACATCGCCGCTGGGACACATGAAAAAGCTCCCCGTCAGAAGTCTCCTTTCCAATTTGAGGTCATAAGGGACCACCGCGGTTATCCCCGTCCTGATGCACTTAGCCGCTCCTGCTGAGATGGGCTCATCCTTTATCATGGTGAGGTGACCGACCTTCACCCCGCGGACATCGGTAATGGCGTTGAGAGGACCCGGAGGATACTCGCCCACCTGCAGCCCCCAATCCCTCATCCGCTTCCTATCAGTCATCGCTTTTCTCCTCCAGACGGTAATATCTTTTCATAATGTGTACCAGACGGTCGAGGGGGATGGCGGGGGCGATGTTCCCCTCTCTGCCTTCCATGGTGCCAGCCATGGTCAGGGAGTTCAATATTGCCTCCTGTGTGGCTTCTACAGCGCCGTGATAGAGCGGGGTGATGAGTTCGTCATTCACAGCGGTTATCTCCCAGCGCGGGGAGCCAGTCCCGGTGGGAAGCCGATTGCCGGTGGAAAAGGCAAGCACCAGGTCACCGCTGCCGGTGTGGGAGGTAGCCCCTGTCTGAGCCAGCCCCATCACCACCCGCTTGGCGATTTTTCTTAGCTGAAAGCTGAACAGGGGTGCATCGGTAGCGGCAATAAGGATTATTGATTTCGCCCCCGCCGGCGACTGCTTCCTCACCATCCCAATCTCCTTGCCCACCGGCACTCCATCGACCCTCAGTTGCTCCCGAACAGCGGTATTGCTCATCACCAGCACTCCTACCGTGTAGCCCCCTTTATCCCGGGGAAGCCTTCGGGAGGAGGTGCCGATACCACCCTTGAAGCCGAAAGCGGTCATGCCAGTACCGCCGCCCACTCCCCCTTCCTCCACCGAACCCCCTTCAGCTCGACCGATAGCAGCCAGCACCTCTGACTCGGTGACCATCCTCTCCTGCTAGTCACTCAAGTAGCCATCAAAACACTCCGCCACCACCGGCGAGGGGATAGACCTCTCTTCCAGAATAGCGGGGCATTCCTTCAACAGATGGGAGACAGCGGCATCACAGACCAATCCCACATTATAGGTGCCGGTGAGAAAGATGGGAGTTTTTAACCTCCCCTTCTGGAGGAGGGGAACAATGCCGGTCATCTCCCCCCAGCCGTTCTGATTGAAAAAGCCGGCGAACAGGTGCTCCCGGTAGATATTCCCCCCATGGGGGAGTATGGCAGTCACCCCGGTGCGAATCCGCTTCTCCTTTCCTGAGGCATTGACCGGGTTGCGAATGATGGTGGTGTGCCCTACCCGGACCCCCTCAACATCGGTGATAGCGTTATACTCTCCCGGTGGGTAGTCCCCGATCATTATCCCCAGCTCACGGAGCCTCCGTCTCGGCTCCTCTGCTGAATAAGGGATTACACCATATCCCCTGATGGTCTCCGCTTCCAGCAGCCTCCACCAGGGTAACAAAGATACCCCTCCCAAACTGCCTGAGATAAACTGGCGGCGGTTGAAGACCCTTTTATAGGCGGGGATTGCTCTTTTTTGCTCCGCAGCCATATAGTCCTCCTTTGGTTACCGATGAAGACTTACTCTCTACATTCATCCTCCTGCAACATTAAAAAAGAAACATCTGGCTAAATTGAACTCGCCGTTGGAGAATGAGAGAGATAAATTTCCATTGACTAAGGGACTTTATTTTTATAGCATAAAGGCAAGAAAGGAGTCAATAAGAGCGGTTGATTTGGAAAGGAAATTTTATTACAGAGAGCGAAAAAAGATGCTGAACTTCCAGTTCTTTTTCCATCTACCCATAAAAATAATATCGACAATTATCTAAATAAGGAGCAGAGTCCATGAAAATACTGTTGCTGGGAGCAGGGATGATGGGGCGGGCTATAGCCTACGATTTAGCCCGCACCCCAGATGTTCACCAGGTGGTCGTCGCCGATTTAGAGAGCAGCAAGGTAAAAAGCCTTATGGATTGGGTAGGGAGCGGGAAGCTGAAAGCTGACCGGGTCGATGTGAGGAAGAGCTCCCAGGTCATCCCGCTGATGAAGGGCTGCCAGGTAGCCATAAGTGCCGTCCCCTATTTTTTCAACTTCGGATTAGCCCGGGCTGCAGTAGATGCCGGGGTCAGCTTCTGCGACCTGGGCGGCAATCTGGAGACCGTCCTTCAGGAGCTGGAGCTCAGCACGGAGGCCAAGCAGAAGGGGATTACCATAATTCCCGACTGCGGCTTCAATCCGGGAATCGGCAACATCCTCGCCGCCCTGGGGGCGAAAAAGCTGGAGCAGATTGAAGAAATCCATATCCGGGACGGGGGAATCCCCCTGGAACCTAAGCCCCCGCTGGGCTACACCATATTGTTCTCACCTTATGGGCTGATAAAAGAATATACCGAGAAATCCGTCAACATCCGCAACGGCGAGCTGGTGGAGCTCGAACCGATGACCGAGCTGGAAGAGGTGGAGTTCCCCCCACCCTTCGGCAGGCTGGAATGTTTCCTTTATCACGGAGGAACCTCCACGCTGCCCCACAGCTTCATGGGAAAAGTCAGGGAGCTGGATGCCAAGTGTCTGAGGTATCCGGGGCACTGCGAAAAGATTAGAGTCCTCAATGAGCTGGGGCTCACCAGTAAAGAACCGGTCCTCATAGAGGGGAAAGAGGTAAAACCCAGAGACCTGCTGGGCGAGGTATTATTAAAGAACCTGGGAAGAGAGGAGCCCGACGCCTCCCTGATGAGGGTCACCTTCAAGGGAAAGCAGGGGGGCATCGACAAGGAGCTAACTTACCAGCTCATTGATTACTACGACTACGACAACCAGATAACCTCTATGATGAGAACCACCGGTTTTTCCATCTCCATCATAGCCCAGATGCTGGGCAGGGGTGAGATATCGGTAAAAGGTGCCTTCCCCCCGGAGCTTTCGGTTCCGCCGGAGCGCTTCCTTGAAGAGCTGGACAAGCGAGGAATATCCATATACGAGTCGTCCCCATAATGGGCTGTATCCACCAATAGTAAGCTGAAGAAGAAATATAAAAAGAAGAAAGGAATACCCGCATATGAAACAAAAAAACATCCTTCCCCCTCTGGTCATCGCCATCCTCCTGGCTCTCCTCACCACAAGTCTCGCACCCCGGGAGAATAAAGAACAGGAGAAGCCAATTACTGGCTTCACCCTGCAGTCCTCCCGGCAACAGAGAAGCCTGGAAGCCAGGCTGGCATCCATCCCCCAGCCTTCTATGTGCCGTAGTTACCTCCGCTACCTGACCCAAGAGCCACATATAGCAGGGACAGAGAGGAACTATCAGTTAGCCCTCTTTGTCAGGGATAAATTCAAAGAGTTCGGTCTGGACGAGGTAAGTCTGGCGGAGTATCAGGTTCTGCTCTCCTATCCCAAAGAGATAGTAGTGGAGATGGTGGCACCCAAGCCCTACCGGGCCACCCTGAGGGAGCATAACTACTTCAGCGACCAGCGCTCCGATGACAGTCTGGTGAGCATAGGATTTAATGCCTATTCATCCTCCGGCGAGGTAACCGCACCCCTGGTCTATGCCAACGGCGGAAACCCCGAAGATTACGACCAGCTCCTCGAGATGGGGATTGATATAAAGGGAAAAGTCTCCCTGGTGCGCTATTCCATGCCATACAGCTATAGAGGCTTCAAAGCCCTGACAGCGCAAAAGCGCGGAGCGGCTGCTCTGCTCATCTACTCCGACCCCATGGAGGACGGATATATCAAAGGAAAGGTTTACCCCTATGGACCGTGGGGTCCTGAGAGCCACCTGCAGCGAGGAGGGATTCCTTTCGACTTCATCGCCCCCGGAGACCCGCTCACTCCGGGCTGGGCTTCCCTCAAAGATGCCAGGAGGCTCAAGCCGGAGGAATCGGAGATATTGCCCACCATTATCTCGGTTCCCATGTCCTATAAAGATGCCCGCCCCCTGCTGGAAAATTTAGCCGGTCCGGAAGCTCCCGAGGGATGGCAGGGAGGGCTTCCCTTCACTTACCATACCGGTCCCGGTCCCACCACGGTCCACCTCAAGGTGGAGATGGACAACCGCATTTGCTCCATCTGGAATGTGATAGGGGAGATAAAAGGGAACCTTCTTCCCGAAGACATGGTCATTGTGGGCAATCACCGGGATGCCTGGGTCTATGGAGCGGTGGACCCCAGTAGCGGAACCGCCAGCCTCCTCGAGCTGGCCAGGGCGCTGGGCACACTCCGTCAGGAGGGGATTCACCCCAAACGAAGCATCATCCTGGCAAACTGGGATGCCGAGGAGTTCACCCTCACCGGCTCCACCGAATGGGGCGAGGAGAATGCCGCCGAGCTGAAAAAGCGAGCGGTTGCCTACCTCAATGTCGACAGCGCCTGCAGCGGGAGCAACTTCGGGACCAACGCCGTCCCCTCGCTGAAAGACCTCCTCCCCGTCATCACCGAGGAGGTGATTGACCCCAATACCGGAAAGACCATCTACCAGGTCTGGAAGGAGACAGTGGAAAAGGAGGGAGGAAAATCCCTGGTGAACACCCGGCTGGGAAGCGGGAGCGATTATACCGTGTTCTTAAACTTCGTCGGCATGCCCATTATTGATATGAGCTTCACCGGTCCATACGGGGTGTACCACTCCCGCTATGATGATTTTTACTGGATGAGCCATTTCGGGGACCCCGATTTCCGATATATGCCGACCATGTCGGCAATCTGGGGAATAGCTGCGCTGCGATTGGCTAATGCGGAGATTCTACCATTTGACTACACTGCCTATGGCGAGAATATCGCCCTCTACCTTAAGGAACTTGCCAAGGAAGCGGAAAAATCGGGCAACAAGGTCGAATTTAAGCCCCTGCAGGAAAGAGTGGAGCGATTTATCTCGATTGCCAGTAAGCTTAACTTGAAAATAGAGAAAATATTGGCATCCGGAGACCCTACCCCTGGTGAGAAAGTCGACCTGATAAACCGCTGCCTGATGAAGGTGGAGAGGGATTTCACTCATCCCGACGGGATACCGGGGCGCCCGTGGTTTAAACATCTGATTTATGCCCCCCGCTTCACCTATGCGGCGGAGGTTCTCCCCGGCATAACCGAGGCGCTCAGAGAGGGGGATGAGACCCGCGCCCAAGGACAGATTGAGCTGCTGGCACAAGCCCTCCAGCAGGCGGCGCATACAATTGAGCAAGCTCTGGAGCACCTACCTTAGCCCATCCCAGACCCCTGGAGGCAGCTATGGAGACGAAGAATACCGGCTCCGCTCAACATATATTTCCCCGGGATTGGAGGAAGCGATACCCGGTGGTGGAGCGAGGCGAGGGAGTCTATCTCTGGGATAAAGATGGACAGAGGTATATGGATGGTGCCGGAGGCGCCGCAGTGGTGACCGTGGGGCACGGCAACCGCGGGGTCATCCAGGCCATAAGCAGTCAGGCAGAGAAGGTCTGCTTCCCCTATATAGGGAACTTCCTCAGCCAGGCCCAGATAGAGCTGGCGGACAGGGTGATAAGTTTCTCGCCGCCAGGAATGTCCCGGGTATACTTCGTCTCCGGGGGTTCGGAAGCTACCGAGGTAGCTATCAAGATTGCCCGCCAATACTATCTCCTCCAGGGCAAGGAAAGAAAGGTGAACATAATCTCCCGCTGGCTCAGCTATCACGGGGCTACTCTGGGGGCGCTCTCCCTGTCGGGGCACATCCAGCGGCGGAAAGATTACCTCCCCTATCTGACGGACTCGCCCCACATCCCTCCCCCATACTGCTACCGCTGCCCCTTTGAGCTGAGCTATCCCGCCTGCCATATCCGCTGCGCCGAGGAGCTGGAGCGCACCATTAAAGAGATTGGTGCCGACCACATCGCCGCTTTTATCGCCGAGCCCATCATCGGCAACGCCGCCGGCGCGGTCGTCCCCCCGGCTGAATATTACCCCATCGTTCGGGAGACCTGCGACAAATATGATATTCTCCTCATATTGGACGAGGTCATCACCGGCTTCGGTCGCACCGGGAAAAACTTCGCCATCGACCACTGGGGAGTGTACCCCGATGTGCTCATCTTCGGCAAGGGAGTAAGCAGCGGCTACGCACCCCTCGGCGGAGTGGCTATCCATGAGAAAATCTTTGATGTCTTCTTTCAGTCTCCCTCATCTGGTTTTTTCTCAGGCTACACTTACTCGGGAAATCCCTTAGCCTGCTCGGCTGGTCTGGCGGTGCTGAACTATATTGATACACATCATCTGGTGGAGGAGTGCGCCCGAAAGGGGGATTACCTGTGGGAGCAAGCCTCCAGGCTTAAGGACCTTCCTCTGGTGGGGGATGTGCGGGGCAAGGGACTTTTTATGGGCATTGAGCTGGTCTCCGATAGAGAACAGAAGACTCCCTTCCCGCGGGAGATGATGGCGGCTGAGACAGTGAAAGCTACGGCAATGGAGAAGGGTCTCCTGCTCATGTCAGGCTCCGGCACCGCCGATGGGGTGGCGGGCGACCATCTGGTTATTGCTCCCCCTTTCACTATCACTACTGAGGAGCTCGACCTGCTTCTCAACCTGCTGGAAAGCTCCCTCAAGGAGTGGTGGGAGAGGTATGGGAAAAGTTATAGTAAATAATGCATTGAAATGAAAGCCATTTTAGTATAGCCTTTTCACCATGGGAGAGAAGAGATGAGAACCGACTATCAGAAAAACCCGGAAACAGCACCCCCAACAGAGAATGCGCTGGAGCGAAAGTTAGGCTTGTTTGACTCCACCATGATCGTGATGGGGATAGTTATCGGCTCGGGCATCTTTCTCACCACCGGGCTGATGGCCAGGCAGATACCCTCGCCCAGCCTCCTGCTGCTGGCCTGGATTGCCGGCGGGCTCCTCGCCTTAGCTGGGGCGCTGACCTACGCCGAGCTGGGAGCTGCTATGCCAAAAGCGGGTGGGCAGTATGTCTATCTCAGAGAAGCCTATGGACCGCTGTCGGGCTTTCTGTTCGGCTGGATAATGTTCCTCGTCTATCAGACCGGCTCTATCGCCGCCGTATCCGTTGGCTTTGCCGAATACCTCGGCTATTTCTTCCCCTCTATCTCCATCCAGCGAATCCTGCTCTCAGCCCCGGTGTTCGGTTTTACCTACACCTTATCGGCGGGGCAGCTTATTGCCATACTAGCTATTCTGTTCCTCTCGGTGCTCAACTATGCGGGGCTGGGCTTCGGAAGCCTGATTCAGAACATATCCACCGTGCTCAAGATAGGAGCCATTGCCGCTCTGGTGGTGCTGGGGTTCACCATAGGCAGAGGGGGAGGGATTGACTTCACCCTTGCCCCAACCGGCTCACCCACCACCGGTCTGGCGGCTGCCTTCGGGGTAGCTATGATAGCGGTGCTGTGGACCTACGATGGCTGGAATAATATAAACTTCACCGCCGGGGAGATAAAAAATCCCAAGCGAAACCTCCCCCTGTCGCTGCTGCTGGGGACCCTGGCTATCTGCGGCATCTATGTGGCGGTTAATTATATCTATCTCTACGCCCTCCCCATCAACGAGCTGAGTGGGGTTACCCGGGTGGCGGAGAAGGCGGCTACCTCGCTGTTTGGTCCCACTGCCGCCTCGTTCATATCGGCAGCGGTGGTCATATCTACCTTCGGCTGTGTCAACGGAATGATACTTACCGGTCCGCGGGTCTATTACGCCATGGCCAAGGATAACCTCTTCTTCAGGAAAGTCTCCAGCGTGCACCCGCGATTCAAGACTCCGGGGTTTTCCATCTTCATTCAGGCGGTGTGGTCGTGCCTGCTGGTGTTCTCGGGCACCTATGAGCAGCTATTTACCTATGTGGTGTTTGCCGCCCTGCTGTTCTATCTGGCAGCGGCGGCTTCGGTGTTCACCCTGAGGAAAAAGTTCCCCCATTTAGAGCGCCCCTATAAGGTGTGGGGCTATCCTGTTGTCCCTGCCCTTTATGTGCTGGCATCATTGTGGATTCTGATAAACACCCTGCTGGAGCGACCGGTGGAGTCCCTTGCCGGCATGGGGATTGTGGCGCTGGGTATCCCGGTGTATTTTTACTGGAAGAAGAAAGCCACTCCGGAGGTCGAGAAGGAGTAGAATAGATAAAAAGCATCTGTTTTCAAATGGAGGGAGGACGGATTTCGCTAAAGAATATCACCTGACAGATAATGAGGGGATGCTATGAAGGAGAGCAAAGTCCTGAGCATGAGAGAAGCTATCGAGCGGTATGTGGAGGATGGCTGCACGGTCATCTGCGAGGGCTTCACTCATCTGATACCCTTCGCCGCCGGGCACGAGATCATCCGCCAACGGAAGAGGAATTTGACCCTGTGCCGCATGACTCCCGACCTCATCTTCGACCAGATGGTGGGAGCGGGGTGCGCCCGCAAGGTAGTCTTCAGCTGGGTGGGAAACCCCGGAGTGGGTTCCCTCTATGCCCTGCGAAGGGCGGTGGAGAAGGGCATCCCCCATCGGATAGAGATTGAGGAGTACTCTCATTTCGGAATGTCCATGAGGCTGCTGGCGGGGGCGGCTAACCTTCCCTTTATGCCCCTGCGGGATTACTACGGATGCGACCTGCCGAAAGTGAACCCGAACATAAAGCAGCTCCGCTGCCCCTACTCAGGGGAGACCTTCTATGCAGTACCACCTCTCAATCCCGATGTAGCTGTCATCCACGCCCAGCGGGCAGACCGGCTCGGCAACACCCAGATGTGGGGGTTGGTCGGGGTGCAGAAGGAATCGGCTTTCGCCTCACGCCGGGTGCTCGTCACCGTAGAGGAGATTGTAACCGATGAGGTCATCCGTGGCGACCCCAACCGAACCATCATCCCGGGGCTGATAGTTGATGCGGTGGTCGAAGCCCCCTTCGGCGCACATCCCTCCTATGTGCAGGGCTATTATGACCGGGACAACCAGTTCTACCTCCGGTGGAACGACATCTCCAAAGATGTGGGCTCTTTTCAGAAATATCTCCAGCAGTGGATCTTCGGGGTGAAGGACCGCCGGGAGTATGTGAACAAACTCGGCGAGGAGACCATAAAAAGACTGACGCCGCCCGCCAGCTTATCGCAGCCGGTAAATTACGGGATATACA
>CABWKN010000006.1 GCA_902505605.1 Candidatus Guanabacterium sedimentis
TAGTCTAGGAGGTGAGATTGTGTTATTTTCCTTCCATCCTTATTAAGCATGCAATCTTCAATTTAAAAAAGGAGTGAGAGAATGTTTTCAATTAAAAAACATACAGGATTTATCATCACCTCATTCCTGCTTCTGTTCTTCTTCTTTCCTCTGAGCTTTTCCTCCTCCAGCAGTCCTCAGACCACAGGTGAGACCGAGCATCCATCAGCACTTATCTCTGACAGTTCCCTTCCCTTCGACCCGCGGGAGGTGGTGGAGAAATCTTCCAGCGCGGCGCCTGTTGACCCCATGGTGAGCAGTTACACCAACATTGCCGTGGCTGCCCATTATCAGCGGGAGCCCAGGGTGGCTTACAACTCTACCGATAACACCTATCTGGTGGTGTGGGAGGATAAGCGCAATGGCACCTACCATATTTACGGACAGAGAGTAGACGCCGATGGGAGCCTTCTGGGCTCTAATATCGTTATCTTTTCACAGCCGTATCCCAGTAGAAATCCCGATGTAGCTTACAGCTCCGTCAGCAACTACTGGCTGGTGGTATTCCAGTATGACTATGGTTCTGTTGGCGACTGGGACATCGTTTGTAGGAGGGTCAATGCTAATGGCACATTAGGAGGAGGCGGCGCTTACTATGTTTCTAACCCCTCCACTTCCGACCAGCGATATCCCCGAGTGGCTTACAACTCCACCGACAACAACTTCTGCGTGGTCTGGGAGGACGAAAGGAACGCAGACACCGATGAATGGGATGGCTATTCCCGCATAGTGACCGGCAATGAGGTTCCCACTACCACGGAGAACATTGTGATGGGCGGCTCTTATGACCAGCAGCAACCAGCCATCGCCTACCTCCCCTCGGTCAACTGCTACCTGGTCGCCTGGCAGGTCAATTGGAGCACAGGAACGGAATGGAACATCCGGTGCTGCAGAGTGAATAAGGACGGTCTTCGCGTGTCGATGGCATCTTCGGTTAATTCTGCCGCAGATAATCAGTATAGTCCGGAGGTAGCTGCCAATACCGCTGATAACAACTTCATGGTAGTATGGAAGGATAACCGCAATTATGCAAGCACCGGCTCCGACATTTACGGTCAGCGGATGAGCAGTGCCGATACCCCTGCTATGGTGGGGAGCGAGATTGTTATCTGCACCAATTCCTACAATCAGTATAACCCTGCGGTCTGCCACTCCCCATATTACAACAGGTATCTGGTCGCCTGGAATGACTTCAGACCCAGCGCATCTACAGCCGACATCTACGGACAGCTGGTCAAAGGCGACGGCACCGTGGAGGGAGCTGATAACGGTTTTAAACTCTCTTCGCAGTCCTATGTAAACGAGATTTACCCCCACTTGGCCTGGAACTCCTCCCATAAGAACTTCTTCCTGGCCCAGGAGGACAACCGCTACGCAGCCACCAGTTCCTACGACATCTTCGGCAGAAAGGTTACCCTTGAGTCGGCCATCGTTACCGGGATGGGCTATGGGGGGAACTCGTGGTATAAAGCCTTTGACATCTATGGGCGCCGCTTCATGAATGTCAAAGCCTTCGGAGCAGCTAATCCCAACGGAGAGATAGATGTGAGGGTAGCTGACCTGGATAAGGATGGCAACCCCGAGGTGGTCGTGGCTCACGGCTCCGCGGGGAAGTCGTGGATAAAGATATTCAGCTACGACGGCACCTTAAACACTGCCATCAAGTGCTTCGGGGCTTCTAACACCGGGGGGCAGGTGCACCTGGCGGTGGGGGACTTCGATACCAATCCCTTAGACCTGGAGATAGCTGTATCTACGGGAAGGAACGGAACCTCACAGGTGAAGGTCTTCGAGACAGATGGTACGGTCAAGGCGAACTTCAAGGCCTACGGAGCAGGCAACACCCAGGGTGAGGTCTATCTGGCAGCGACTGATTTCGATGGGGATGGCAGAGATGAGATAATCACCGGCACCGGCATCGGGGGTAACTCCCTGGTGAAAATCTTTGACAGGACGGGCACCTTCCAGAGTTCCTTCTCTGCTTTTGGCAGTGAGAACACCAATGGTTCCATCCATCTGGCTGGCGGCAACTTTGACGACAGTGCCGCTGATAAGGAGATAGCGGTAGCTACCGGTCACGGGGGGACAAACAAGGTGAAGATATTTGAGCAGGACGGCACCCTCATCAAATCGTTCAATGCCTTTGGCAGTGCCGGCAATCCCAATGGCTCGGTGCATATCAGCGCAGTGGAGATGGGCGCCTTTGCTGGCGTGGTAGATGAAATCCTCTGCGGTCAGGGTTACGGGGGGAAATCCTGGGTGAAGCTGTTTATCTATACTGGCGTTTTGGTCGGTTCGTTCAAAGCCTACGGTGCCACCAACGCCAACGGGGAGGTCTATGTCTCCGGCTCCCGCTCCCATTAATGTAGAGAAACCCTGAAGGAGACTGGATAAGACCTGTTCACTCTTTGTCGTGGAGGAGATTATCCATTTTTCGAGCGGCGCAATAGGCTCTTCGCAGAGACCTCCCTGCGAGGATGCTCCAGCGCGGTTCGAGGATATGGGTGCCCTTATAGCTTATCGCCCGGAACTTATCCATCACGCGCTCCCAGTCTATTATCCCGGAGAAGGGGAGAAGATGGCTGTCTTTGTCCCCTCGGTTGTCGTGGAGGTGAGTGGTAAGAACATAAGAGGAAGTCTCCACTATCCCCTCTGGCAGGCTGCCGGTAAGATGTGCATGAGCTATGTCAAGGCAGATGCCCACCCCCTTTAGTGATGAGTCCTTTATCAGAGCTGCCAGCCGATGGGGGAGGGAGAGCTGATTGACGATGTTCTCTACCGCGATACTTACCCCCAGAGGGCGGAAGGTCCCCTCCAGCTCCTGAAGGCTTCTTATCCCCTGGGCGACCATCCTTTCGTCCCATTTGTCGTTGACATTGCCGAAGTGCACCACCAGATATCTCACCTCTATCTTTTCGCAGATGGAGAGGGCTCTGGTGATGAGGGCCACCGCCTCGCTGCGCTCTCTTTCATCCACAGCGCTAATGGAGAGCCACCTCCCCCTCAAAGCATCGGAGATGTGGGAGTAAAAGGGGGCATGGACGGAGTTCACCCGCAGCCCCGCTTTTTTGATGGCCTGGGTTATCTCCTCCACTCTGCCAGGATTGGTGAAGTCGAAATGGGGTCGGTTGGCGTAAAGCTCAATGGTCTGAAATCCCTGGCGGGCGATTTTCTGTATTAACCTGGGAGTGAGAGGGCGATTGGCAAAGATGTGGGTGGATAAGCCTATCTTCATCAGCAGAAGTCCTTCATCCTTTCCCAAGTGGAGCCTCTCCCATTGTAAGGGTGGGAGGATGATTTTGTCAACTCCTTTACCGGGTAGCTCTGAAGCAATGGCGGGAACGCCTGCCAATAACATTTTGCTTGATTAATAAAGGTAATGGTGATATAAAATTATCATTATAGGGGCGAGGATGAAGTTGAAAGGGGTTCCAAGGGTCTTATCTCAGGAGTGGAAGCGATTCCGCAGGGTGCTGCGGATGTTCTTTGAGGACCGATGTGTCCTGTGGGCGACCGCCATGTCCTTTGGCACCCTTTTTGCCATTGTTCCCCTCATTGTCCTGGCTTTCCCTCTGGTCTCCAATTTCCAGGTCTTCGCCGATACCGAGGCTAACTTTCGGGCGTTCATCTTCAAGCATCTGGTTCCCTCTTCGGGGGATATAATCAACAGCTATATCACCCAGTTTGTGGAGAAGAGCACTTCGCTCAATGTGTGGGGATTGATTGTGCTGGTGCTGATAGCGGTCTCCATGCTCATTTCCATCGAGCACGCCTTTAATAATGTCTTTAAGGTGAGAAAAGCCAGACCTTTTATCCATAAGTTCGCTATCTACTGGACCGGCATCACCGTGAGCCCTTTTCTCATAGGATTATCCTTTTACCTGTCCAATATTATTCCCAATCTGCTGGGAGAGAACAGCTTCTTTGCTTATCTGCGCTACATCTGGGGGCATATCTTCCCCTTGCTTCTTACCTGGTTGGCTTTCTTTATCCTCTACAAGATTTTTCCCAATAAGGAGATTAAGACAGTCCCTGCCCTGATAGGGAGCTTCGTAGCCGCCTGCTTCTGGGAGATCGCCAAAGCCGCCTTCGGCTTCTTTATCCCCCGGGCGGCTACCGTGCCTCAGCTCTATGGTCCGCTGAGCACCTTCCTGCTGTTCATGGTCTGGATAGAGTGGTCGTGGATTAACCTCCTGTTTTGCGGAGAGCTGACTTACGACATAGAACAGCAATGGCTGCGGAGCTATGGACCAAAAAAAAGAATCCATGACCCGGAGAAATACCGTGAGTTTTACGCCCTGCGGATTGTACAGCTTATGGTGGACAGCTTCACACAGGGCAAGGGTCCTCTCAAGGTGTCTGAGCTCGCCCGCAAGCTGAAGCTCCCCCTTCCCTTTGTGGATGAGGTGATGAAAGCGCTGGAAAGCGGGGAGATTATCGCCGAACTGCCGGGAAAAAAGGGCAGATATCTTCTGGCTAAAGACCCTGAAATGATGAGCTTCGCTGATGTGATATTTTCTATAAACAGTAACCTGTTTCTCTTTCCCGAAGCAGAGGGGGAGCGGGGGAAGATAGGTCAGGTCTTCCAGCGGGTAAGGAAAAGCCTGGAGAGCACCCTCAAGGCAAAAGGCTTCGATTTTCAGCAGAAGAAATAGCTCTCCATAAACCCCGCGGGCAATAAAAACACAGGAGATGTTTCTATGAGAATTTTTAGCAAGCCTAAAACACTTATCATAATTACGGTTCCTATCATCCTGGTTTTGGTATTTATCTACCTCTTCTTAATTAAAGAGGAAAAAGCCTCCGACTACCTCGTCCTCAGAGGAGGGACTCTTATTGATGGCACCGGCAGCCCGCCTCTCTCCGAGGCGGTAGTCATCATCCAGGGAAACCGCATCCAATCCATCGCGCGCCTGGGTGAAGCAAAGCTCCCGTCCGATGCCCAGGTGATAGATTGCCGAGGGAAGACTGTTCTGCCGGGGCTGATCGATGTCCACATCCATCTTGGAGGGAGCCCCGGAGGGATGGTCACCCCAGCAGAGTATGCCCCCAGCATAATGTATAAATATCTCAAGGGATACCTCATAAGCGGGGTGACCACCGTGAAAAGCGCCGGCGATATGATGGAGCTCATGCTTGATTTGCGGGAGAAGGAGAAGAGGGGAGAGCTGGTCAGCCCCCGGATTTTCTCCGTGGGACCTTGCTTCACTGCTCCAGGCGGGCACCCTGCTCATATATTTAAAGTTTTTCCTCCCCTGGTGGAATCGGCTACCCGCCAGGTCACCGACCCTGAGGTAGCCCGGCAGATGGTGAGGGAAGTCGCCGGAGCAGGGGTCGACTGCATTAAAGCCATCCTGGAAGATGGAGGGGGTAAATTGCCCAAGCTTCCCTACCAAGCCTTTGCCGCCATTGTGGACGAAGCTCACCAAGCAGGACTTAAGGTCTCAGTCCACATCGGCAGCTACCAGGATGCCGAGGAGGCGGTGCGCCAGGGTGCCGACGGGCTGGAGCACGGCATCAGGGATGTCGATGAGATAAGCCCTCAGTTGATTGAGGAGATTAAAAGGAAGAACATCTACTACATCCCCACCCTATCGGTATGGGAGTCTTATTTCAGACTTATTGACGAGCCCGCCCTCCTGGAGGACCCCTTTCTCACGCATAGCATCCCCAAGGAGATATTTGAAAGCCTCCAGCATCCCGAAAGCCCTTTCCGCCAGATAATGGCTGATGAGGCAAGGCTGGAGAGCATTCGGGAGAGATACGCCGCTGCCAGAGCTAATCTCCTTCTGATGGCCCAAGCGGGAGTGAAGGTGGTGGCGGGCACCGATGCGGGTAACTCTCTGGTGTTCCATGGTGCGGCGGTCCATCGCGAGCTGGAGCTCATGGTCGATGCCGGGCTCTCCCCTATGGAGGCCATAGTTGCTGCCACCCGCACTGCTGCCGAGTATCTGGGACAAGTGGATGAACTGGGCACCATCGCTCCAGGGAAGCTGGCTGACCTGTTGGTGGTCAACGGCAACCCTTTGGAGGATATCACCTCCACAAAGGATATCCATCTGGTAGTAAAGAATGGGGTCATCGTTAACCGGGAGCAGCTGGCAGGGGAAGTCAATCCCGCCAAAAGGGAAGGAGTGCCCATCGAGCATCTGCCAGAGCTGGTGGACGATTTTGAGGATGGGGACCAGCTCTCCAACTGGAACTCCCGATGGCAGGTGGTGGCCGACCAGGTGGCAGGTGGCTCCTCTACCTGTGCTATTCAGATAATCCCCCAGGGAGCAGAAGGTTCGGCAAATTCCCTTCAACTCAGCGGCGAGGTGACCACTCAGTTTGCCTTTGGCTTTGCCGGCGTATCACTCAACCTCATCCCTCCGGGTGCTGAGGCAGCGGATGTCAGTGAGTATAAGGGGATACAATTCTACGCCAAAGGGGATGGGAAACAATACCGGGTGGTCTGCGCCGCGCTGGCGGTTAGCGATTATGACGACTTCTTCCACCTGTTCACCGCCGGGGAAGATTGGCAGTTGGTGAAAATCCCCTTCGCCGAACTCATTCAGGTGGGCTTCGGCAAAAGGGTAGAGTGGACAGGCAGGGATGTAACCTCTTTGCAGCTTACGACCTTTGGTGCTCCTCATAAGTCCTTCCTGCTATTAGTAGATGAGGTCTCATTTTATAAATAAAGGAGGTGGTCTCAGTGTCAGAATCAATGGTTGAAGCCAGGGGATTGGTAAAGCACTACGGCAAGGTGGAGGCTCTCAAGGGGATAGACTTTGCTATTGATAAAGGCGAGATCTTCGGGCTCATTGGTCCCAACGGAGCCGGGAAAACCACCACCGTCAACATCCTCTCCGCTTATGTCAAGCCCACTGGTGGTAAAGCGCTGGTTAATGGCAAAGATGTCACTTCCTCCCCCTACGAGATCAAAGTGCTATTAGGTGTGGTGCCCCAGGAGATAGCTATTTACCCCACCCTCAGCGCAGAGGAGAATCTACGCTTCTTTGGTAAGATTTATGGGCTTTCCAAAGAGAGCCTCAGCGACAGGGTTGACAATCTTCTGGAGCTGGCGGGTCTGCAGGAGCGCCGAAAGGAACCTGCTCAGCGTTTTTCCGGTGGGATGAAGCGACGCCTCAATCTGGTTATCGGTCTCCTCAACCAGCCGCGGTTGCTCCTGCTGGATGAGCCCACTTTAGGGGTCGACCCACAGTCCCGGGAGCATATCTTTGATACCATTTTTAAGCTAAAGGATAAGGGTACCACCATCCTCTATACCACCCATTACCTCGAGGAGGTGGAGAAGCTGTGCGACCATATTGCCATCATTGACGAGGGGAGGATTATTTCTCAGGGGACCCTGGAGGAGCTTCTCTCCCTGAGGGAGGAGGCCATCAAGGTGGAAAAGCCGAGAGGGCTGGAGCAGGTGTTCATTCAACTCACGGGCAAGAGGCTCAGAGATTAGGGAAGGAGCCAACTATGAAGAAATTGCTTATTATCACCCTTTACGACCTTCTCTTTCTGGCAAAGGATAAAATGGCGCTTGTCTGGCTGATTGCCCTCCCTATCGGGTTCATCATAATTGGGGGGGCTGTCTTTTCGGGGATGGCCACCGGTGATGGCGAGCCCCTGGTAATTGACCTCCCGATAGTGGATAAGGACGGGGGAGATATGGCTCAGGCGGTGCGCTCCATCCTGCAGGCGAACCCCTATATAAAGGTTGAGTCGTACGATGCCGAAGATGAGGCGCTCAAGCTGGTGGAGAAGGGCGATAAGGTGGCTGTTCTGGTCATCCCCGAGGGCTTCAGTCAGAGGGTGCGCAGCGGTGGTGATGTCAGGCTCAAATTGGCAGTCAGTGCAGGGGACCAGATTCGGGTCCCTATGGTGAGGGGGATTGTGGAGGGTGTCGCCAGTGGTTTCTCCGCGGTGAATATCGCTGTGCGAGTGGCTATTGAGGAGGTTATACGGCAGGACAAAGAAGCTGACCTGGAGGAGGTAGCTCAGCGGACAGCCACCCGAGCCCGCCAGCTCCTGCAGCAACCCCCGGTAACAACTGAGGTGACCGTGGCAGGGAAAATGGAGGAGATAAACCTTTACACCCAGCTAATACCTGGTTACGCCATGATGTTCATCCTCTTCGGGATAATGGGGGGAGCGGAGTCAATCCTGGAAGAGAAAGCGAGGGGGACCTTCAAGCGGCTGGTTATGGCACCTATTATGAGATACCAGCTCTTAGGGGGTAAGCTTCTTGCCCATTTCCTCACTATCGTGGGGCAGATGATTCTGTTGTTCGCTTTCGGGTATTATATATACCACATAGACCTGGGTCCGTCGCTGTGGGCTTTCGCTCTGCTGGTGCTGGTGGCTTGCTTTACGGCTACCAGTCTGGGAGTGCTGTTGACCTCGATAATTAAAACCACCAGACAGTTAATTCCTATCACTGTATTCATCATACTGACAATGTCCGCCATCGGTGGTTCCTGGTGGCCCCTGTGGATGGAGCCCGAGTGGATGCAGCAAGTAGCCCGCCTGACTATAACCGCCTGGGCCATGGAGGGATTCAATACCCTGATGATCAGGGGTGGAGGGCTGATGGATGTTATGCCCAACATCGTGGCTCTGCTGGTCTATGGGGGAATCTGCTTCGGCCTGGGTCTGTATTTCTTCAAGTTTACCGAGGAGTAATCCCCAGCCCACCTTTCTGACTTCCGGACTTTGAGTCGCTCAAACCTCCATATAGCGGCTCAAAAGGGAGCGGATGTCCTGCCATTGCTCTTTTCTTATTAAGTTTTGGTGGATGTATCGCAGGGTAGGGGGAATAAATTGGAGGTAAAATGTGTTTCCCTTCTCCACCGCCTGATAGGCAAAGGTACCCATAGCTTTGATGTTGCGCTGTAACGCCATAAGGTCGAACTCATCCCGAAACCTCTTCCCATCCCGGCGCGGCTCGAAGTGGGGGTGATGCGCGAGATAATAGTGAATGAGCTCCTCCACCGTCCCTTCCTCCAGCTCAATGTAAGAGTCGCGCAGCAAGGAGACCAAATCGTAGCTATAAGGACCCATGCGAGCGTCCTGAAAATCTATGAGGTATATCTTCCCCCCTTTGAGCATGAGGTTCCGGGAGTGGTAATCCCGATGGCACAGCATCCGGGGGAGAGCTGCCAGCTCCCGGGAGAGGCGGGTAAACCATCCCCTTATGAGTGCTTCATCTTCGGGTGGGATTTCTCTTTTGAGGAGACCGATGAGGTAATGCTGGTAGAAGAAGTTGAGTTCCTCCAGCAGCTTCTCTTCATCAAAGGCTAAATGGTAAGCGTGATGCCGGGGTGTGAGGTGTTTGGTCCCCTCGGTCTGAAGGGTTATGAGGATATCAATTGCCCTGCGGTAGATGGATTCCCGTTCCTCCCGCTTTAGGGAGGGGAAGAGGTGATAGAGCGTCGTATCCCCCATGTCTTCCAGCAGAAGCATCCCCTCATCCTCGCGGCAGCCGAGTATTCTGGGGGTGTGAAGAGAGAGTTTCCTCAATAGCTGGTCCATGGTGTAATAGGGGTGATGCTCGAGTGTGAACGAGCCGCGGTAGTGGGCTAACACGAGGGTTTTCTCTCCATCGAGGAGGAGACGATAATAAGTGCGGTCGGAGGCATCGCCGAGGAGCCTGTGGACTTCAAGCCGGTGGGGGGGAGTTCCTAAATGCTCCTCAAGAAAGGCTTTCAGCCTGGAGGTGGCTATAGGCTTCAAGGGCTTCCCCTTTCCAGCAGTATTTCACTCGTCATTCTCTTTAAAGCCAAACAGGGTTAAAAAAGGCTCCCTTTCACTGGCATACAAAAGATAAATAAGCTTCTATTTGGGTGTTCGACCTTTACCAAGGTCTGCATCAAACATAGAGGAGACCATGGCATAGACGAAATCCAGCGCTTCCTGATAGCTTGGAAAATGCCCTCGCAGGCGGTGAGCAATAGCCTCCAGGGAATCAGCGCTGAGGTCCCAATCGCACTCCTCCAGCTCGTTCAGCACTAACTCCTCTACATCGGGTTCTTTCTTCTCATGGTTCATAGAGGTAAAATCCCTCCATAATATAGCTAATACCCCACCGCCACCCCGTCCATTCTGGGGTCGGCTCCGCCCCATAATTTCCCTGTTTTCGGGTCGACCAGAATGCCGTGGGCATCCCCTATGGAACGCCGCTCCTTTAGCTGGTAGCCCCGTTGGAGCAGGGTTTTCAATATCTCGCCGGAGAGGGTATCCCTTTCATAGTAGAGGAAGTCGGGAGTCCACTGGTGGTGGACCCTGGGAGCGGCTACTGCCTGCTGGATGTTCATTCCGTGCTGGATGACATTGAGTATCACCTGCAGAACGGTGGTGATTATGGTTGAGCCTCCGGGAGTCCCTATTACCATAAACAGCTTGCCGTCCTTGAGCAGGATGGTGGGGGTCATGGAGCTGAGCATCCTCTTATGGGGGGCAATGGCGTTTGCCTCTCCTCCAATGAGCCCGTACATATTGGGGAAGCCCGGCTTAGAGCTGAAGTCGTCCATTTCGTTGTTGAGGAGGAAGCCCGCTCCTTCCACTACCACCTTGGAGCCGTACCCTCCGTTCAGGGTATAGGTGTTAGCCACCGCATTTCCCTTGCTGTCGACTACCGAGAAGTGGGTGGTCTCCTCGCTCTCGTAGAGGGTGGGGATGCCATGCGTTATCTGGTTGCTGGGGGTGGCGTGGGAGAGGTTGATTTTCTTTAGCCGGTCCTCGGCGTAGCGCTTGGATATAAGCCCCTGCACCGGGATCTGGACGAAGCGGGGGTCACCCAGATACTCCGCCCGGTCGGCGTAGACCAGCTTCTCCGCCTCCACCATCAGGCTGATGCTCTCCGGGGTGTTGTGTCCCATGGAGGAGAGGTCAAATTCCTCTAAGAGATTGAGCAATTGCAGCAGAGCGACCCCTCCGGAGCTCGGCGGCGGCGCAGACAGTATCTCGTACCCGCGGTAATTTCCCCTGACAGGTTCCCGGATGTAAGCCTGGTAAGAGGCTAAGTCCTCCAGAGTGATAAGCCCTCCGCCACGCTCCATCTCTTGTACGATGAGCCGGGCTATCTCGCCTTTATAGAAGGCGGTGGGTCCCTCTTTGGCTATCAGCCTGAGGGTGCGGGCTAAATCGGGCTGACGGAAGACTTCGCCGGGCTGGTAGGGCTTTCCGTTCTTGAGGAAGATAGCGCTGGTGGAGGGAAAGCGAGAGAATATCTTGGCATAGCCCTCCAGCGAGCGGCTGAAGGGCTGGGTGACCTCAAACCCCTCCTCTGCCAGCTTGATAGCCGGAGCCATAACCTGGGGCAGGCTCATGGTTCCGTAGCGCTCCAGCGCCAGGTCCAGACCGGCCGGGGTGCCCGGCACACCTATGGCGAGATAGCCCAGGGTGCTGGCATCGGGGATAATCTCACCCTTTTCGTCAAGATACATATCCCGCTCGGCTCTGCCGGGTGCTTCCTCCCGGTAATCAACCAACACGGCTTTGCCTGTGTCAGCCCACCTGATGAGCATAAATCCGCCGCCTCCGATGTTCCCCGCCGAGGGGTGAGTAACCGCCAGGGTAAAGGCGGTGGCGACAGCGGCATCCACTGCATTGCCGCCCTTTTTGAGAATTTCCACCCCCACCTCCGAAGCCAGCCTGTTGGTGGAGACCACCATACCATGGGTAGCCTGCACCGGCTGAGGAGGCTCCTGGGGGGTGATGGTATTACCTATAAAGATGACCAAAGAAGCAATTATTAAGCCACTGATAATTGTTTTAGTCCTTTGCATATCTGCATCCTCCCTTGATACTATGATAATAGAGGCTTTCCCCGTTGGCAAGGGTTTTCCTTTATCCCTTGAGAGTATGGTTTGAATAGCGAGGAGAAGGGCGAATATTTTTTCCACAGCTTTTTCAACATATTGTGGATTTATTATCAATTTATACTATATATAGATTGGAAGGCTAGAGAGCAGTCCTCGCGGTTAGACTGAAAGCGAGATTTCTTGAAGCCCTGGTTGAAGTTAGCTATTCAGTGATGACTATCTTTTTGCCCACCCCGTTTCTGATAAAGTTCTCGCCGTAGGCTTGGCTGAACTTTTCTATGGCCTGATCACCGGTGCAATGAGTGGGGGAGACCATTTTCACGCCCATCGACCTGAAGGCGCTGATGATGTTCTCCAATTGCTGGGCGCTCTTTCCCCCTAAATGGAAACCACCCAGCACCAGGTAGACCTCTTGCCGGGTCAGCTCCTTTGCTCTCTTTATGATGTCGACTATGCCGGGATGAGCGCATCCGGTGATGAGGATAATACCTTTGCTGGTCTCAATGATAAGGGATTGCTCGATTATAGAGGTACCCAGCTCTCCGGTGGTGTACACGCGGTCGCATATTTTAGCATAGTCCCCTACCTCCACCAGCTCGCCGTATTTCCCCGCTTTCTCCTTGAACGCCGCAGGGAAAGACCGAGGGAGATAGAGCTTTTTAGCTCCCCACTTCTCCAGGAAGGAGAACAAGCCCCCGGTGTGGTCGCCGTGGTAGTGGGATAGGGCGACAGCATCAACTCCTTGCGGCTTAAGCCCCAGTTTGTCTATGTTATCCAGCAGGATGGAGCCATTTCCCCCGGTATCAAACAGAATGGTAGTGCCATTAATCTCAATCAGGGCGCCGAACCCCCAGTTGGTGGTCAAGCCCTCTGTCCATAGGTAATTATCATAAACCGTAATAATGTTCACCTCAGATGCCTCCTTAAGGGAGGAGGAAAGCCTATCAGACCCCCATCCTAATAAAAGAACCGCCGTGCAGACAAAAATCAGGGTCCATAAGGACCCTCCATTAAAAACCGACCCTCTTTTCATAAGTGTCTCCTTTTTAGATAAATGGGTTAAATGCATTACATATGACTATAGGAGCTTCTATTTTAACTTTGAAGCTGGCCGGGATAGAGGGGAGCTGTTTCATGGTTCCTCCAGCATGCTGGCGATTTGGCTCATAGTGTATCCATAGCTGCTCATGATGTCTCTCAATATGAGGCTCCTGGGAGTGGAGGATGGGATGTTTAGTTTTCGGCACATCTGCTGGTGAGTCAGTCCCACCGCCTCGGCTACCTCTTGTAAGTTCATGCTTCCCCTCAAGGTCATGCCGCTCTTCAACACTATACCCCCTCCTCCCCTCTGTCTCTGTCCCGTGGCTCTTTTAGGAGCGGGCTGCACTTTCCTATATCTCGGTTTTATTTGCACTTCACCCTCATCACCGCGCAGCATCTGGATAATCTGGTTCATACGGTATCCATATTTTTCCATTGTGTCCTTCAGGAGAGATTTTTTAGAGGTAGAAGCTGGGATGCCCAGCCTGAGGCACAACTCTTCATGGGTCAGCTCGGCTTTCTCAGCTACCTCTTCCAGGCTCATGCTCCCTCTGATAACTACACCTGCCCTGAGCTCAACCCCACCTTCATACTCTTCCTCTTCTTCTTGCGGGGTAACCTGTTCTTCGCGGCGCAGCATCTCGACGAGCTGGCTCATGCTGTATCCATACTCCTGCATTATGTCCTTCAGGAGCAATTTTTTAGAAGAAGAGGCTGGTATTCTTAGCCTGCGGCATAACTCCTGGTGGGTTAGCTCGACTTTCTTGGCCACCTCTTCCAGGCTCATACTCCCTCTGATAACTACTCCTTCCCTGAGCTCAACCCCACCCTCGGGCTTTGGCTCTTCTTCCTGAGGAATAGCGTGCAGCACTCTTCCACGCTGCGCTGCCGGGGGTCGCTCCGCTGACCCTCTGCTGGCGGTGGTCTGCCAGTAGCCGGTCAGCCTGGCCAGACCGATTGCCAGAAAGAAGAAAACCAGCAGCAGAGCGGTATAGCTGCCCAGGGAATAGTTCCGCCCAAAGGTGGTGGCCAGAAGGGCGCCCTTCTGAGGGCAGGCTTGCTCGCTCTCCAGGCAGGCGATGCATTCGGCTGATTTTAGCCTGTCAATGTTGGACAGCTTGATGTCTACCGGGCATTTGGTATCGCACAACTCGCAATTGGTACAGCTCTCTGCCACCCTTTTAATGGAGAAAAAGCTGATCTTATTCAGCAGACCAAGAACAGCCCCCAGGGGGCAGAAGTAGCGGCACCAGAAGCGACCGATAAACAGCGAGAAGACCAATACTACTCCTAAGATGATATAGGCTGGCTGCAGATGCCTGGTGATGTTCTTGCCGAAATGAAAAAAGGCGACGAAGGGGTCGTAGTTCTCGAATACCATCCTCCCGGTGATATAGGTGGGTATCACTATCAGGAGAACCACCCCATACTTCAGATACCTCATCTTAGCATCCACCACCGGCGGCAAGAGCGACTTTTTCTGCTTGAAGAGCTTGGCTCCCCCTATCCTTATCCACTCCTGCAGGGAGCCGAAGGGGCAAATCCATCCGCAAAATCCCTTGCCAAACAGCAGGGAGATACCCACCACGGCAATGAGCATCACATAGGAGGAGTACTGAACCTTCCACACAAAGGTTCCATGGACCAGGTTGTTATACAGGGACTCTATGGCACCAAAAGGGCAATAGGCATGGACGGTAGCAGATGTATCGGCTCCTCCCCTGATAACCAGATGGTTGATAGCAATATAGCTTATGAAAATAAAGAAGATAATCTGTACCAGGTAGCGGACAGGAAACCTCTTTTTCTTGGCCATTTTTCGTTCTCCTTAATTTCTGTGCAACTATCTTTCGGTGACCATCATTAAGGCAAACACCAGCCATATCCTCAGGCGGCTGCCAAAGCCAAGGAGAAGTCCGCGTGGTAATGAATCACATATGGCATGCATATTCGCCGCAGCCTTCAGATTTTGTCCAGTGCATCCCGTAGGTCGTCGATGATGTCGTTTGCCTTTTCCAGACCGACCGATATCCTGATAAGCCCTGGAGTGATGCCTGTGGCTAACAGGGCTTCTTCACTGTAAGTGCTATGGGTCATGGAAGCTGGATGCTGAATAAGGGTATCCACATCCCCCAGACTCACCGCCAGGGTGCATATGTGCACGCTGTCCATTACCCTCCTTCCAGCCTCCTTTCCCCCCTTCACTTCAAAGGCTACCATCCCCCCGAAGTTGTCCATCTGCCTCTTGGCGAGCTCGTGTTGAGGATGGCCGGGAAGCCCGGGATACCACACCGTCTCCACTGCTCGATGCCCCTCCAGAAACCTTGCCACTTCTAAGGCATTCTGGCAGTGCCTCTCCATCCTTATATGAAGGGTCTTGAGCCCCCGTATTATCAGCCAGGCATTAAAGGGGCTCATACATCCCCCTACATTGGAGAGAATGGGATGTACCTTCTGGTAAACCTCCTCGCTGCCGACGACCAGACCTCCCACCAGGTCGCCATGACCTCCCAGATATTTGGTGGCGCTGTGAATTACAATGTCGGCTCCCAGCTCCAGAGGTCGTTGCAAATAGGGAGTGGGAAAGGTATTGTCCACAATCAGAGGAATCCCCCGGGAGTGGGCAATTTCCGCTGCCCCGGCGATGTCGATAACCTTAAGGGTGGGATTAGCAGGGGTCTCAATAAAGATGCCCCTGGTGTTTTTTGCGATTCCCCTTTTAATCGTCTCCAGGTCGGTGGTATCAACCCAGATGGGCTCAATACCTATTTTGGGCAATACATTGGAGCACAAGGCATAAGTCCCCCCGTAAATGGTGTCCGAGAGGAGGAGACTATCCCCGGCACCCGCCAGGGCAATAAATACCGCGTGGATGGCTGCCATCCCCGAGGCGAAGGCTAACGCCGTCTCACCCCCTTCTAACAGTGCCATCCTGGTACACATCTGGTTGATGGTGGGGTTAGCTACTCTGGTGTAATAATACCCTTTGCGGTGGTTGATAAACAGCTCAGCTCCATGCTGGGTGCTTTTGAAGGCGAAGGTCGAAGCGGGGTAGATGGGGGGCGCTATAGAGCCGGTTAAAGGATCCAGCTTATGGTCGCCATGGACGATTAAGGTCTCCAAGCTCTCTTTACGATGTTCCAAAATAATCCTCCTTTAAGATATATAAAGACATCTGTTTACTCTGTTGCTTACGGTAAAATTAGCTATGGTAATTCACCAAGGAAGTCTTTCATTCTGAGACCTACAAAATCGGTCTATCATTATTTATGGTAGGAGGTATGGCCATGGTCGCACATGCTCTCCCCGCCTTCCAGCTCCCCTTTGAGGATCTTCTCTATTACCTCGTCAACCGTTCCCGATACTCCCACCACGGTCTCAATACCCTGCTGAGCGAAGAGGCTCTGGGCACGGGGACCCATACCCCCGGTGATTACGTAAGTAACCCCTCGTTCAGCCAGAAAGCGGGGGAGAAAGCCTGGTTGGTGCCCCGGGTTGTCGATAAGCTCCCTGGTAAGCACCTTGTCTCCTTCAATCTCCACCAGGGTATAATGGGAACATCTGCCAAAGTGGGCACTGACATAGTCCATTTCAGTGGATATGGCAATCTTCATGGTTTTCATCCTTTTGCCTGACACTCTCCTACATAGGGAGTGATAGTTTTAGAAATCGTGCTTTACTTCTTTTTCTTTCCGGGGACAGACTTCAGGGGAGCTTTTTCTTTAGTCTTCTGGATGATAATGTTCACTATTTCCTTAAATGTTGTGGCAACATCGCTTTCGGGCTTTCTGATCAGGGCGGGAATACCCTCATCGCACGATTCCACCACCGAAGGGTCGAAAGGGATGCTTCCTAAAAATGGCTTCCCCGTCTCCTCGGCTATTTTCTTTCCACCCCCGCATTTGAATAGGTCGGTCCTCTTCCCGCAGTGTGGGCAGATGAAGCCGCTCATATTTTCTATCACTCCTAACACCGGCATATTGACCTGACGGCAAAAGGTGATTGCTTTTCTTATATCGGTCAAAGCCACATCCTGGGGGGTGGTGATTACCAGGGCTCCATCGGCATCCTCAATAAGCTGACACACGCTCAAGGGTTCGTCTCCGGTTCCGGGGGGTGAGTCGACAACCAAGTAGTCAAGCTCGCCCCATTCGACATCTCTGAGAAATTGCTTGATGAGCGACATTTTCAGAGGTCCCCGCCATATCACCGCATCCTCCTCTTTCCGCAAGAAGAAGCCGATAGACATCACCTTAAGGTTGGGCGAATAGTAGACCGGCTGAAGATTCCCCTCCTCACCTTCCACCTGTCCCCACTCAATACCAAGCATTTTGGGGATGTTGGGTCCGTGGATGTCGATATCCATCAAACCCACTTTAAATCCCTTCTCGGAGAGGGCGAAAGCGATGTTGGTGGCAACTGTGCTTTTGCCCACCCCTCCCTTTCCGCTCATCACCAGGAGTTTATGCTTGATTTTGCCCAGTCTCTTATTTAAAGCTTCTTTCTCCTTCCACTGCTCCAGAGTGTTGTCCTTATGCTGCGGATTGTTCCTCTTTTTCATAACCTGCATTCCTCCTTTTGTGTGTTAACCGCACTACCTTCCAGCTTGACCCGTAAATGGCTTTTGAGTCCACAATATTATAACAGCAAAACCATCTCATCGCATCCCGAAACGCCGTCCCACCGATGCCTCGGTGATTTCGGTAAGCTGTCCATTCTTGAAGTGGTCTATGGCATCCCTAATCTGACCGGATGCTCCGATAAACACTCTGATCTGCGCCGCCCTCAGGCTCTGAAAGGCATTGGGACCACAATTGCCGGTGATTAACACCTCCACTTCTTTGTCAGCGGCCAGTTGAGCAGCCTTGATGCCGGCTCCTCCTCCCATTTGAGCGGCTTGGTTGGACAAAGCCTCCCATTCCATGGTATCCGGGTCAACGATTATGAAATAGGCGCAGCGTCCGAAGCGTGGGTCAACCTCTGAATCGAGGGTGTTTCCTTTGGAGCTGATGGCAATCTTCATCGAAAGACCTCCTTTTTAAATGTCAAAATCTTCTTTTATTAACCATTCTATGGCTTCAGCCTGCGGGAGTTTATCAAGCTACCTGGTGCAGCATCGTTTGGGGTCATCACAAGGATTGGTTATACCACAGCATTCAGAACCTGAGGGAGAGGGGCTCCCCTTCACCCTGACGCTTGCCGGAGCGGAGAAAATTTTCTCTATGCTCTCACTCCCGCAGTGGGAGCATTTAACCTGCCGGTTCCCGGTTACTCCAATGAGGTGCTCTGAAACCTTACCGCAATCCCGGCACCTGTATTCGTAAATGGGCATAATCTCACCCCCTTGAATCCGGTTTTGAAATTATACCATTTATATCCTTCTTAACAAAGCCCTCTTTTGCAGCAGAGCCTCCCTTCAAGAAGTCAGCCGTAGCCTCCCGCAGGGTATCTGCTGCCAGGAGGGCACAATGCTGGTCGGGCTCTGGAAGACCACCAAGATTCTCTAAGACGGTCTGGTTAGTGATGTCTAAAGCATCTTCCACCCTTTTCCCTTTCACCAGCTCGGTAATCATACTGCCGCAGACGATGGTGGTCCCGCAGCCATCGGTAAAGAACTTAGCCTCGGCAATTATGCCATCTTTTATCCTGAGATACATCTCCATGGTATCTCCACAGGGACCGGTTACCCTCCCATAGCCGTCAGGATTATCCATCCGTCCGATGTTTTTGGGGTTGAGGAAGATTTCCATCACCTTCTTGGAGTAGGTCTCCGCCATTTTTTGCAGGATCGATTTTTGCAGTGAATCGGCAAACTTATCAAAATCAGACCCCATAGCCTCCTCACTTCTGATTAGCATTTAAGGTTATCCACCATATTGTTTAAGCCTTGGCTGGCGAATGACATCCATCCCTGTCTCCGGGTCGATAACCTCTCTTATCTTAAACTTCCCTCATCTTTTCTTCCAAGGAGAGCATCTCTTCGTCAAACCTATGGGTAAATGTGGTCAGCCTCTTCAAGTTGGAGGTAGCAAAGCCATTTAGAGCATCTCTCACCACCTCGTCTTCCGATTGATAGATTTCAATAAAGCGGTTGCGCAGGGCGTAAAACCCTATCTCTCCTACCTCTTTGGTTATAAGGGCATCCACCTCCTCCTGTTCCAGAAAGTGGTTAGCCACTGCCAGACTAGCTCGGAGTTTCTTGTTTTTGAAAGGGTTAGGCTTGATGGAAAAATCTTCTACCTCCCCTTTCTTTATTCTGGCGAAGGCGAAAAATTTTGCTCTGCCAAAATGTTCGGACAGCCTCGATTCTAATCCCTTATTCTCCTTAAGGGGCACCATTACCCCAACTGCTCCGCTTTGATAGGGCTCAATTGATATACTGAAAGCCTCTATCTGGGGAAACCTATCCCTGGCCCTTTTCATTAACTGATGAGAAATCTCATGGCTTCGAGCCACATCAAGTGACTTCCTCATCTGGATTGACGCCTCTCCAAAGAAGAAGGGACCCGCCTGCCTGATCTTTACCATTTCCACTCCCTTTACCTCTTTAAAGGAACGGAGAAGAGAACTTATCTCCCTCTCCATATGGGGGTTCATTGAGGCATCCATCAGGCTGTAAATTGCTATGCGTCCGTTTTTAAGCCCTACCCACAAAATCAATAAAGCCAAACCCAGAGTGAAAACACCTTCTATATAAGGAATGTAAAAATAGCTGGCGGATATGGCAATAAAGACCACAAGAGAGGAGAAAATATGTAGCTGAGTGTCCTGGGAATTGGCGATTAGGCTCTGCGAGTTTATTTTATCTCCCACCTTCCTCTCCCATCGGGCAAGGATATAAGATACCAGCGCCGATATAGCGGATATTCCCAGGGCGAAGTGAACCACTTTTATCTGCGGAAGCGTGCTCAGCCTACTTATTCCAGCAAGACCTAATGCAATCCCTCCGTAAAGTATTACCCCGGAGACGAACAGGGTAGCCAGACTCTCCGCCTTATAGTATCCATAGGGGAACCTCCTGCTCGGTCTGCGGCTGGCTATCCTCAAGCCGAACCAGGAGGCTAAGATAGTAAGCACATCGGAAGCAGAATGAACCGCCTCGGCCACCAGGGCAATGGAGCCTGAGAGATAACCTATAGCTCCTTTCCCTGCCGCCAGGGCAAGGGTTATCAGGGTGGCAAAGCCAGCCACCTGTTCTCCCTGTTTCAAATCTACCAAGGTATCGGACAAATGCCCGCCCTCCTTCTTTCCAGAGCAATCATAATCTATCAATTTAGGCTTCCCCGGACTGATTGAGCAATCGGGTGGTGTTCTGCCATGTCCTTTCTATCTCCTGGGAGACCGCTCCTTGGGAGAACTCTATGACGCTTTTCCGGTGGACCATAGCCTCGGTGACCACAGTGTCAAAAGGGATTTCCCCCACCAGCTTTAGATTATTTTCCTGACAGTAGCTCCTGATGTTCTGCGAAATCTCCAGATTGATGTCACACTTATTGATGCATACCGCGGTGGGTATTTTGAAGTGCGCCGCTAATGCTGCCGTCCGCCTCATATCATGTATTCCTGAAATGGTAGGCTCTGATATAATAAGCACCAGGTCGCTCCCCGTGATGGAGGAGATAACCGCACAGCCAATTCCCGGGGCACCATCGACAATAATGAGCTCCTTCCCTTTATTCTCAGCCAACATTTTAGCATTTTTCCTCACCAGGGTCACCAGCTTGCCGGAGTTCTCCTTGGCTACCCCCAATTGGGCGTGAACCAGGGAACCAAATCGGGTCTCCGAGATAAACCACTCACCGGAGACCTCTTCCTTAAACTCAATGGCTTCAGCAGGGCAGAAGTTATAGCATACCCCACACCCCTCGCAATCTATCTTATCAACCACATATCCTTCACTAATAGCTCCGAAGCGACAGAGCTCCCGACATTTACCACATTCGGTGCACAGCTCTTTATTAATAAAAGCTAAATTTCCGCTGCGAAACTCCTCGCGCCTGGTTATTGTCGGGTCGAGGATAATGTGAAGGTCTGGCGCGTCTACATCAGCATCTGCCATAACTTTATCCTGCGCCAGGGTGGCAAAGGCGGCCACTATGGTAGTCTTCCCCGTGCCCCCCTTGCCGCTTATTACCACCAGTTCCTTCATTCCCCAATCAACCTCTTTACTTCGCTTATCACCGAACGGAACTTTTCTTTATACTCCGGATATATATCTACCATCATCTCGCCCCTGGAATAGGCTTCGGCAATCCTCCTCTCCAGAGGTATCCGAAGCAAAACAGGGAGATTTTCCCGCTGACAAAACTGGTCTACTCCTCTGTCTCCGATGTCCGCTTTGTTGATTATTACTCCCGAGGGAATAGAAAGCGCCTTCACCATATCGACCGCCAGGGTAAGGTCGTATAGCCCGAAGGGAGTGGGCTCGGTGACCAGGATGACGTAGCCACTCCCCTTAATCGACTCGATCACCGGGCAGGAGGTCCCCGGTGGGGCATCGATAATAACGGTTCCTTGGTTATTTGTCTTCTCCTTCACCGCTCGAATCAATGGGGGAGCCATCGGTTCCCCTACATGCAATCTGCCGTGAACGAAATCCACTCCCCTTACTACTCCTTTCTCCACCGTGCCGATCTCCCGCATCACCTCTGAGATCGCCGCTTCGGGACAGACCAAACTGCAACCCCCGCAGCCGTGGCAAAGCTCAGGGAAAACGAGGACCTTTTTTTTAACTGCTAATATAGCCCCATACTGGCATATCTCTCCGCACTTGCCACAAAAGGTGCACAGCTTTTCGTCAACCTGGGGGATGGGTATGCCCACCGACTCCGACCCATGAAACTTCGGCTTGAGGAAGAGGTGGGCATTGGGTTCTTCCACATCGCAATCTAATAGCTGGACTTTCCCATTGAGCGACAGAGCTAAATTGGTAGCTACAGTGGTCTTTCCTGTGCCTCCCTTGCCGCTGGCTATGCCAACTATCATTCACAAAGTCCCTTTCCTGCCTCCTCTGAATTAGAAACGAGCAGTAGACTTCTTATCCCCTGACCATAGCGGTTCCGCAATTAGGGCACTTAAGGTCGAAGCACGGTACGCCTCGCTGGTGAGTGAGGGTCTTTCCACACTTGGGACATACGCAGTTGCCTCCGGGACCAATGCTCTGTCCCCCCATGCGACCACGACCTCCACCGCGACCCAGCCCTCTCCCTGTTCCAGGACCTTTGCCCGTGGGACCTGTTCCATCGCCTCTTGGCATTTTTTACCTCCTTATCTTGGAAGCTTAATTGTTAATAAAATTGACAAGAAAATGATGAGGCCAACTTTAGCACTTTCATAAAAATCTCCCGCTCCTGCTTCTGCCACGCCCGAATCGCCATGGTATGGGATAGGGGCGGTAATGGGGAAAAAATGCAGGGATAGGGAACCATGGATGTAGTGATAAATCTTCTGCCAGGTTCATAGGTCAAGTGGTAATTCGGATGAAACCGCCTTGCGGCTGGAAGTGGGATACTGAAGTTAGCCATCTTTTTAAACTATTATTCTTATTTGTAAGAGAGGGGAAAGGGGATGCCAGAAGCTCATCCCCCTCCCTTTTTCTCTTATTTTTCAGGTGCTTTCTCCTTCCTCAGCTCCTCAATGCGGTTTCTTATAGCTTTCAGCTCCTCCTCCAGTGCTTTAGCCTCCTCTTCGAGGAATTTCCTCTCCTGAGCGGGAGCCTGGGGGTATATGGGTGCTGGTGGATAACCGTAAGCTCCCTGGTAATAGCCGGGGCCATAAGCTCCCACTGCACCTCTCCGCCCCCAGCCTCTTCCACCACCCCAGGCGCGTCCTCTGCCTCCGCCATAGGGCAAGCCACCTCTCCCTACTCCATATCTGCCACCGTAGGGATTCATAAAGCCGGGTACCGGATAGCCGGCGCAATAGCCAGCAGCCCTTCCGGTCATCGGACCCATACCCCCGGGACCAGTTCTATCTCCTCTTGGCATTTACATCACCTCCTCCAAAGAGGTTAGTTTTTATAGTACATAAGTTAAAACCTTCGCCCTGGTCCCCGTGCACCCCAGTAACGCCATCTCTTTCTTCCCCCAGGGCTCAGAATAATACCAGGCTCCAATTTCCCCTCTGTAAATAGCTTCAGCGCCTCATCAGCCTCTCCGGTCACCCAGGGGATCACTCTCACGCCGCTCTGCGTCAGAAACCTGGACGAAAAGCAATCTATTGCCCCGCATATGACTACCTGCACTTCCCTCTGAATGAGCTGGTTTATCAGCTGTACGGCGGGTGCCAATCTTAAAGGAGTGAACTTATTTTTATCAACGACCTTGCCTCCTTCTACTGTGACTATGAGAATATCGGGAGCGCAGTCAAACCGGGGTGATACCCGGGAACCAAAAAGGGGAATGGCTACTTTTGTCATCACAGACCTCGCTGTGTAATGAGCAAATACTATGCCGAAGATGGCGAGAGGAGATGAAATGTTTAACATACGATTTTACAAGGAGTTACAGGCAAGCCGCGGAGAATGGCATCTCAGGAGGCGCCACCTATGATTTCAATATGAAATATATAATTTCAAAAATGCAATGAAAAGGATGGGGTGGTCAGATTTGCTCTATCTTATATCTCTTCATCTTTCGCCACAGGGTGCTTTTGGCAATTCCCAGAGCCTGGGCTGTTTTTCCCCGATGTCCGTTATTTCTTTTGAGGGTTTCTCTGATTATCTGGGCTTCCGCCTCCTGCAGCCCCTGGTAAGGGACGGGGCTCTCTCTCATGAGATGCTCCTGTTTTTCAATAACCTCCCTGGGAAGATGTTCCAGCTCTATGATGGACCCTTTGCAGAGGACAAAGGCATGCTCTATGATATTTTGCAGTTCCCTGATATTTCCGGGGAAATCGTAACGCATGAGGAGGCGTAATACATCATCGGAGACACCGCTGATTTTCTTACCCATCTCCAGGTTGAAGACCCGAATGAAATGCTCTATGAGCAGGGGAATGTCTTCCCGTCGCTGGGACAAGGGAGGGAGCTCAATTTTGATGACATTGAGCCTGTAGTAAAGGTCCTCACGGAAGAGTCCCTTTTCCTTTAGCTCGGTTAAATCTTTGTTGGTAGCGGCAATAATGCGCACATCGACCTTGATGGTGGCGGTGGCCCCTAAGGGCTGGTACTCCTTTTCCTGCAGAACTCTGAGGAGCTTCACCTGCATGGAAGAGGACAGGTCTCCCACCTCGTCGAGAAAAATGGTTCCCTTATCAGCCAGAGTAAATCTTCCGGGTTTATCACTCCTGGCGTCGGTGAACGCCCCTTTGACATAGCCGAAAAGCTCAGATTCCAGCAGGGTATCGGGCAGAGCACCGCAGCTTACTATCACATAAGGCTTATTCTTGCGGGGACTCAGGTTATGGATGGCGCGGGCGAAGAGCTCCTTGCCCGAACCGCTGGGACCCTGCAGGAGGATGGTGCTGTCGCTTTCGGCGATGTCGGGCAGGATGGCAAAGAGCTTCTGAATTTGATAGTTCTTACTAATGATGTCTTCAAAGCTGTATTGTTTGGAGAGTTCCTTTCTGAGTTTTTCGATGGCAGAGAGGTCGCGGAAGGTCTCCACCCCACCCACTATGTGCCCTTTCTGGTCGCGCAAGATAGCGGTGCTAATGCTCACAGGGATGGTCTCTCCTCTCTGGTTGACGATATTAATAGGAAGGTCTATGATCTCCTTCCCGGTCTCCATGGTTCTCCTCAGGGCACAGGCGGTCTGGCAGATGTTGGCATGGAAGACATCAAAGCAGTGCTGACCTATGGCCTGGTGGCGGGTGATACCGGTGATTCGCTCTGCCGCCCGGTTGAAGGAGGTTATCTTCCACTCTTTATCAACGGTGAATACGCCATCGGCAATGCTGTCGAGGATGATGTCAATAAATTGGCTTTCTTCTCTTTTTCCCATCGGCTCACGCAGCATTCACGAAAAAATAGCTCTTTCTATTTTATTCTCTTTGAGGAGTTAATGCAATTGATTTATGTTCTGGAAGCGAGGGAACCAGAGGAGTGGAAATTGATTAATATTCAGTGGGGAAGACCTGGGTGGAAAAAGGGGTTTTTAGTGTGGCTTAACAGCAATTAGCCGGCGAGGAATTTTTTAAACCAGGAGAGGATGGCTCCCTCGTATTTTTTGACCATCATCACCGAGGTTGGAGACTGTTTGGCAACAATTTTGGGGATGGTGCCGAAAAACAGCCGCCTCCAGATGGGCTCGTTGGAGGAGCCAATGATCACCAGGTCGTGCTTACTCGATTCCTGAATAATACCGACCAGCACCGAACTTGCCTCTATAGCCTTCTTATCCAACTTTACTTCGCCTAAGTCCACATCCTCAAAGGTTTTGTCAACCCATTCCATCTGTTTCGTCCTCTGTTCCGGAGAGAGGGCGGGGTCAACGACAATTCCTGCGGTGAGCGTCGCCTGAGTGTTTCTGGCGATAAATGAGGCAATCTCAGCGGCTAATCGGGAATGAGGACCTCCGGCGGTGGGCAGGAAGATGCTTTTCAGTGCTTTAATCTCCCGCAGTCTTAATACGGCAATGTCGGATGGGGCATATTTTACCACGGAATCGAGGACGGTGCCCATGAATCTATAACGGGTCTGACTGTACCCTTTCCATCCCAGAATGGTGAGGTCGATCTCATTCTCTTTTACGGTATCTATAATGGCCTCGGGGATATGATGAGCCACCCTGATCAAGCTGCTTACAGGGGCTTTTGCCTGCTTATCGGCAATCTGCAGGAGCCTCTTTTTCTCCTCCACAAAGCTCTTTCCCTGGGAGATGGGTGTCTGCTCGGGAAGCTCAACCACGCCCAGCAGGGTGAGGTTTGCCTGTCGGGCTTCGGCAATGGCGTTGGCAATGGTCATCAGCGGATTTACCTCTTCCGGCTTGTCCAGAGCGACCATGATGTTATAGCCCTTGGGAGCTAACTCTTTCTCAGCATAGACGATCAGGGAAGCTTTAAATTCCTTTTCCCTCTGGGAGGCATACAGATAATAAAAAACGATGCCGGAGATAATCCAGGCTCCACCCACATACCAGGCAATTCGGCTGAAGTTGAACATATAGATGGCTAAAAACATCTGGGATGAAATTCCCAGAAGGGGCATTATAGGGAACCAGGGCATGATATAGCCCCGGTCCAACTCGGGTCGGTTTTTACGCAAATTGATCAGTGAGATATTAACCAATAAGAATAACAGGAGGAACATAATATTACAGGCGCTGGCGACATCTTCAATAGGTAGGGAAATAGCCATTATGGCAATGAAAATAGAGGAGATGAAGATAGCCCATTGGGGGGTTTTGCTTTTATGACTTACCCTCCCGAGAGCATGGGGCAGAGCACGGTCCCTCCCCATAGCGAATGAGACCCGGGAAGATGAGTAAATAGTTGCATTTAAAGCAGATAATGTAGAGAACAGTCCACCGACAAGAATGATGAATCCTCCATAAGGCATAAAATGGCGGGCGGCTTCCACCACGGCTATCTCCTTTTTCAAGCCGAGAAACTTCCAGGTGGGCATTCCCTCAGCCTCAATACCGGCAATGGACACAAAGGCGATTAAAATGTAGATAGGAACAACGATGACAATGGCCCAGAATATGGCTCTGGGAATATTTTTCCGGGGGTTCTTGACTTCCTCACTGCATTGGGCAATAATCTCATAGCCCTGATAGGCGATGAAGGTCAATCCCATGGCAATAAACACCCCGCTCCATCCCATGGGCATGAAGGGAACGAAGTGTTTCAAAGAGACGGGCTCTCCGGCTATTTTGCTCACACCAAAGGCGATAAATAGCAACAGCAGAAAGACCTTTACGCTGGCGACCAGGTTAGCTGCTAACCCTGTCTCTTTAGTCCCCCTGATGTTGATGTAGCTAAAAATCACTATAGCAATAACAGCCAGAACCTTTGCCAAGGCTACTCCCTGAAGACCAAAAAGACTGACCTTCATCTCAGAAAGCATATGTCCGAAGTAGGCTCCAAATCCAAGGCTGTACAGGCTGCAGGCGACCATATGGGCAAACCAGCTCATCCAGCCACTGATGAAGCCGTTGGGCTGCGGGAGAGCCTCCTTGGTCCATAGATACCCTCCACCGGCATCGTGGAAGCACGAGCCGAGCTCGGCATAGGTCATGGCGGTGAAGATGGTGACCACCCCGTTTAAAATAAAGGCCAGGATCAGGGCTGGACCCGCCGCTCCCGCCGCCATACCGGTCAGCACAAAGATGCCGGCGCCGATCATCCCTCCGACACCGATCATGGTGACCGAGAACGCTCCCAGCTCCCGGCTGAGCTTCTCCTGGGGTGCAAACGCCACCTCGCTCTTTGCCATAGTCCTCTTTCTTACCTGTTTGAGTCAGGTAGCTATAAACTTTCCTTATTTTATCCTCTTTTCAAGGGATGTCAATATAAAATCCTCCCCCGGCTTCGTTCGTAGTGTGCAAAACAAGAGGGTTTAGAATGAATAAGCAAGGTAAGAATAAAATAAAGGAAGGCTGAAAAAGGGGTCTTTGCCAAAAATGTTCGTGCTGATAACAGACAGCTATTAAGTGGGATTATCGAGTGAATGATTTATAAAAAAGAAGGAGCCTCCATTGTCGAAGACTCCCTCTTCTCGCCGATTGAGAAATTGCTCGCTCGATGCTAACTATCTAATGATTCGTCGTGTTAATGAAGTATTCTGTCTCTATTCTGCTATGGGGCCAACTACATAAATGGTATCGGTCAGCTCGAATGTCGTACCGTCAAGGAAAGTGCCGGTTATGGTGATCTCGTAGCTATCTCCGGACACAGCGTCTTCCAGCAGGGTAAAGGCATCCGCTTTGGCGAACCACGCTCGCACATGGTTGCCCGAACGCTTGGCAGACGAGGATTCTAATGGCACACCACTGTCCCCTTCAAGAATGATAGGTAAGCTGGTATCAACATCCGCGTAACCCTCGCCGCGTATCTCTACAGAGAAATGACCGGAGCTGCTCTGCCAGTTCACATTCCAGCTATTGGGTTTGATTAGAGCCCTGAATTCACCTAACTCCTCTTCCTCTTCGTCCTCGGTTTCAAGCTCAACTTTAGTAGCGTAAAATCGAGGTTGGTATTCAAAGCCTTTATAGACCCCCTCTCCTTCTACCAGCATATCTACTAAAAGGTCTTCGAAGCCAGTCAATTCGCCTCTGTACTCGGTATACTCATCGACATAAATGTCGTCAAGAAAGCCTGCTACGGTGAAAGAAAGATTAAGCTCATCAATCGTTAGAATTGCACCCTTGAACTCGGCTTCCTGATAGTCAGCCTCAATTTTGGTGGCTACCCATCCCATGTCTGCTGTTTCTATGGCTTCGCCTTCAACCATAAGTCCCACAAATAAATCATCAAAAACTTGTATATCCCCTTTAAATTCGGTGGTGGATTCAATGATTATGGGATCGTCCATCCCTTCAACGGTGATGCTTTGAGCACCAGGGTCAATGTCGGTAATTTGCCCTTGGAATGGAGCTTCTCTGGCCATGCTCTCCACGGTTACCGCAGCGGAGGCACAATGAACCTGCATAGTGATTTTTTCGCTCGGCTTAATATCATTAATCACCATGCTTCCCTGGTAGTCGCCTTGAGCAAATGCCAATTGCTGGTCTCCCAGGGGAACACTCTGAAAGGCAAACAGACCCTGAGTATCAGTAACAGCGGCAAGGTCGGTTCCAACAATGCTCACATTAATGCCATTCACTGAACCTTTACAGCTGGATAATACCTGACCGTTTACTGCAGCGGCGGCCTGATAGGATAGATCAGAGCCCACCGGATTGGAGCTTTTTTCTGAAGAACAGCTCAGGCACATGAGCAAGATTGCCACAGATAGCACGGCTAAAAATGGGGAGATAAATTTCACTTTACTCATACTCTCCTCCTCGTTGAGTTCTTATCCATTAAACTATAGCAGACCAAAATACCGGATGCAACAAAAAATCCTTTTATATAATATGAGCAATTTTTATGCCTGATAAGTGAGTTTTTCTGAAAAAGTGAGAATCTATAATCCTCTTTGATTCAATAAGTTGGCAGGGTGCCCGTTTTCCCTCCTTTTTAATTATGTTCAAGCCGAAATATCAATCTGACAGTTTATGGCAAAATATGTCAGATATGACCGCTCAATGCAGGGAGCTTGATTCCCTGAAATCAAAAGATATTTATGCTCGATTATCTTCCCAGCCGAGCAGTTCGCTTTCAGGTATATGTATATATTTTCCGTTCTCATCAAATGATGCACGGCTGAAGGCAAGGTAATTATTTTATATTTCGCCATCGATAGTAGCCTGCATTACAGATATTTCTTGTTAGTAATTATAAATGAGTTGATATAGAATATTGCGAAATTAAAGCTCAGGCTGCGATAATAGGTGTGTTTTTGCTCGAAGAGGTACTATTTTTTTAATGAGAGGATGAAAATTCTTCCTTGAATTTCTCACATAATTTTTATATTATTAATCAAATGCGACGGAGGGAAAGTGAATGGGACATAAAGAAATCACTAGAAGGGAGTTTATTGGAAGGACTACTGCGGGCGCATTCTCCATCGGACTTGGTATTCCCCTGCTTAAGATGAGCCCGGTCACGCAAGAGCAGCGGGTTAACATTGTGTACCGTACTCTGGGCAGAACCAAGCTGAGGATTCCCATTGTGAGCTTTGGAGTCATGAACTCCGATAGCCCGGACTTGCTGAGAAAAGCTCTTGATATGGGAATAACGCATTTTGATACCGCCCATGGCTACCTCAGAGGCAATAGCGAGAGGGTCATAGGTGAGGTGATGCAGGAGACCGGGAGCAGGGATAAAGTGTATATCGGAACAAAGATATTCCTCTCGCGGGACTCGAGGAAGTTGGTCTATCTCCCCGAAGCCAATGAGGAGAATTTTAACAACATGCTGAATATCAGCCTCCAGCGATTACGCACCGACTATTTAGACATTCTCTACCTCCATCGCGCGGACAGTGTGGAAATGGTGAATTATGAACCCACCATGCGGATATTGGAGAAAGCTAAGGAGTCGGGCAAGGCGAGGTTTATCGGCATCTCTTTTCATGGCAATGAGCCGGACATCATCCGTGCCGCTACTGACGCCGGCATCTACGATGTCCTCCTCACCAGATACAACTTCATGCAGGAACACAAAGAGGAGCTTAAAAAAGCCATTCAATATGCCGCCGAAAGGGGAGTGGGAGTTGTAGCCATGAAGACTCAGTGTGGGTCGCGGGTGAACCAAAGGATGGAAATCGACCACCGGGCGGCGCTGAAATGGGCGCTGAGCGATGAGAATGTATGCACCGCCATCCCTGGAATGACCACCTTTGACCAGATGGACCTCAACTTCCAGGTCATGAGCGACCTGGCGCTGTCAGAGGCAGAGAAAAAATCGTTACAGCTTGCTTCTCTGCAGAGGGGGCCCTTCTACTGTCGGGATTGCCGCACCTGCATCGCCTCTTGCCCCCGCGATGTTGAAATTCCCACCCTTATGAGAGCTTATATGTATGCCGAAGGCTACCGAAACCACATTCAGGCGAGAATGACAGTGGCGGAGCTGCCCGACCACTGCGGCTTGAAGGTGTGCCAGAATTGTGCCTCTTGCTCAGCGACCTGCAGGTATGGTATTAATATCAACGAGCGTGTGAAGATGCTCATTGCGGATGGCTTTTACCGGTGCTGAAAACAGCATAATTTTACAACAAAAGACAGAGGCACTCTTGAAGAGAGAGTTGATACTCCTTTTCTCAATAGCTCTGGTCATGGGTATTCCCTTGTCGGGAGTGATGGCTTCAGAAGTCAGCCCCACTGGTGAAATAGCCCAGGGCAAGGAAGCCCTGAGAGCGCTGCTTCCCTCCGAGGAAGAAGTATCCGGCTGGGAGAGCCCTTCTCCTCCCCGATTCTTCGAGCCCGACAATCTGTGGGAATACATCAATGGGCAGGCGGAGCTGTATCTGGGCTATGGATTTCAGCTGGTGGTAACCTCGGATTACACCTCCCGGGAGGATTCCAGCTCCTTAGTCGTTGACATCTATCTGATGGAAAGCCCACACCACGCCTTCGGCATCTACGCCGCCGAGAGGACACCCGAGGATAACTTCATTGATGTGGGAGTGCAAGGCTATGTGGGAGGTAATATTCTTAACTTCTGGAAGGGACCCTATTATGTGAAGCTCACATCCTTTCAAAGCTCTCCCAGCGCAGAAGAGGTGCTCATCAGGTTCTCCAGAGTAATTGCCGATAAAATACCAGGGAGTTATTCCGAGCCTGAGCTTTTCGCCTGCTTCCCCGAAAAGAACAGGGTCAGGATGAGCGAAAGATATATCCCCCAGAACTTCATGGGGCACGGATTCCTGAAAAATGGTTATCTGGTGAATTATCATCATGAGGGAATACGGTACCAGGTGTTTTTAGTTGAAAACAGCTCCCCGGAGGAGGCAGAGGAAGCCTTTGGTAAATATCATAACTTCATCAAAGATGACAGCAAGATTATTTCCCACGAAAAGAAGTCCGATTATCAGAAAATCAGGACAAGAAATAGAAAAAAGGTGGTCATCTTTCAGTATGGATCTATTATAGGCGGGGTTCTGAACATGGGGGATTTTCCCGAAGCTGACGAGATAATAGAGGAGATACTCACCAAGCTAAGGGGTCGAAATCTCTCGCAATCAGGAGGTGATAATGACAAAAAGGGTTTTAATCAACAGTCATTCCCGCCGCTCGTCCATCTTACTTACCGTACTTTTGTTTCTGCTGTTAGCCTTTATGCTGCTGGGGGGGAACGCTAACAACCCCAGAATGCTGGCTGCCAGCGGGGTGTATCTTATCTTTCTCACCACCCTGACCTACTTACTGTTCCGCACGGGGCGGATTGCCCGCTACCGCTCCATTTTCTTCTCCACATTTGCCATAGGATTTGTCATTACTTTTATTCCCATGATGTTAGAGACGAGGGGAAACATCGGATTAACTGCCCAGGACATGGCCAATCTCGATGTCCCTCTTTGCCACCTGACCATCCCCATGCTGCTTATTCCCGGGGCTGTGTATGGAGTTCTCATCTTCCCCACCAGGCTCTTTTCCGAGCTCGGCTTCTTCCCCATGCTTTTCCTCTGGCTGGGAGCGACCATAGTTCTGGGGAAAGGCTGGTGCAGCTGGGGCTGTTTTTACGGCGGTCTGGACGAGTTTTTCTCCAAACTGTCTCCTAAAAGGAAAATATCATCCAAAAAATTTAATTACACCTTACGATTTTTCCCCTTTGCCCTGCTGCTGGTGATAGTTATCTGGGCTTTCCTGGCTCTGTCGCCTGTGTACTGCACCTGGCTCTGCCCTTTTAAAGCGGTGACCGAATATGTGAAACCGGTTGACTGGCTGACCTGGCTTCAAACCGGTATATTCATCACCCTATTTCTGGGGCTGGTGGTTGCCCTGCCCCTGCTGATGAAGAGGAGAGTCCAGTGCGGTCTGTTCTGTCCCATTGGAGCATTTCAATCCCTGGTGGGGCTGGTAAATCCCTACAGGGTTCGCATAGACAGGGAGAAATGCAACCAGTGCGGAGCCTGCATCAACCAGTGCCCCACCTTCTCCATTACCAAAGAGACACTGGCCAAATACAAGGTTTCCATCACCTGTGCCCGGTGCGGGCGCTGCATGGAGATTTGCCCCAGAAATGCCATACAATTTTCATTGGTAGGAGTTCCTCTGAAAGCACACGCCACATCCACAAGCGGAAGTCTATTCAAAGAAGTAATTCGTGCCGACACGCTTTTTGTTTTTGGAGCTTTGCTCTTTGGGGGCATTTTCTCTAACGGTGTAGTGGCTGGCTCTCTGCTGAGAATAATCCATCTCATCCAGACAGGCTCTTTTGTTTATTAATAGGAGAAGTTGATGGAAAATAAAAGGAAAATATCGACCAGGATTCGCATCGCAGTGATGTATCTCGTTGCCATCCTTCTGATTATCCTGATTCCCCTTATCTTTATCTCTTTTGGTTCGGGAATTATAGAAAAAGTCGGCAGAAAGATACCCATCAAAGAGGGAACCTTTGACCCGGAGACCGGAGGGCTGATATTGGATAAATCCGACCGCTGAGCATCATGATGATGGAGCCTGTCATTAAAGCCTTTTTGCTGGGGCTCTCTACCGGAGCCTTATGTCTGGGCTATTGTTCCCCGGTGTTTGTTCCCCTGATGTTAGCAGAGCAACGGGAGGGTTTCTACGGAAAGCTAATCCCCTTTCTCCAATTCATGCTGGGGAGACTCATAGCGTATCTGACTTTCGGGCTTGTGGTGGGATGGGCGGGCAGCCAGATGGTGGAACAGGTACCCAGTTTTTTTATCGGCTTGTCATTTATCGGATTGGCTATTTTTATGTTTCTCTATGGATTAAAAGGAGGGTTCCCCAACCTGCAGCTCTGTCGGGTTATCTCTCCCCTTCTTCGCCGGATAAAGATACCCTTTGTCTTTGGTCTGTTTATGGGTTTTAACCTCTGTCCTCCTTTTTTGCTGGCTTTTACCGATGTGTTCGTCTCCGGGGAGATATTTTATGGATTGGCTTTCTTCTTGGTGTTTTTTCTGGTAACCTCTGTGTTCCTCTTCCCCCTGATTTTCCTGGGCTATCTCTCTGCGCTCCCTTCGCTGCGCCAGGTGGCTCAGTTAGCCGCCCTTATCATCAGCGTAATTTATCTTTTCCTCGGGGTAACTCAGCTCCTCTCCTGACCCTTTCTCACACAGGCAGTAATATCAACCTCTTGAGTATTCCCGTGATAAATTCACCTACACCATGCTGCCAGGGATATAGTGGCTTTGCTCACCTGTTTGAAAACCGAAGCTGCTGTGGATGGATGAGGTCTCAGTATTACTCAACCGTAGTCAGTTTGACCTCTCCCTGAGCGTTTACCGCACCGAAGACTTTGAAGCTGCGGATAAAGGTTCCATTCGCCTTGAAGAGCTTGACCCAGGAGCTCCCGCCTTCACCATGCGCGCAGATTATCTCATCAATGTCATCGTCATCTATATCAGTAGCGGCTATCTCCACATCACCGTTGGTGTTACTACCAAAACCGAAGGCTAAGAATTGCTTGATGAGCGTGCCATCCTTTTCAAACAGCCTGACCTTGTTTCCCCCATTATAGCCGGTGGAGGTGACGATCTCCAAATCAGCATCGGCATCAAAGTTCCCCACTGCCACATGCACCTCGCCGCCGGGGTTATCAGCGGCCTCAAATGCCTCGAAGGAGCGGATAGCGGTTCCATCACAGCTGAATATCTTCACCCGCGAGCTGCCGTCATTTCCCATACCAGCTATTATCTCGCAAACCCCATCGGCGTTCTCCAGGTCACCTGCGGCCACATGGACCTCGCCCTGAGCATTGCCAGCACCAAAAGCTTTGAAATTTCCTATGATGTTGCCATTAGTTTCGAAGAGCTTGATCCACGATTGCCCTCCATCACCCTGGGCTATGGCTATCTCCATAGAGGTATCAGCATCGAAGTTGCCTATGGCCAGATGGACCTCACCCTGAGCATTTGTAGCACCGAAGGCTTTGAAAGTGCTGATCTTGGAGCCGCTTACCTCAAAGAACTTGACCCACGATTTTCCTCCCTCGCCGTGTCCAGCGGCAATCTCATCCACATCATCTCCATCTACATCACCAGCATCCAGCTGTACCTCCCCGCGGGTATTAGCCGCTCCGAATGCTTTAAATGTGCTAATGCCAATCCCGTCGGTAGAAAAAAACTTCACCCACCCCTTACCATCTAATCCATGACCGCATACAATTCTTAATACAATTCCCTGAAGGGTGTGCACAAAGCCCGCCTTCATGATGTAGTTTGTGCTTGACGACTCCCCCACCGGCGAAGGCTGACCAACGGCGTCCGTCACCTGATAATTGGTGGAAGATGAAGCCCCACCGGCATTATCAATCACATCCGAGGTCATCTGAAAATTGCTGCTGATGGAGAGGGCGAAGACCACCGCCCCCACCAACAAGGGGAGACCGATAAGCAGAAGCATTTTTACCCTTGGTCGTTTTTTTAATAAAGCCATGATTTATCTCCTTTCATCCTTATACCATTTTTTATGCCTGCTGACAAGCATTTTAATGTTTTTGGTGCTGGGGCTGCTTGACCGTGGCTGCTTTTGTCTCTACAGGGAGATTGGGTTCTGCGGGTGGCTGTTCAGGCTCGGTGAACTCCTCAAACCTCACCTCCTCATAGCCCCTTCGCTTGGCGACAATGCGGTAGTCAAAGCTGATATTGGAGGTGCCGTCCCCCTGCTCCCGCACCTCAAAGGAGTCCTTATCCTTGCGCGCAATGTATAATCCCTTCCACTCTCCGATGGGAGTGAGGAAAACCATGTATCCTGCTTCGGTGTTCGCCGTCTGCAAAAAGACGCTCTCTAACTGCACCACCGCCTGCCCGTTGACCAGTTGAGCCGTGCCGAAGTCCTCAAACCATATCTCCGGGCTTTCCATGGCATAAAGCAGCACCTTCTTGCCATTATCTATGGGCTGCACGCAGGTCTTAGCACCTCCGACGGTAAAGTCTCCGGTTACATGAGCATTGCCCACAAAATAGCCAGCATATCCGCTGGAGCTATAAGTTGAACCAAATACCCCATAATTGGTGCCGCTGGTGGCATTGACAATCCCAAAAACGCCAAAGCCACTGTCGCTATTAGTTGAACCAAATACCCCATAATTGGCCCCGCTGGTGGCAAGGGCCTCACCATGAACGCCATAACCACTGGTGCTATCGCTTCTCCCTTGTACTCCATAAGCGGCGCCGGAGGTGGCAACATTAGAACCTTTAACGCCAGCACCGTCGGGGCTGTTGCTAACTGCAAGTAATCCAAAATTAACTCCACTGGAGGCAGTGGCCTCTGCTAAAACGCCATAGCCGCTGGGGCTATCGCTTCTTGAATGTACGCCAAATACTTTGCCGCTTGTGCCAGATGCATACGCATAAACACCACTTGCATAGTCGCTGGTGCTCGCGGTTGTACCATATACCCCATAAGTGGTGCCCTCGGTGGCAGTGGCCTCCCCATAAACGCCCCTACCGCTGGTGCTATCGCTTTTACCATGTACCCCATAAGTGGTGCCGCTGGTGGCAGAGGCATACCCAGAAACGCCAATACGAGCAGCTATTCCATAAATTCCTCGACCGTCTGGGCTATAAGTTTCGCCATATACACCGTAAGTGGCACCGCTGGTGGCAGTGGACAGGCCATAGACGCCATAAGTAGGAGCGAGCCCATGAACGCCCCAAGCGCCGGGGCTAACGCCTTCACCCATTACTCCCCAATTGGTGCCAGTGGTAGCAGTGGAAATACCATAAACGCCGTGCTTAGGACCTGTCCCATAAACGGCATAGCCTTCGGGGCTAGCGCTTATAGCATATACCCCCCAATTGGTGCCGCTGGTGGCAGATGCATACCCATAAACGCCACAGCCGCCGGAACTATTGCTTCTACCATATACCCCATAATTTGAGCCGGAGTTGGCAACGGCCCAGCCATAAACGCCATAGCCGCTGGTGCTCCTGTTTATACCGTATACCCCAAAATTAATTCCGCTGGTGCTCCTGCTATTACCATATACCCCATAATTTATACCGCTAGCGGCAGTGGTCAACCCATAAACGCCATAGCCGGTGGGGCTATCGCTTTTACCAAATACCCCATAAGTGAAGCCGCTGGTGGCAGTGGCCAACCCATAAACGCCAAAGCCGCTTGTGTTTGAAGTTATGCCATATAATGCTTCTAAGTCTGAAGTGTTAATAGTAAGCCTGCCGACCATCATATCACCTACGACATGCACAAATTCATAGGATTCCTTCCCATCCAGCAGGTCAGCGTCCAGTCCACTGGTGTTGATCTTGGAGGCAGAGATGTTTGCCCCCGCATTAATATCAGCGTCCACAATGGTGCCATTCACTATCATGGCGCTGGTGACGGAATCAGCCTGTCCCTCGTTGACATAGTCCGGGTCGTGATTATGCACCACCGGGGCGAAAGCCGAGGCATCCTCACCATCCCCCCTATCGGCA
>CABWKN010000007.1 GCA_902505605.1 Candidatus Guanabacterium sedimentis
TATCTCTTAGCTTCTATATATTATAAATGCTGAGAATATATATCGCTATTTGAAACAACCTATGTCTGCATTTTGTTAATATTACACCAGACTCAACATAATTTGCAATAAAATTGTTGCCCGAGTGAGGATGTCAGCTCTAAATGACTGCAAGGGTGAGGCTTAATTGGCTTTAAAACTTTGGTTATGGTCTCTTGTAAGCATATTTATACTGCGCTTAACAAATCCTGCTATTTTTTAGCCATCGCCGGGGGCAAAGTCCCCTTTTGGTTGACTGAAGCAGGCTGCATGGGTATAATGTGTAAGAGAAAATTTGAGGAGAATAGCTCCAGCAATGATAAAATTAAATCCTCATAATCCGGTGAATTTATCATAAGGGAGGTAAGCTGTGATTGACCTGAGGAAAGCCATACGAGATGTGCCCGATTTCCCGAAAAAGGGAATTATCTTCAAAGATATTACTACTCTTTTAAAAAATAAGGATGCCATGCGGTTAGCCATCGACCAGTTGGCTGAAAGATACATGGGCAAAGGCATCGACCTCGTGCTGGGGGTAGAAGCCCGGGGATTCATCATCGCCGGTATTATGGCGTACAAATTGGGGACTGGGTTTATACCGGTAAGGAAGCCCGGGAAGCTGCCCGCAGAGACTATCATGGAGACCTACGAGCTGGAATATGGCACCGACAGCCTGGAAATCCATAAAGATGCCATAACACCTGGGCAGACGGTTCTTATCGCCGACGACCTGCTGGCTACCGGGGGCACCGCCCGAGCCTCCGTAGAGCTGATAAGGAAGCTGGGGGGCAAAGTATACGGCTTAGCCTTTCTTATCGAGCTGGAGTTCCTTGAGGGAAGAAAGAAATTAGAAGGTCTGGATATATTCTCACTTATTAAATTCTAACCCTTATTAAAGGAGAAAGAGTAATGAAAAATCGCAGTCTCTACCCATCTCTCACTATATCAATCTTGCTGACCCTCCTGTTGCTCATCCCCGGCAGTTTTACCCTTGCCTGCCGCCAGGAGCAGAAAGCTCAGCAGCCTGCTGCTGAGATAAAGCTCCCCCCGCCGTCTCTTACCGGGAAGCTGTCGGTGGAGGAAGCCATTAAAGCAAGAAGAACCATCAGAAGCTTTCAGCCCCAGCCCTTGACCGTCTCCCAGGTTTCCCAGCTTTTATGGGCATCCCAGGGTATCACCGGTGGAAGGGACAACCTCAGGGCAGTCCCTTCAGCCGGAGCCCTCGACCCGATAGAGATGTATCTGGTAGTAGGCGATAAAGGAGTAGAGGGACTTGAAGCCGGCATCTACCATTACCTCCCCAAGCCTCACTCTGTTGAAGTAGTGACAAAGGGAGACTCTCGGGATAAGGTGGTGGATGGAGCACTGGGTCAAAGATGGATTGGTGCCGCGCCGATAGTTATGATTGTGACTGCCGATTATGCCCGCACCACTGTAAAGTATAAGGAGCGGGGAATTAGATATGTTCATATAGAAGTAGGGCATGTGGGGCAGAATCTATTCCTGCAGGCTGAAGCAATAGGTCTGGGAGCGGGCATTGTAGGTGCTTACTCAGATGAGCAGATAGCCAAAGTACTCGGTCTGCCATCGGAGCTTACCCCGCTGTTGATTATGCCTGTGGGCTATAAAAAATAAATCTCTCAAACCGGCTCTTTCCAGTTCTTCCAGGGAGAGCGAAAGAACTTTCTTATCTTTACATATTAGAGAGGACAAAAAAATGAAAGAAGCGAGGGTAATCTGGACCGAGGGGATGCAGTTTGTGGGAGCTGCCGATTCAAACCATGCCATGGTGATGGATGCCTACCCCGAGGTAGGGGGCTCCAACAGCGGAGTGCACCCTGGAGAGCTCCTCCTTATAAGCCTGGCGGGTTGCACCGGAATGGATGTGGTTTCTATTCTTAACAAAATGCGAATCAAGTTCGACTCTTTCAATATAAAGGTTAGAGCAGAATCCGCCGCCGAGCACCCCAGGGTTTATACCCGAATCGAACTCACCTATGTAATCAGCGGGAAGGACATCCCTGCAGAAAAATTGGACAGAGCCATCGAGCTCTCCCAGAGTAGATATTGCTCGGTGGGAGCCATGCTGGGAAAAACCGCTAAGATAAGTTATCACTATGAAATAAAGAAACCCGAAGAGCAGCCATAGATTAAGCTAAGAAAAATAAAGGGAAAGAGAGCCATGCAACACATTTATGGTCCGGTGTCCTCGCGGCGGCTGGGGCTATCCCTGGGGGTAGACATGGTCCCCTTTAAAGCCTGTAATTTCGATTGCATCTACTGTCAGCTGGGAAGAACCACCATACAGACAGAGCAAAGGCGAGAATGGGTTTCCGTTGACGAAGTTATCGATGAGCTTAAAACCACACTTAGCTCTGACCACAAGATTGATTACCTCACCTTCTCAGGCTCAGGGGAGCCAACATTAAACTCCAGGCTGGGAGAAGCGATTAAAACGGTTAAAAGATTTACCTCCATTCCGGTCGCCGTGCTTACCAATGGTGCCCTGCTGAGGTCAGCCGAGGTAAGGGAAGAGCTGATGGAGAGCGACCTGATAGTCCCTTCCCTTGATGCTGCTTCCCAGAGGGCCTTTGAGAAAGTCAATCGCCCTCTCCCATCCATAAGGATAGAGGAGGTGATTGAAGGGCTTAATGTTTTCAAAAAAATCTACCAGGGCAAAGTATGGCTGGAGATAATGCTGGTCAATGGAGTAAACGACTCACCCGATGAACTGCAGAGAATAAAAGAGGCCATCTCTCGCATTGCGCCTCATAAAGTCCAGTTGAATACCGTAGTGCGTCCCCCTTCGGAAGCCTATGCCCTTCCCATCACCAGAGAGGAAATGGATAAGGTGAAAGTTTTTTTGGGAAGGCAATGCGAAGTAATCGCTCGCTTCAGCCCAAGAGAGCCCACTCCACTGGAGCATCAACAGGAAAAGGCTATATGGGAGTTCCTCCAGAGAAGACCTGCGACTGTCAAGGACCTTGCTAATGGGTTGGGATTACATCCTAACGAAGCCATTAAATTCATTAGAAAACTGACAGATGCCGGTAAGATAGAAGCTATTTCTTTTGGTGACAACCGCTATTATATGCCCATAAAGAAAAAAGAGAAATAGCATAATAACAAAGCGGAAGGAGAAAGCCGCCCGTGGCTGCCCTGTGCAAATTCCTCCAAGCCAGGAAAAAAGTATTTCTACCGTCGTTTTTTGCTTGCAGTGGGGGATAATTATGGTATAATTATTAGCCTTGAAACAGGAGGATGATTGTTTGTAAAGCCTTGTAATGTATAAAACCTAAAATGTTTAACTAAAGGGAGGTTCTATAAAATGGCAGAACAAAAACCAAAATTCGTGGGAAAGCTTGAGTGGCCCGTGACCATCCAGCTTGGTCGCGGGATGGAAGGTGCTATTTCTAATGAATCTACCATCGGCTATGTCGATGGGGAAAAGGGATGGTTGGTTTATCGGGGTTATAATATCTTTGACCTGGCAGAGCACTCAACCTATGAAGAGACCTGTTATCTCCTTCTTTTCGGCAAGCTACCCACCAAGAGGGAGTACGAGGACTTCTACATGAAGCTGGTGGGCTACCGGGCAGTCCCCAAGAAGATCCTTGAGCTGATGAAAGGATTACCCAGGGAAGTCCATCCTATGGCGGCTTTGAGGACAGGCGTCTCCCTGTTGGGATGTTTTGACCCCAAGGCGGACGAGGTAACCGTAGAAAATGACACCGAAATCGCCATTAAGCTAATAGCTCAGACATCAACCATAGCCGCTGCCTGGGCAAGGATCAGAAAGGGTCTGGAACCGGTAGACCCCGACCCCAGCTTAGGTCACGCTGCTAACTTCCTCTATATGGCTACCGGGGAGAAGCCCGACGACTTCACTGCCCGGGTGATGGATATATCCCTTATTCTGCATGCTGACCACGGGATGAACGCCTCCACCTTCACCTCCATGGTCATTAATTCATCCCTTAGTGACCTTTACTCCACAGTTGTCGGTGGTATAGGGAGCTTAAAGGGACCCCTCCATGGTGGTGCCAATGAGCGAGCTCTGGCCGAGGTAATGACCATCAAGGACGAGAGTGACGCAGTCAGGTATGTAAAAGATGCCATCGCTCAGAAAAAGAAGATTATGGGATTTGGTCACCGGGTATACAAGGCGTATGACCCCCGTGCAAAGGTGCTGGGGCAGTACTCTCAGAAAGTGACCCAGATGAAGGGAATGGAGAACCTGTATAAAATTGCCAAGAAGGTTGAGGACGAGGTGATTGCCGCTTATGGTGAGAGGGGGATTTTCCCCAATGTCGACTTCTACTCCGGGACTATTTATTACGCCCTTGGTATTGATGTTCCCTTGTTCACCCCCATATTCGCAGTAAGCCGCGTTGCTGGGTGGTGTGCTCGGGTGCTGGAATACCTGCCGATAAATCGCATCTTCAGACCTCGTGCAGTTTATGTGGGAGCCATGGAGCAGAAATACATCCCCATCGACCAGAGAAAGTAAGGCTAGATAAGTAATAAATAAGGGGGGAAAGGAAAAAAACTCTTTTTCCCCCTGTTTTTTATACTTCAGGTTCAAGAATTAGATGGCCTCAGTTATCTGCTATTTTTATTCTTTCTCGTGCTTCTTTTTCTCGGTAGGCAAGGGTCACTTCATGGCAATCATCGATATCTCCACTTTAGCCCCAAGCACCAGCTCAGAGACCTCGACCACTGCCCTGGCAGGGCGCTCGGAAGGGAAATATTCCTTGTATACCCTATTGAGGGCGTCGAAGTCTTTGATATCGGCCAGATAGACGGTTACCTTCACCACATTCTCGTAGCTCATTCCTGCTTCTTTCAACAACGCCCCCAGGTACTCCAGCACCTGCCGGGTTTGAGCCTCTATCCCTTCAGACAATTTTCCTGTTGCGGGGTCGGTCCCGATAGTGCCGGAAAGAAACAGCCAATCCCCTATCTTAATAGCTGGGCTGAAGGGGAGCTCGGATATATCAGTCCCCTTCAATTTTATAACCTTCTTTTGATGAGGGTACTCCTTTTCCTCTCCACCCATAGTCAAACCTGGGTAAAAGAGAAAAAGACACAAAACCAAAACACCAATTAAAGCCAATCTTCCCCTGAGAAAGAACATTATGAAAACCTCCTTTCCTGTTTCGAAATATAGGGTTATTCTTCTAAATTTCTGGCAATAATAGACTTGATAATAAAGAAAGCCTTTTTTGTTCTGGGGCTGAAATCCCTTTCCCCTTTTTCAATAATCTCGCCCCACTTAGAATATATTTGTTTAAGCTGGGAGAGGTCACCATTTTGCAGGCTCTGAAGAACAAACCTTACTATCGGGGGTGCGCTCCTGACTTCAGGATACTCACTTTCCAGAATAGAGAGTGCAGCCTTCAAAGATGGGAGCTCTTCAGGCTCTACAGCTGGTTCCTCATCTCTGGCCGTTAATTCTCCCTCCTCTTTTTCGGCCGGTAAGAAAGGCTCCTTATGAGGCAAAGAAGGGGTGAAAAAGGGTGGGGATTCTGGTTTCCTCATCTTCTCAATCTGGTAAAGAGCTTTCTGGTTGAGGATTCTTCGCCAATACTTGGCCAGGTAGCCGAGGAGCTCTATGTCGCTCTCAAAACAACCCTTGATGCGACAGTCGGGGTCAACATGCCACTCTTTGACCGAACTGATGATTATCGTGCCCTGAACACCTTCTTTCAACACTACCCTCTCTGCATTAACAGAGCCAACTTCCACTGTTCCACCGACGATTTTAAGCTCATTGGCTTCCACTGAATGCGATTCCAGGCGAGAGTGACGCATCTCTATGCTTCTCGACCTGATCGCCCTCGCCCTGATATGTCCTTCATCCCCCGTAAGGTTCCGAGCAATAACCTTATCCCCGGTCAAGGTTCCCTGAACTATAAGCATCTTCTTGGTGCTAAAACTTCTGGAATATATGCTCACATCTCTATCAATCAGAATACTGCCGAAATGGGTGTTTATCTCCCCAAAATCAGACTGAGATTCCTGAAAAATCACGTCCCCCTTCACATCAAGAACTAAAGGGACCCCTTCAGGCACCCGGATTTTCGACCCTCGGGGAATAACCATGGCGTCATAAATTTCATTGGCAGAACTCTTTTCCTCCATATTGTCCCCCAGATTAAAAGTTCATAAATATATTTAATTTTATATCATCTGCCATTCCTTGTCAAACAAAAGATATCTTAAAGCTCCTTCTTATCATTATGGAAATCGCTGGCTATTGAGCAGAGCTTACCAGATTTTAGTGAAAATGATAGACAAGCTAAAAAACGTTTTCTTGGCAGTGTAAAATTAAGTGTGTCTGAAATGGCACCTAATTGATTGAACAATATGGTATATTAGACCCATTAAAGATTTGTCAAACGGATAATGGGTCTCATGATGAAAAAAAACG
>CABWKN010000008.1 GCA_902505605.1 Candidatus Guanabacterium sedimentis
TGCACCGATATGCATATCTGACCGGCAAAGCTAAACCCACCAATCACACAGCGGTCGGCGGCAAAATCGAGGTCGGCATCTTTATGGACGATGACTCCGGCATTTCCTCCCAACTCCAGTAGGGTGCGCTTCTTCCCCGCGATTCCTTTGAGCCTCCAGCCTACATCGGAGCTTCCGGTAAAGGTCAATAGCTTAAACCTATCGTCAACCACAATCTTTTCCGCCAGGACGGGGCGGCAGGGGAGCACGCTGAGCGCCTGGGGAGGTAAGCCCGCTTCCAGCACTATCTCCGCCAGCATCAGGGCGGTGAGGGGCGCGGCGGAGGAGGGCTTGAGGACCATAGAATTACCCGAGGCGATGCAGGGAGCCATCTTATGGGCAATAAGATTGAGGGGAAAATTGAAGGGAGATATGGCAATCACGGGACCAAGAGGGTAGCGGCGGGTTACGGAGACCCGGTTCAGTCCACGGGGATGCAGGTCCAGAGGTACAAGCTGGCCCCCTATCCGCTTGGCTTCCTCGGCTCCTATCTGAAAGGTGTTTACCGCGCGGGCGACCTCCATCCGTGCCAGGCTGATGGGCTTGCCCGCCTCCAGGCATATGGTTCGGGCTAACTCCTCCTTCCGCTTTTCAATCCCCGAAGAGACATTTTGTAGGATTTCCGCCCTCTTAAACAGAGGCAGCTTTCTGGTTGTCTCCCACGCCTTTACGGTGGTAGTAGTTGCTTTTTCGATGTCGTCGGTCGTCGCCCTGCAGACTACTCCCACCACTTCGCCATTATAAGGATTTAGTATTTCCATCTCCTCTGAAGAGATGTGCCACTTCCCGCCTACAAGGAACTTATGCGTGTCAGCCATTTTTCACTACCTCCTATTAGTGATGATGATTTTCGCTTCAGCAGAAAGAGAGATACCTATGCTCTTAAAACATACTCCTATTAATATAGCACATATTCCACTATCTCCCGCAAGGGGGAAGATGCCCCAAAAGGTCTTGAGATTTTTAAAAATTGCTTAGACACTGAAGGTTGTTTGTGGTATATTTATTCTTCAAATTAGCTTATTTTAGCTATATACAGCCCTTCGAAAGGAGGAGCGGATATGGATGCCAAGGAAGTAATAGAGTTTGCTAAAGAGAGAAAGGTGGATATGGTTAAACTCAAATTTATGGGGTTTCCGGGCTTCTGTCAACATTTTTTCTCTGTTACGGTGTGTGAAATGGAAGTTTTAGTCCTTTCTCATGGGAGCAGTAGTTTATCCAGAGGTAGCTGACTCATCATGCTATATTATAATTAGGTTGGGAGAATGAAACTCGTCTACCTTGTCCGTCATGCCGAAACCGAATGGAACAAGGAGAGAAGATACCAGGGGGGTCAGGATATCCCTCTCAGCGATGCCGGCGTTGAGCAAGCCAGACATCTTGCCCAGCGATTGAGGAAGGTTAAATTCGACCTGGTATACTCCAGCCCCCTGTTGCGCGCCCGCCAGACGGCGGAAATCATCATACAAGGTAATTCCCCTCCTATACGCTTGGAACCGGCATTCTGTGAGATTAACCATGGTATGTGGGAAGGTTTGCGGGTGGACGAGATAGCTGAGCGCTTTCCCCGCGAATTCCGCTTGTGGAAAGAGCAACCCCACCTGGTCAAAATGCCCCTGGGGGAGAGCCTGCATGACTTACAGCAAAGGGTGGTTCCTCGCTTTCTCGATCTGGTCAACCAGGCGAACTGGGAGAGAATATTGATTATCGGGCATGGGGGAGTAAACCGGGTTATTCTCATGCACTGCCTTAAGATGGAGCTAAGGGATTACTGGAAGCTTATCCAGAACAGTACCTGTGTGAACCTGATTGAAAAAACCTCGCATGGATTCCAGGTGAAGGTTATAAACGACTTAAGCCACCTGGAGACGCCCCCGCCCAGCGGCTACCCTCATTTTTAGCCAGAAAAAAATCTCATTTAGCTGCCCTAAGTCGCTTGATTCCCTGGAGCTTGAAAGGGGAAAATTGGACTCCTAATTATCTTGACACAAAGGGAATGCTTATGTTATTATTACACGCTTTTAAAGAGATTTTTCTCTTTCCTCTGCAACTTAGACTTTGCTTCAATATATAAAGGTCATATTAAAATTAATAGCAAGGAGGGGGTCTTATGGGGAAGACGCTTGCAGAAAAAATCATCAGTGAGCATGTGGATCGAGAGGTTGTTGCCGGGGAGATAGTGGTAACGCCGGTAGATGTCTGCCTGGTGCAGGATGGAACAGGACCACTGGCTATCAATCAACTGCGAAAGATAAACCTGGAAAGAGCAGCTATTCCCCAACAGACGGTACTTTTTATCGACCACGCAGCTCCCAGTCCCCGCAAGGAATTAGCCAACGACCACATCACCCTGCGTCAGTTCGCCCGGAAGACCGGCTGCTGTATCTCCGAGGTGGGCGATGGAGTCTGTCATCAGGTGATTAACGAATCCTTTGTGAGACCGGGGGATATTGTCATCGGAGCCGACTCCCACACCTGCACCTCGGGAGCTTTAGGGGCTTTGGGCACAGGGATGGGTTCTACCGATGTGGCCATCGGTATCGCTCTGGGGAAGACCTGGCTAAGGGTTCCCGAGAGCTATAGATTTGTGATGCACGGACGCTTCCAGCCGGGGGTCTTTGCCAAAGACCTTATCCTCCATATAATAGGCATGATCGGAGCTGACGGGGCTACTTATAAGTCTATGGAGTTCTGCGGAGAGACTATTGAGAATATGGGGATGAGTGAGCGGCTCACCATGTCTAATATGGCAGTGGAAGCTGGAGCGAAATGCGGCATCATCTTCTCGGACGAAAAAACCAGGGAATTCTTACTAAAGCATGGACGCGGCAAAAGCTATCGGGAGCTGAGGGCGGACGAGGATGCCACCTATGAGCGGAGCTTCGAGATAGATGCCAGCAAGATTTTGCCCACCATCTCCTTCCCCCACACCGTGGACAACACCAGAACCATCGAGCACAAGGACTGCCAGGATGTTACCATAGACCAGGTCTATATCGGCACCTGCACCAACGGGAGACTGGAGGACCTCCGTATCGCTGCACAGATCTTAGAAGGGAAGAAAAAAAATCCCGATACCCGTCTCATAGTAGTCCCGGCTTCCAGAAAGGTCTATCAGGAGGCTTTGGAAGAAGGGACCCTGTCTATTCTCAACCAGGCCGGGGCTTCCATCCAGAGCCCCGGATGCGGTCCCTGTGTGGGCATTCACCAGGGGGTGTTAGGGGATGGTGAGGCGTGCCTGTCGACCCAGAACCGGAACTTCAAGGGGAGAATGGGCAATCCTAATGGCTTCATCTATCTGGCATCGCCGGCCACAGCAGCAGTCACAGCACTTAAAGGAAAAATCGCCGACCCAAGAGAGGTGATAAGATGACCGCAATGAGAGGGAAGGCTTGGAAATTTGGTGATAGCATTAGCACCGACCACATCGCCCCGGGGAGGCTGTTCCATCTACGCTCGAACCTGCCAGAGTTAGCCAAACATGTGCTGGAGGACGCTCGACCGGAATTTGCCTCCAGCATGGCACCGGGGGACTTTGTGGTGGGAGGAGGGAACTTCGGACTCGGCTCCAGCCGTGAGCATGCCCCTACTATAATTAAGATAGCCGGAGTTAGTGCTGTATTAGCTAAATCTTTTGCCCGCATCTTTTTCCGTAACTGCATCAATGTGGGGCTGCCCGCTATCATATGCGATACCGATAAGATTGATGAAGGAGACGAGCTGGAAGTAGACCTGTTGAAAGGAAAGGTGGTCAATCATACGAAAAGTATAGAGCTGAGCTTCCCTTCCCTGCCACCGGTAATGACTAAAATTCTCCAGGAAGGAGGCTTGGCCAACTATATCCATAAGTACGGCGACTTTAAATTGGAATGAGAAGAAATAATTATTAATTCTCAATTGTCGGTAATAGGGAGGAGTATATGGTCAACTTTGATAAATTAACTATCCCCAAGGAAGGAAGTAACATAGAGATAGAGGATGGGAGGCTCAAGGTGCCCGATGAACCCATCATCCCCTTTATAGAAGGAGATGGGGTGGGACCGGATATCTGGGCTGCTGCCAAGCGGGTGCTCGATGCCGCAGTGGAGAAGGCTTACCGGGGAAAGAGAAGGATTGTGTGGCTGGAGATGTTTGCCGGGGATAAGGGGCAGAAGGTTTACAGTGAGGTTCTTCCGAGTGACACCTACGAGGCTATTCGGCACTTCATTGTCGCCATCAAGGGTCCTCTGACTACTCCCATAGCCGGGGGCTACCGAAGCCTCAATGTCACCCTGAGGCAGACCCTCAACCTCTACGCCTGTGTCCGACCGGTGCGCTATTTCAAGGGAGTACCCAGCCCGGTGAGACATCCCGAGCGGATGAATATGGTTATCTTCAGGGAGAACACCGAGGATGTATATGCGGGGATCGAGTGGGCAAAGGGCACACCCGAGGTGAACAAGGTCATTCAGTTCCTCAATCAGCAGATGGGGTGCTCCATCAAAGAGGATTCCGGCATTGGCATCAAACCCATCAGCGAGACGGCTACCAAGAACCTGGTGCGGAAAGCCATTCGCTATGCTCTTGACAGGAAGCTCCCCAGCGTTACCTTGGTTCATAAAGGAAATATTATGAAGTTCACCGAAGGGGCTTTCCGCGACTGGGGATATGAGATAGCTAAGGATGAGTTCGGGGACTACACCGTTACCGAAAGCGAGCTGACCGAAAAATACGGAGGCGAGGTGCCCCCTGACAAGATTGTGATTAAAGATAGAGTAGCTGACTCCATGCTCCAGCAGATCCTCACCCGCACTGCGGAATACAGCGTCATCGCTTTGCCCAATCTCAACGGCGACTACCTTTCCGATGCCTGCGCTGCCCAGGTGGGAGGACTCGGTCTGGCTCCGGGAGCCAATATCGGAGACTACATAGCTCTCTTTGAGGCTACCCATGGTACCGCTCCCAAGTATGCGGGGCTCGATAAGGTCAACCCGAGTTCCCTCACCCTTTCTGGGGTGATGATGTTGGAATATATGGGCTGGCAGGAAGCCGCCGATATCATCGTCAAAGCCTTGGAAAAAACCATCTTGGCGAAAATGGTCACCTACGACCTGGAGCGGCTGATGGAGGGTGCCACCAAGCTGAAGTGCTCTGAGTTCGGCACCGCTATCATCAGCCACATGGAGGGAAGTTAACAGAGAGACCATCTCAAGCTCCCTTTTTGTTTAGTTGGAGGGAGGATGGTTAAGACAGAAAGTTGTGCTTCTCCCTTGTTAACTCATCTTAACTACAAGGAGGTAGGCAATGCCTAAAAGGTATAAAATTGCGGTAATAGGTGGAGGGCAAGTTGGTGGGATTACAGCATTGATGATTGCCCAAAGAGAGCTGGGCGATGCCGTAGTGTTCGATATTCCCGAAAAGGAGGGATTAGCCAAGGGGAAAACCCTTGATATGATGGAGATGACCCCCCACTACGGCACCGATGTCAATCTTGAGGGAACCAGCGATTTTTCCCAGTTAAAGGGCTCCGATGTCGTAATCATCACCGCCGGGGTTCCCCGCAAACCCGGAATGACCCGCGAAGACCTCCTCAATGTGAACCTCAAGATCATCACCAGTGTAGCTGAGAATATCAAGAAGCACTGTCCCGATGCCTTCAACATCGTCATCACCAACCCTTTAGATGCCATGATTTACGCCTTTTACAAACTGACCGGCTTCCCCAAGAACCGGGTAGTGGGGATGGCGGGGGCTCTGGATACCGGACGCTACCGGTCTTTTGTCGCCATGGAGACCGGATACTCGGTGGAGGATATCAGTGCTATAGTTATGGGGGGTCATGGACCCACTATGGTTCCCCTCCCCAGGCTAACTACCGTGGGGGGTATTCCTCTTACAGAGATTCTCCCCAAGGAAAAAATTGACGCCATCGTAGAGCGCACCCGGGAGGCAGGTACTGAGATTGTCAAACTGCTGGCTGATGGCAGTGCCTACTTCAGCCCAGCCGCCTCAGTGCTGGGGATGGTGGAATCCTATCTGAAGGACAAGAAGCGGATTATCCCCTGCTCATCCTTCTGCGAAGGGGAGTATGGCGTCAATGGCTACTTCATCGGCGTGCCAACAGTTATCGGAGCAGGTGGGGTAGAGAAGATTCTGGAAATAAAACTAACCCCCGATGAGAAGGAAGCCTTAAAGAATACCCTGGAGGCGGTCAAAAAAGCGGTGGCGGATACCAGGCTCTGAATGTAGCTGAGGCTCCTATCTAAATTGATAAAGCACTGAGGAAGGGGTTGAAATTACCCTTGCTCTTTTTAAAGAGTGAGAGTGTCTATTTTTCAGAAAAGGAGAGAGTATGCGGGAGATTGAAGCCAAAACCATTACCGGGGCGGTCAAAAAGCTCTGCATAGATGCCAATTATTATCTTAATGACGAGGTGCTGGAAGCTTTCCGAAGTTACAAGGAGAAGGAGGAGTCCCCTGTAGCAGTAGATATTTTAAGCCAACTGGAGGAGAACGCCCGGATTTCCCAGGAGGGGCAGTTTCCCCTCTGCCAGGATACCGGCTTTGCGGTGTTCTTTGTGGAGCTGGGCTCCGAGGTGACCATAAAAGGAGGAACCCTCCCCGACGCTATCAACGAAGGGGTACGGCAGGGCTACTCCGAGGGATATCTGCGCAAGTCGATTGTCTCTGACCCGCTGGAGAGGAAGAATACCGGTGACAACACCCCAGCCATTATACATTTAGAGATTGTCCCCGGTGATAAGCTAAAGATAACCATCCTCCCCAAAGGGGGAGGGAGCGAGAATATGAGCGAGGTGCGCATGCTCAAGCCAGCCGATGGAGCCAAGGGAGTAATCGACTTCGTGCTGGAAAGGGTGAGCAAGGCGGGTCCTAACCCTTGCCCACCGATTGTAGTAGGAGTAGGAATTGGAGGCACCTTTGAAACTGCAGCCTTCGTGGCTAAGAAAGCCCTCCTCAGACCCCTGAAGAGTAAAAACCCTAAGCCCCATCTGGCAGCTATTGAGGAGGAGCTTTTGGAGAAGATTAACCAGATGGGAATCGGTCCCCAGGGCTTCGGCGGGCGTTGCACCGCGCTGGCAGTCCTTGTGGAGGCTTTCCCATGCCATATTGCCAGTCTGCCGGCAGCGGTGAACATTGAGTGCCACTCCCATCGACACAAAGAGGTAGTTTTATAGGGAGAGCCTCCGTATCCTGAGGAAAAAGGGCTTTCAGCCCATAAACATAATCTTTATAGCAGAGAAAAAAGGAGTTCTTTATGGCAGAAGCAAAACTCACCACACCCCTCACCGACAAGGATGTGGAGTCCTTGAATATAGGGGATAAGGTATTGATTACCGGTTCCATCCTCGTGGGCAGAGATTCCGCCCACAAACGATTAATAGACCTGTTGGATGCCGGCAAACCCCTCCCCGTGGACCTTAAGGGTCAGCTAATCTACTATGCGGGACCATCTCCGGCTCGGCCGGGAAATCCCGTCGGTTCAGCTGGTCCCACTACCAGCGGAAGGATGGACCCTTACGCCCCCCGGCTCCTTGCTCTGGGACTGAAGGGGATGATTGGCAAGGGGTCTCGCTCAGCCGAGGTGATCGAAGCCTGCAAAAAGCACAAGGCGGTCTACCTGGCTGCGGTGGGGGGCGCTGCTGCCCTGATTGCCAAGAGTGTTAAAAATGCCGAAGTGGTCGCTTATCCCGAACTGGGACCCGAAGCCCTCAGGCTGATGGAGGTGGAAGATTTCCCCGCCGTGGTGATCAACGATACCCGTGGAAACGACCTCTATGTGGAGGGGCGTGCTAAGTATCAGAAATGAGAGGGGAATTTTCCTCTTTTTCTTTTAAGGGTAACAGCATTGAAGGGATAACACAACCCAGAGTGCTCTAAGGAGGTGTTGAAATATGTTTTATAGATGGCATGTGGGAACAGTTGCCTGGATTCTCCACCGCCTATCCGGGGTACTGATTGTAGTTTATCTGGTGCTCCATATATGGGTTATGAGCTTCCTGCAGAAGGGTCCGGAGAGCTTCAACCGGATTATGCGTTTGCTGGAGTCACCTCTGTTTAAGCTTCTGGAGATAGGGCTACTGGGTGTAGTAATCTACCACGCTTTGAACGGGATACGTCTGGTGATTCTGGACCTCGGTTGGGGAATGGCGCACCAGAAGAAGATGTTCTGGGCGGTGGTCGTAGTAGGGATTGTCATTTTTGTTCTGGGAGCCATACCCCTTTACCCCTTCTGAGTTGGGGAGAATGAGGAGGAAGCTATGAGTAATAGAAAGCTCTATATAGCCGGAGGCGGCTGGAGCTGGCTTTTCCAGCGCCTCAGCGGGGCCTATGTTCTGGCAATCATCATTATCCATTTCTGGTTTATCCATTATGCGGGCAATGGGGAGCTAACCTACCAGAATGTAGCTGCCAGGTTAGCCACCCCCTTCTGGAAGACGCTTGATATAAGTTTTCTCGTTTTAGCCCTTTACCATGGTTTAAACGGCATGTGGGCAATAACCCAGGACTGGATTAAGAGGGACGGATGGCGGATGCTGATTTACGGTGTCATTGTGGTCGTAGCCTTGATCTTTGGAGTGCTGGGATTGATCACCGTTATCGGCTTTAGACCAGAAATATTGTGAAGAGGGAGAAAGTTATGATACACCACCAACACGACATCGTCATCATAGGGGCGGGATTAGCCGGGTTGCGGGCGGCACTGGAGACCAGCCAGGTGGCGGATACTGCTGTGTTGTCTAAGGTCTTCCCCACCCGCTCCCATTCAGGTGCAGCTCAGGGGGGGATAGCGGCTTCGTTGGCTAACGCCAGCGATGATAGCTGGGAAGTTCATATGTTCGACACGGTGAAGGGGAGCGACTATCTGGGGGACCAGGATGCCATTGAAATACTGGTTAAGGAGGCTCCTGCTACTGTCATTGAGTTTGAGCATATGGGAGTTCCATTCAGCCGTAACCCCGACGGAACCATTGCCCAGCGACGCTTCGGTGGACACTCTCGCCCGAGGGCTTGCTATGCCGCCGATTATACGGGACATGTGCTCCTTCACACCTTGTATGAACAGTGCATCAAGCACGGGGTTAACTTCTACTCCGAGTTCTATGTGGTCAGCCTTATTATGAACAAGGGGAACTGCTGCGGAGTGGTTGCCCTGGATATCATCGGTGGGGAGCTCCACATATTTCACAGCAAGGCGGTTATGTTCGCTACCGGAGGTTATGGGAGGGCTTACAAGATAACCTCCAATGCCCACGCCAATACTGGCGATGGCTTGAGCATCGTCTATCGGATTGGCATCCCTATAGAGGATATGGAGTTCGTTCAGTTCCATCCCACCGGTCTCTACCAGCATGGTATCCTGGTTACTGAAGGTGCCCGGGGTGAGGGGGGTTATCTCCTCAATAGGGATGGGGAGAGGTTCATGAAAAGATATGCCCCCGAGAAGATGGAGCTTGCCCCTAGGGACTTGACCGCCCGCGCCGAGCAAACGGAGATAAACGAGGGAAGAGGAATAGATGGGAAGGACTATATCCTCATCGACCTGAGGCATCTGGGCGCTGAGAAAATTATGGAACGCCTTCCTCAGATCCATGATTTAGCCCTAAGTTTTGTCGGGGTGGACTGCATCAAAGAGCCGGTCCCCATCCAGCCCACTGCCCACTACTCCATGGGGGGCATCCCCACCAATAAGCATGGGCAGGTGGTTATTGATAAGGATAATACCCCTGTTAAGGGGCTTTATGCCGCTGGGGAGTGCGCCTGTGTGTCGGTCCACGGGGCTAACAGACTGGGGACCAACTCCCAGCTGGAAGCCAGCCTCTTCGGGCGGCGGACAGGAAAGACCATGGCGGAGTTCCTTCAGCGAGAGGAGGGGTTCACACCATTACCTGAGGATGCAGCTAAGCCAGCCGAGGAGGAGATAGCCGCCATTTTGGGAAACGAGGGAAAAGAGTCGGTGGCTCAAATCAGAGAAGAGCTTCAGGTCTCTATGATGGATAACTGCGGAATCTTTCGAGATGAAAAGAAGCTTCAGAAGGAGCTGGAAATCATCAAGGGCTTGCAAGAGCGTTATAAGCACATCCATATAGACGACAAAGGGAAAAGATGCAATACTGACCTGATTGATGCTCTGGAGCTGGGTCATTTACTTGACTTCGTCGAGGTAATTGTGGCTGGTGCCCTCAACCGTACTGAAAGCCGTGGTTCTCACTACCGCACTGACTACCCCAAGAGGGACGATGAAAATTGGCTGAAGCATACCCTGGCGTATAGAACTGATAAGGGCCCCCGTTTCGATTATAAGAAGGTAGTTATCACCAGGTATCAGCCCACTGAAAGGAAATATTAGGGAGAAAGAAGACCATGGAGATAACTTTCAAGATATTGAGGTTTGATCCCGATAAGGATAAGAAACCCTATTACCGGAAATATACCGTTAAAGTCGAGCCCGGCATGACGGTGCTTGATGGTTTGAACGAGATAAAGTGGAGGCAGGATGGCACCCTCTCTTACCGCCGCTCCTGCCGGAGCGCCATCTGCGGCTCTTGCGCTATGACCATTAACGGAGTGAACAGATTGGCGTGCAACACCCAGATTCTCCTCCTGAAGAGGAAGACCATCGTGGTGGAGCCCCTTCGCCGCTTTCCCGTTATCAAAGACCTGATTGTCGATATGGACGACTTCTTTGAGAAGATAGCCATCATCAAACCCTATTTGATTGCGAATTCCCCTGCTGGACCACGGGAGAGGTTTCAAAGCCCCGAAGACCGGAAACTCCTCGATGAAGCGGTGATTTGCATCTTATGTGGCGCCTGCACCTCTTCCTGTCCCTCATACTGGTATAACAAGAATTACTTAGGTCCTGCGTCTCTGTTCAAAGCCTACCGCTTCATATTCGACAGTCGTGATGAAGGGACAGAGGAGAGGTTGAGGATAATCAGCGACCGGGATGGGCTGTGGCGATGCCACTCCATATTCAACTGTGTGGAGGCGTGCCCCAAGTCTTTGAATCCTACCTACGCCATAGCGGAACTGAAGAAGAAAATAGTTACCACCAAGCTGTGAGCCTAAGGTAGTTGATTATTTATTTCCCCTTGAGCCCCCAAAGCTGAAGGGGGGAAAACACTTATATGAGGAGGCGGTGGGGAAGTATATGGCTGTGGAGCAAACCCTCACTATTATCAAGCCCGATGCGGTTGCCCGCGGGCTCATGGGAAAAGTTCTGGAGACCCTGGAAATGGAAGGGATGAAGATAGTGGGGATGAAGATGGTCCAGTTGACCAAAAGAGGGGCAGAGGGGTTCTATCAGGTCCATCGGCTTCAGCCTTTTTTCGACAGCCTTACTACCTATATGTCTTCGGGACCGGTGATGGTGGCCGTGCTGGAAGGGGAGGGGATTATTGAGCGATTGCGTCGGCTGATGGGGGTAACAGATCCCCAAAAAGCAGCTCCCGGCACCCTTCGCCACCGCTACGGGATTTCGGTGCAGGAGAATGTGATTCATGGCTCTGACTCCCCCGAGACCGCCCAATGGGAGATTGGCTATTTCTTCAGCCAGATGGAAATCCACAGCCGCCCCGTGAATTCCGGTTGAGATATGAGCGAAGTCTTATCCTATTTCCAGCAAAACAGGGAGAGGATTGTTGAGCTGCTGGAGGAGCTGGTAAAATTGGAGTCTCCCAGTTGGTACAAGTCCTCCTGCGATAAGCTGGCCATCTTCCTCTGGGACCAGTTTACCTCTTCGGGAATCAAGACTACCATCCTGGAACAGCAGAAGGTGGGGAACTTCCTGCGGGTTGAGTTTGGTCAAGGTGAGGAGCAAATTCTTGTTCTCTGCCACCTGGACACAGTGTGGTCTTTGGGGGAAGTGAAGCGGCGTCCGGTGAGACGCCAAGGGGAGAAGCTCTACGGACCTGGTGCCTATGATATGAAAGGGGGCATTTGCCTGGCTCTTTTTAGCCTGAGAGCGATAAAAGAGCTGGGGCTCAGTCTTGATAACAGGGTGGTTATCATCATTAACTCTGACGAAGAGATCGGAAGCCACTCCTCCCGCACCCTGATAGAATCCGAAGCCAGGGCGAGCAAAGCGGTGCTCTGCCTGGAGCCAGCGCTGCCGGGTGGGAAGCTGAAGACTTCTCGCAAAGGGGTCGGCGTTTTTACCCTCAAAATCAAAGGAAAAGGAGCTCACGCTGCGGGCGATTATAAGCAAGGTGTAAGTGCTATTCATGAATTAGCCCATCAAATCCTCAGGATTCATAAGCTATCTAATCCTCGCCGGGGCTTAACCCTTAATGTGGGAACGGTAGAAGGGGGAACCTTATCAAATGTAGTCGCCGCCACCAGTGAAGCGGAGATCGACCTTCGCTTTATTGAGCTGGCAGATGGGGAAAAGGTTGCCCGTCAGCTTCATAATTTAAGACCGATATTGCCGGGTATCAGCTTGGAGATATCGGGGGGTATAAACCGCCCTCCTCTGCTGAGCACCTCTCAGAACAAGAATCTCTTCAAAAGGGCGCAAGAGATAGCCTTGCGTGAGCTTAACCTTCGGCTGGAGGGAGGTATGAGCGGTGGGGGGAGTGATGCCAATTTTACCTCAGCTCTCGGCATCCCTACTCTGGATGGGCTGGGGGTCGATGGAGACGGAGCCCATTCGGTGGATGAGTTTGTCCTGCTTCCCAGTCTTGTTGAGCGGGGAACACTTCTTACTGCGCTTCTTGTAAAGCTATAAAGTCTCTTCCCATATCTCCATATATTGCAGCTCTACTTAGGCGAGAGTATAAATGATGCTCCACCTTTGGCTTAAAGGTAAGGGGGGTAGGTTTTGTCTAATGTTCAAATGCAGATTTTTTTATAAGCTTAGCTGAGGAGCGGATCTTCTTATTATACATAGCCTGATATCTCTTGAGGTTCGACTTCGCTTGGGCGAACTGAGGGTCAATCTGCAGTGCTTTCTGAGCTTCCAGAATGGCTTCCTCGTATTTCCCTTGCTGGAAATAGACCATGCCTAACAGGTTATGAGGTTCGGCATATTCTTTATTGAGTCTTGTCGCTTTTTGGAAGTGCTTAATAGCATCGGAATAGTCTTTATTATAGTAATAGACAAGTCCTATGGCGTAATGGGTATAAGGGTTATTCTTCTTTAATTTAAGCGCTTTTTTCAGATTTTGGATTGCCTTATTATAATCACCTTTAAGATAGTAAACATTGCCCAGATTGCTGAAAGGAGCGGAGAGTTTTGAGTCTAAGAGTATGGCTCTGTTATACTGCGCAATGGCGAGGTCGTAAAGCCTCCGTCTCTGGTAGGCAATCCCCAGATTGTTGTATGCCTTGGCGAAGGTCGGCTTAATTCTGATGGCCATTCTATACAATTTAATATCGATTTGAGCATCTAAGTTTTCGGCTGAGAGATCGATCTGGTTGCTGGAAAGAACCCCCTGGGAGTTGATGAAATTAGCCAGGGCTTCCAGGTCGTCTATTACCTTATAGAATTTATAACCGATACGAGGGTGCTCGGCAAAATCTATCAGAGTTATCTTGCTGTTGATCTCTATTCCCGCACAGATATGCCCGCTATTCACAACCAGCTCCCCTTCCCGTTTTAGTTTGCTGACCTCGGTTACATCAACATAATAAACAGGAAGCCCTACTGCTCGCGCCATGCCGATGAAGAGGTTGGTATAGGCTATGCAGTTTGCCTCTCCTTCTACAAACACTTCTATGGCGTTAAGGGCTTTGTATTCGTTATATTTTACATCCAGCTTTTTTCTATCAATAATAGCCCGCACCAATGCGTTCACCTTGCCCTTCTCGTAATAATAAGGTCCGGCTATCTCCTGGGCGTATTTTTTTATCTCGTCGGTTATGTAAAAAGGAACCATCGCTTTGGAGACTTCTTCATCTATAATCCTATTCTGTAACACAGCCACCAGTTCGTCTTCGGTATAAATAATCTTTGGGGAATGGGTAATACAGCCACTTAAAGCTGCCAGTGACAGAAGGGGAAGGAAAAACTTGGAAAAAGATTTGGTTTTCATAATAAACTTACTATACGGTTTTGGATTACTACACCATAGCCCTTTTATATGTTAGTATTTTCCTCTTCGTTAAAACTGTGCTTTAACTTACACAATAAGAATTTTTAATATTACTATTATGATGTTTCTGACTACATTATATGCTTTATTGAAGACAAAAGCAAGTTTAAATACCTAATAGTTGTTCTCAGCGAGAAGGTGGTGTTGAGCTGGGAGCGGATAACTCATTTTCTGAAGTTACCATGAGGAATCTCTGTGAGTTAATCCTGATAATGCTCTGACTATGAGTGGGAGATTGGCTTAGCCTTAACACAAGAGGAGAGATTATTCATCTATCTGTAAGCTCCCTCCGGAGTTTTAAACCTGATGAGGAAGCTAAGGTGGCAGGTTTTTTTGGATTTAATACTTATTAGAGGTTATTGGAAAAATGGTGGGTGGAGAGAAAAGGGATTTTTCCCCTATTCCCCTTCAAGAGGCAGCTGGCTTTACTCTCACCTCGAGAGATTCTATCTTTTCTCCCTGATGAAGGTGGGAACATCAAATTTGTCTTCCAGTGGCTTGTTGGAGATAGTTCCCTTTTGTTGATTGTCCAGCGGCTTATTCATGGATTTTCCTCTTCGGTAGAAGCTGTCGGAAAGGGGAATAGTCTGTGAGGAATGGAATCGGTCGAACTTGATCATCTTCTTCTCCAGGTCGCTTTCCATTTCCCTATTTTCCCTTTCGAATCCGGTTGCGATGACGGTTAGTTTTATCTCATCCTTCATATCCTCATCTATGACTGCTCCAAGGATGATGTTCGCATCTTCATGAGCTGTCTCGTAGATGAGGGTGGAAGATTCTTTAACCTCGCGAAGGGTTAAGTCTGTCCCGCCGGTGATGTTAATCAATACCCCTTTAGCACCATCAATGGATATATCTTCCAACAGAGGGCTGGAGATGGCGTGGCGAGCGGCCTCTATAGATTTGTTTTCTCCCTGGGCAATGCCGGTTCCCATGATTGCCATCCCCATGCCTGCCATCACCGCTTCAACATCAGCGAAGTCGAGGTTTATCAGCCCCGGGACATTAACCAGGTCGGAGATTCCCTGAACCCCCTGACGCAGGATGTCGTCGGCGATGAGGAAGGCATCGATGAAGGAAGTATCTCTTCCTGCGGTTGACAAGAGCTTATCATTGGGTATGGCGATGACTGTGTCTACGCACTCCCTCAACTCCCTCAATCCCAGCTCCGCCTGAAGGTATCTGCGCCTCCCCTCAAAGAAGAAGGGCATGGTAACAATGGCTACGGTTAGGGCTCCCAGCTCCACTGCCAGGCTGGCAATAACGGGGGAAGCCCCGGTACCGGTGCCCCCTCCTAACCCTGCAGTGATGAAGACCATATCGGCTCCTTCCAGCAATTCTATAATCTTCTCGGTGTCTTCCAGGGCAGCCTGTTTCCCAATCTCCGGATTAGAGCCCGCTCCTCTCCCTTTGGTTAGCTTGCTTCCTATCTGAAACCTGATGGGCGCCTGGGATAATTTCAGAGCCTGAGCATCGGTATTGACTGCAACGAATTCAACCCCTGTGAGTTTGGAGGAGATCATACGATTAATTCCGTTTACACCTCCTCCTCCCACCCCGATTACCTTGATCTTGGCTCCACAGGAGAACTTTTCGTCGAGGGAGAAGTTTATTTTTCTTGCTTTATTGTTCTGAGCATCTGCCATTTATTTCTCCTTATCTAAGAAGCTTGAGTATCCTTTTCTTAAATGATACCGGCCAACCAACGCCAGAGTTTGGTGGTGGTTCTGTCCCACAGCCCGAGGGAGGCAATCTGCCAGTTCTCTCTGGCCACCTTATTTCGATAGGGATACAAAAGCAGTCCCACAGCAGTGGAATAGATAGGATTGTTGACCACTTCTTTTAATCCTCCTATTCCCATGGGCGACCCAATTCTCACCGGCAGGTTGAAAAGCTCCTCGGCGGCCTCTGCTATCCCAGCAAGATTTGAGCCGCCACCTGTCAAGACAATACCCGAGTTGAGGTTTTTCCCGTAGCCCTCCTTTCTTATCTCCTCATAAGCGAGGTTGAGTATCTCTTTTGCGCGCGGCTGAATAATCTCGCACAGCAGGCTTCTGGGAAGGATGCGGGGCTTCAATCCGCCCATACCGGGAACTTCAATAATCTCATCCTCCTCTACCATTGCCGGTGAGACGCAACCGTATTTCCTCTTAATATTTTCTGCCTCTGGTATTGGGGTTCTGAGACCGACTGCAATGTCGTTGGTGAAATGGTCACCTCCTAAAGCAAGTACCCCCGTATGCCACACATTCCCTTTCTTGAAAACCGATAGATTGGCTGTTCCTCCTCCTATATCTATCAGAGCCACACCGAGCTCCCTCTCGTCGGGTGGTAGAACCGCCTCGCTACAGGCCAGGTGCTGCAAAATGGTGTCTATAACCTCCACTCCCGCTTTGTTGGCGCAGGCTACTATGTTCTGAATGGAGGAAATCAATCCGGTGATAAGGTGGACGCATACCTCTATTCGGGATCCGTAGATTCCGGTGGGGTCGACAATCCCATCCTGCCCGTCAATGATGAACTCTTGTGGAAGGAGATGAATAATGGTTCTGTCTGTTGGAATGGATATGGCGCGAGCAGCATCTATCACCCGATAAATATCTTCTTTTCTGACCTCACGAGTTTTGCTGCCGACCGCAATTGCCCCCCTGCTATTAATACCCTTGATATGCCCTCCAGCAACTCCCACATAAGCAGATTCGATGTTAACCCCTGACATTAGCTCCGCTTCCTCAACAGCTCTTTTGACCGAGTTGACCGCCTCCTCCAGGTCGATGATCACACCCTTTTTCAGACCTTTCGACTCGCTCTGCCCCATTCCCACCAGCTCAAGCTCATCGGATTCATTGACTTCAGCTATAAGCACACAGGTCTTGGTGGTGCCGATATCTATGCCAGTCAGATATCTCCCTTTTTTCATTCTCTCCCGTTCACCTCCTTTCCTGTTTAGTTTTAATTACAATCTGGTCAGCGAATTTCAAATCTATGTATTCTATGTTTTCATATCCACCTGTTAGGTCCGCCATTACAAAGCTAAGTTTCTTCCAATTATCCAGGAAGTCATTTGCCAATAATTTGATAGGAACCGGACACCCTTTGAACCGAACTTGCAAAGAGGGGGATTCCGAGACCTCTATTAAGGTTATTTCAGACAACAGATCAGGCTCCTTTCTTGCCAGCAAGTTAATGAAACGGACGGAGTCCATAATCCCCCATTTCCACTGACTGAGTGATAGATTCCGGTGTCCGGAGATTAAGGGAAGGGAGAGATGCTGATAAGGAGGCCCATATCGGTCGATGAATTTCGCCTCCTCACTTATGAGATAGGTTTGACCTTGGTAATTGACCATAGCTACCGGCTTCTCCTCATAGACCACCACCGTAATGGTGGAGGGGAGCAGCCTCTTTATCGTACAGTGGTTCAACCAGGGATGGCTCTCCACTACTACTGTCTGGATGTCGGAGAGTTTTACAGAAAATATGTTCTGACCCCTAAGGGTATCAATGGTGTCCCTTATGGATTTTTCCGAAGCGAAGTGATTTCCCGTAATCACAATGGATGTGATGTTGAACCTTGGGGTATGAGTTGCATATTGATAGCCAGCCCTGCCAAGATAGAGCATTCCTGCAAGAATCATCAGGCTGAGGAGAACTTTCATAGCCCGGCGAACCCTCTTTTTGCGGGACTTTCTCAGTGGGCTTTTTCTTGGCCGCCGCAGATAGTAGCCTTCGCTGTGTTGATACTCCTCTTCCTTTTCTCTCACCATATAATAACCTCTTCTTCCAGCTCTACCCTCAGAGCCTTATAGACTTTTTCTTTAATAAGCTCTATTAAAGCCAGTACTTCCTTAGCGGTGGAACTGTGCCGATTGATAATAAAATTGCCATGCTTTTTAGAGACCACCGCGCCACCAAAAGCGAGCCCTTTCAGTCCCAGTGCGTCGATCAGGTGACCGGCAGAAATTCCTGGAGGATTCTTGAAAATGCAACCCGCTGTTTTTTGCCCTATAGGCTGTCTCTCCCTCCGGAGTTTCTGGAGATAGGATATCTCTTTCTGTATCTTCCAAGAGGAGGAGGGCTTGAGGGTTATGGTTGCACTCAATATAACTTCATCTTTTCCCAGCGAGGTGCTCCTGTAAGCGAAGCCTATCTCTGATTTTTTTCGCTTGATAACCCCTTTACCAGGAGAGAAGAGAGTTACCTCGGAGACAACCTCCTCCATGCAACCCCCAAAGGAGCTGGCATTGAGCCTAACCGCACCCCCCACGCTCCCTGGTATACCAATGGCGAACTCTATCCCGCTAAGACCCTTAGCCGCCGCCTCCCGGACGAGTCTGCTGATGGGATAACCCGAGGCAACCGATACTCTATTGCCGGAAAACCTCGGAGCCGTTGGGAGCTTGCTCAGGCTGATAACGATATCCTTCACCCCCTCATCACGAACAATGAGTTTGGTTCCTCTTCCCAGAATGCGCCGGGGGAGATTCTCTCCGGCAAGCTGGTTAAGAAGCCCTTCCATACTTTTCATCTCCTTGAGGAGGAGCATAAAGGGGGCTTTTCCCCCAATGCCGATGGAGGTGTAATCCGCCAGCAGGGGCTGGCTGAGAACCTCGCAGTGGTAGTCTCTCCCTATCTGCATCACAGTTTTTTGCTTTAAGAGGCTTCTTTTCATTGCCAAATTCTCCGATGTCACCTCTTCTGGCTCGTTTTCATAAGTTGCAAGAAGGCTTCGCCAGCCTTATATACATCCCCCGCCCCCAGGGTGAGGAGGATGTCTCCCGGTTGCACGACCTCTTTCAGATAACCGGGTATATCTGTCAGCTCGTTTATAAATATCACCCTTTTATGACCGAAGTTCTTAATCGCCTGAGCGACAAGCTCGCCATTGACTCCCTCCAAAGGGTCTTCTCCGGCGGGGTAGATTTCGGTTACCACCAGGAGGTCAGCTTGGTAAAATGAGCGGGCAAACTCCTGAAGGAGGTGCTTTGTCCGGCTATACCGGTGTGGCTGAAAGATGACCACCATCCTTCGGTTCCAGCAGGTCTTCAGAGTGTTCAGGGTGACCTGGATTTCAGTAGGGTGATGCCCATAATCATCGACCACCATTATGTCGTTGAGGGTTCCCTTCAGCTGTATCCTCCGTTCGGTCCCCTGGAACTCCTTCAGAGCTTTTCTGATGGTGGGAAAGTCTACATCCAGATCAAGAGCAACCCCGATAACTGCCAGAGAGTTTAAAATATTATGTTCTCCTGGCAGGTTGAGTCTGATCTGCCCCAGTCTGTTCCCCTTGAAAAGGACCTCAAAATCGGAGTGGAATCCCTCCATTTTCAGCTCGGTGGCTACCAGGTCAGCCTGACTGCAGAAGCCGTAGGTGATAATACGCCGCTCTATCTTGGGAATGATGCTCTGGATATTGGGCTGGTCTAGGCAGAGGATGACCGTTCCGTAAAAGGGGACCTTGTTGACAAAATCTACAAAAGCGTCCTTGATGTCCTCAAGGTCTCGGTAGTGGTCGAGATGCTCCCGGTCGATGGAGGTGACCACTGCCATTGTGGGGGAGATTTTGAGGAAGGTTCGGTCGCTCTCGTCCACCTCGGCTACCAGTATCTCTCCCTGTCCCAGACGGGCGTGTCGGCTGGGAACCATCAGCCTGCCCCCAACAACAAAGGTAGGGTCCAGGCCCGCTTCGTCCAATACCATGGCCACCATTGCCGTGGTGGAGGTCTTCCCATGGGCGCCGGCTATAGCGATGCTGAACTTCATGCGCATCAGCTCTGCCAGCATCTCCGCCCGGGGGATTACCGGTATCTTGCGCCGTTTCGCCTCTTGCAGCTCAACATTATCGTTGCGCACCGCTGAGGAGTAGACGACTACGTCGGCCCCTAAGATGTGGTTGGGGTCATGACCCTTGTATATCTTTAATCCCGACTTTTGCAGTCGGCGGGTGAGCTTCGATTCTACCAGGTCGGAGCCAGAAATCTGATAGTTCATATTGAGGAGCACCTCGGCTATCCCGCTCATGCCGATGCCCCCGATGCCCACAAAATGGATATGATTAAACTTCCTTATCACTGTATCTCCTTCCCTGAGGAGTTATGAATAGACTTGTTTCCCATGAGCTCCAAAGCCAGCTTGGCAATTACCTCTGCCGCTTCTCTTTGTCCTAACTGATGGCTGTTGTGCTCCATTTGCTGCAGGCGGGTGGGGTTCTTCATCAGGGAGATTATCTGCTCCGCCAGCAGCCTGCCGCTGAGCTCTTGCTCCTCAATAACAATGGCAGCTCCCGAGCTTGCCAGGCTTTGGGCATTGCGAAGCTGATGCTCCCCTGCTGAAACGGCAATCGGTATGAGGACAGAGGCTTTGCCAGCCGCAGTGAGCTCAGCAATGCTGGTCGCCCCCGAGCGACAGACAACCAGGTCTGCCTGATCATAGTGCGGGATAATATCATAGATATAAGGTTCTATCCTGGCTTTGAATCCCATCCTTTGGTAGGATTCGGCTACATTTTGGTGCTCTCTTTCCCCCGTCTGGTGAACAATCTGTATTAGAGAGCGATAGTCTTTGAGATAGGCTAAAGCCTCCACCATATTTTTATTTATAATGCGAGCCCCCTGAGAGCCGCCAAAAATGAGGAGGTGGAATCGTCCCTTTTCTTTTATCCCTCTTTTTATTCCATAGAAGCCCGGACGCACCGGGTTGCCGGTTACTATTGTCTTACCTTTAAGATATCTCCTGGTCTCCTCAAAGGAGACCGCGCTTATTCTGGCAAATCGAGACAGAATCCGATTGGTTGCTCCGGGAGAGACATTTTGTTCTTGAATCATGGTGGGGAACCCCAACAGCGCGGCCAGGAGAATCAGCGGACCCGAGGCATACCCTCCCACTCCAATAGAAAGGTGGGGTCGGAAAACCATAAGAAGCCATAAGGACTGAATCATTGCCAGTGGGAGGTAGAGCAGGCTTTTCAGCCTCTCGGCGGCCGATTTTCTGGCTAAACCGCTCACATAAAGGGAACGATGGGGAATACCCTCTCGGGCGAGTATCCTCCGGTCCAGGCTCGCTCGCGAGCCCACGAATACGATGCGGAGCTCGGGGTCCTTTTCAAGCAATTTTTTAGCCACCGCTATGCCGGGGTAAATATGCCCTCCGGTGCCGCCTCCGGCTATGATGACCCTCCTCTGTTGGGTTTTTCTTTTTTTTACCTTCACTATCTTTTTTCAAGTTGAGTATTGCGATATGTTAAGTAATATTCCCACTGCCATAAGGCTTACAATAAGTGCCGACCCTCCGTAGCTGATGAAAGGTAGAGGAAGCCCCTTGGTAGGGAGCAGGGTCAGGGCAACGCTGATGTTTATCAGTGCCTGCAAGGTTATCATAAGGGTCAATCCCGATGCCAGGAGGGTGCCAAAATGGTCGGGTGCATTCACCGCCGCTTTTATTCCCCTTGCCATTAAGATGCCAAAAGTAACGACCGCCAGAGAGGCTCCAATTAGCCCCAGCTCTTCTCCAATGACAGAGTAGATGAAATCGGTGTGAGGAGCAGGGAGATAGAATAGCTTCTGCTTGCTCTGACCAATCCCCAGGCCTGTGCCTCCTCCGGAGGCGATAGCGATAAGAGATTGAATGGGCTGAAAGCCGTAACCAAGGGGGTCCTTCCATGGGTTGACAAACGCCAGAAGCCTCTCCCAGCGGTAAGGGACTCTGACAATAAGCCAGTAAAACAGAAGGGAAGCAGAGAGAAAGATTCCTCCCAGGTATTTCCAGTTCACCCCGGCGATGAACATCATCACCACAGCGATGAGCACTACGAAGATGGCGGTTCCCAGGTCTGGTTGCATCATAATCAAAATCACCACGGTTCCTACCACTGCTAGGAGGGGGAAAACGGTCTGATAGGCATTGTTAAGCTTCTCTCTGTTTCGGTCAAGATAGAAAGCCAGAAATATCACCAGGCAGAGCTTACCCAGCTCGGAAGGTTGAAAGGATATGCTCTTCCATCGGAACCATCGACTGAAGTTTTGCGCCGGATTTGTTACCGCCAGGTAAGCCAGCATTCCCAGGGATAGAGCCAACAAGGTATAGACGATGGTAGGCTTTGAGAAAATGCGGTAATTAGTATTCAGAAGCGACATCATCAGCACAAGTCCGATGGCCATACTTACAACTTGCTTGATGAGAAAGTAAGAGGTGCTGTGGAAGTGCTCCAGGGCAACGGCAGCGGAGGCACTGTAGACCATCCCTATCCCGAACAGCACCAATATAATGACCACGCAGAAGAGGACCTTGTCGGGAGATAGCTTCTTAGGCATTTCCCTCCCTTTGCTGCAATCGGTTTACCTCTTGTTTAAAAATTCTACCTCGCTCCTCAAAATCGGCGAACATATCAAAGCTTGTGCATCCCGGCGCCAGCAGAAATACATCGCCCGCCTCCCCGCGGGAGAAGCCGGTCTCCACCGCCTCCCTCATATCCCTGCAGGGGAGCAGGGGAGCAGTCCCCCGGAGTGAGGCGGTAATCTTATCCCTGGCTTCTCCGATAACCAGAATGAGCTTTACCCTCTCTCTGACCAGCTCCCTCAGCCGGGTGAAATCTCCTCCTTTATCCCTTCCACCCAAAAGGAGGATGATGCTTCCTGGGAAGCTCTCCAACGATTTATAAACCGCCCCAATGTTGGTGGCTTTGGAATCGTTGTAAAATGCTACTCCTTTGACAGTGGTCACATATTCCAGCCGGTGCTCCAGCCCTCGGAAGCTCCTCAGTGAATCTGCGATGATACGGGGCTCAACTCCGCAGAGTATCCCCACAGCGGCAGCTGCCATGGCGTTTTCCAGATTGTGGCTTCCCCGGATTCCTATCTCATCTGTTTTGATGATTTCTCCGTCTTCGCCATTCTGGTATATCATGAGGTCTCCCTTGAGGAAGATGCCTCTGCCTTCCAGCTTTTTCTGTCTGCTAAAGAGAAATGTTTTCAAAGAAAGCCTCTTTATCAAAGGTTGTGATAGAGGGTCGTCAGCGTTCAAAATAGCGTAGTCGTGGTCGGTCTGATTCTCGAAAATCCTCTCCTTTGCCCTGATGTAATCTTGGAAACTGGGATAGCGGTCCAGGTGGTCGGGAGTAATGTTCAGCAGAATACTGATATAGGGTCGGAAGGCAACGATAGTCTCCAGCTGAAAGCTGCTCAGCTCAACCGCATAGTAATCTACCCCCTTGTTGTTTACCACCCCGCAGAGGGGATTACCTATATTCCCTGCCACCACGGCTCTGAATCCACCACGGTTGAGGACATATCCGATGAGAGTGGCGGTGGTGCTTTTGCCGTTGGAGCCGGTGACTCCGATTACCTTCCCCTTGAGGAAGTGGTAAGCCAGCTCTACCTCGCTGATAACCGGAATGCCCCTTCTCATTGCCTCCTGCAATGGCTCAATGGTCAGAGGAATTCCGGGGCTCAATATAATAAGCTCAGAGTTTAGAAAGGTCTCCAGACGGTGTCCTCCATTCTCCACTTCCACGCCCTCCTTGCGTAAAGGGCTCAGGGAGCTTTCCAGCTCGGCTTCGGGCTTGGTATCGGTGAGGGTCACCCTCGCCGCGTGCTTCAGCAGGAGTTCTGCTGCCGCCTCCCCGCTGCGGGCTGCTCCCACCACTAACACCTTTTTCCCTTTCAGGCCTGAAGCCTCAATTTTGAATCTTCTCTGTTTCGGGCTCATCTCTTACCTCAACTTGAGGGTGCTCAGGCTCAGAAGCGCAAAAATCATGGCGATAATCAGGAAGCGGATGATAATTTTGGACTCCTTCCAGCCCAGAAGCTCAAAATGATGGTGCAGAGGAGCCATTTTAAATACCCTCTTCCCATAAAAGCGGAAAGATATGACCTGAATAATGACCGAGAGGGCTTCCATAACAAACAATCCTCCCACCAAGAGGAGCAATATTTCCTGCTTTATTAAGACAGCAACGGTCCCTATAGCGGCCCCCAAAGCAAGGGAGCCCACATCCCCCATAAATATCTGGGCAGGATGACAGTTAAACCAGAGGAAGCCGAGCCCTGCTCCCACAATACCACCGCAGAATACGGTCAGCTCTCCCACTCCACGGACATTGGTTACATTGAGGTAGTCAGCAACTATGGCGTGTCCAGCCACATAGGCGAGGATGGTAAAGGTAGCCGATGCAATTAATACTGACCCGATTGCCAACCCGTCAAGTCCATCGGTCATATTGACCGCATTGCTTGCCCCCACGATAACCACAATCACCAGAGGCACGTAAAACCACCCCAGGTCGGGGGTTAGCGTCTTAAAGAAGGGGAAGCTCAGTTCGGCTGTGTACATCCCCTTACTTATCAACCACTCAAGGATAACAGCGACTGCTCCCGCAATAGCTATCTGGCAGAGGAGTTTTGTCTTTATGTTCAGCCCCCGGGAGCGGGAGCGCCTTAGTTTAAGGTAATCGTCCACAAAACCCAAAAGACCAAAAAGAATGATGACCAGCATCAAAATCCATATAAATATATTCTTGATGTCTGCCCACAAAAGGGTAGGCACCACAATGGCTGTCAGGATAAGCAGCCCGCCCATAGTGGGAGTTCCCTCTTTTCCCCGATGGGTCTCAGGAACTACATCCCTGATGGTCTGCCTTATCTGAAACTCCTTTAATTTACGGATCAGCCAGGGACCCATGGCAAAGCTTATTATCATTGCGGTCAGAGTAGCTAAAGCGGCGCGGAAGGTAATATATCTGAACACATTAAAGGGAGAAATATATTCATGCAGGGAATAAAGGAGATAATAAAGCATCAATCTCCCTCCGGGTTAAAGTGTTTTATTAAATAATCGACAATCAGCTCCATTTTCATCGCCCTGGACCCTTTCACCAATATGAGGTCCTTATCCCTGAGTAGGGAGGATAAAAAAGGACCTACCTGCGAAGAGTCCGTGAAGTGGAATAAGGAGTCGGGGGACATGCCCAGTTTTTGTGCCTCCTCGATGGATTTTCGGGAGAGGTTTCCCACCCCGATTAAAAGGTCAATCCCTCCATTGGCTATCAATCTGCCAGCCTCCCGATGGGCTTCCTCGCTCCACTCCCCCAGCTCCAGCATATCGCCGCTGGTGACTATCTTGCGACCGTCGGTAGTCAAGGCTCTAAAGTGGTCCAGAACCAGCTCAAGGGCTCGGGGGTTAGAGTTGTAAGTGTCGTCAAGTAGGGTAAATCCTTCCTTGAACTGAAGCACCCGGCTGCGCATGGGCATCCCCTTATATCGGACAAGCCTCTCCCTGATGGCAGAAAGGGGTACCTGGAAATGATAGGCTACCGCAATGGCAGCCAGAGCATTGTAGAGGTTGTAAAGACCGACAAGAGGAATGAAAAGCTGCTCTTCCTCTTTCTTATTGACCACCACGGTAAAGCTGCCCCCTTCTAATCCCTTCCAAGCTATATCCTTCCCCATAATGTTACTGCTGCTTTTAATACCGAAGGATATGATTTTACCCTTAAAACGAGCCAGGATATTCTCCGTCCAGGGATCATCGTTGTTGACAATGGCTACTCTTTCACTCCTCAGACCCTCCAGCAGTTTTCCCTTCTCCACCGCGATTTCCTCTACCGAGGAGAAGAACTCCAGATGGACCGGATTGACATTGGTGATAACCCCCACATCTGGCTGGGCAATCTTTACCAGCTTCTCCATTTCCCCTGGCTCGCTTATTCCCATTTCTCCCACAAATACCTCATCCTTTTCCTCCAGGCTAAGCATCCCTAAGGGGAGCCCGTAGAGGTTGTTGTAATTGCCGGGGGTTTTCTTAATTCTGTAGTTTCCCTGTAGGAGGGCGAAGATTATCTCCTTGGTGGTGGTCTTGCCGGAGCTTCCTGTTACACCAATTACTTTAGCTTTCCATTTGCGGCGGAAGTGGGTAGCCAGGTCAATCAGCGCCTGATGCGTGTTGCCAACCATAATGAGATTTGCTTTTCTTAGCTCCCGAGGAAGCTCAATCTTTCTGCTTATTATCGCTGCCTTAGCCCCTCGCAGAAGGGCTTCGGTGACAAACTGGTGCCCATCGCGGTGTGCTCCCTGGATAGCGAAAAAGAGGTCGCCCGGCTTGAGTGTTCTGGAATCGATGGAGTAGCTGTCCAGCCAGGTGGAGCTATCACCCGATATAAGGTTCCCCTTGACCACTTCTACTATCTCAGCCATCTGAACAATAGCCATTGGCTAATTCCCCTTTTTCCTGGAGATTAATTGCCGGGCGACCTCCCGGTCGTCGAAAGGAATAGTCTTGTTTCCTATAATCTGATGCCTCTCATGCCCCTTGCCGGCGATGACCACCATATCTCCCGGATGAGCTTCATCTATGGCTCTCTTGATAGCCTCTTTTCGGTCGGGGATGACCAGGTGGGCTCCTTTCCTCACTCCGACACTTTCGATGCCCACCTCAATCTCTCTTATTATCTGCAAAGGGTCTTCAGTGCGAGGGTTATCAGAGGTCACAATGGCGATGTCGCTCAATTTCATGGCATGTGCTCCCATGAGGGGTCTTTTGCTGGGGTCCCTGTCTCCACCGCAGCCGAAAACGGTGATAACTTTCCCTTTGGTAACTTCCCTTACGCTTTCCAGCAGGTTTCTCAGGGCATCGTCGGTATGGGCATAATCGACGATAACGGTGAAATCCTGTCCTTCATTCACCTGCTCGAACCTTCCGGGTATGGGGCTTACGCGAGCTATCCCCTGGGAGATGTCGGAGGGGGAGATACCCGCAGCTATGCCCACCCCTACCGCGGCTAATATGTTGGATAAATTCCCCCTGCTTATCAAAGGGGAGCTGACCTGCAGCTTGCCTTCAGGAGTTTTTATGGTTGCCTGAAGACCCTGGAGAGACAGCTGATAGCTTTCTATAGTAATATCAGCCGAGGATTGCCATCCGTAGGTTATCCTTCTGACATTCAAGCCTCGCGACAGCTCCTTCCCCTTGGGGTCGTCAAGGTTTATCACCGCTACTGCTTCCTTTTTGTTTTCTAAGTATTCGAAGAGCTTCTTTTTAGAGGAGAAATACCTCTCCATGCTCAGGTGAAAATCTAAATGGTCCCGGGTGAGATTGGTAAACACCGCCACATCGAAGTCGCAGCTATAAACCCGCTCCATATCCAGCGAGTGGGAGGATATCTCCATCACACATGCCTGGCAGCCGTTTTCTACCATCTCTGCCATGTAGAGGTTGATGTCAGGAGCTTCTGGGGTGGTTCGCTCGGCTTCCACCAAGCGTTTGCCAATGCGGTAATCTATAGTTCCTAACCGACCTATTTTTCTCTCTCCCTGCTGGAAGACCGATTCTACCAGATAAGTCACTGTGGTCTTCCCGTTGGTGCCGGTTACTCCAATGAGATACAACCTCCGACTCGGCTGATTATAGAAATTGCTGCTTATGATAGCCAGTGCCCGTCGGGCATTGTCTACTATTGCCCAGCTTAGCTTCGACCCTATGGGGATCGCCTTTTGCTCCGATACAATGGCTACCGCTCCTCGCTTAATAGCTTCCGGTATGAAGTCGTTGCCATCGAAGTTATCCCCTCGAATAGCTACAAAGAGATGCTCCTTGCCAATCTTTCGAGAGTCGTAGCTTATTCCCTTTATGGAGATATCAAAATTCCCTGCTAAATGGAGACAGGATACACCTTTCAGGAGTTCCTCTAATTTCATCGTTTCTCTTCTTGAGGGTTATTTGGCCACCCGACTTCTTCCCCCTCTCTTCCTGCAAGGATGTTGGCAGCCACCCGGTGGGTTTGGTCCCTCTGCTGAGGCGGTATACGGAGATATTTGACCAGCTGTTGGGCGATTCGCTTGAACAGAGGAGCGGCTACCTCTCCGCCGTAATAGCTTCCATGGGGCTCGTCAATTACTACAAGCATGGCTATCGCCGGGTCATCTGCAGGGAGGAATCCGATGAAAGAAGCGATATATTTATCAGGTCCGTAGCGTTGGGCAACAGAGTCGAACTTTTGGGCGGTTCCTGTCTTACCGGCTATTATGTAGCCAGGGATTTTAGCAGCGGTGCCGGTTCCCCTTTCTACCACGGCTATCATTATGTTAAGGAGCTGTCGAGCGGTCTGAGGGGAGATTATCCGTCGCATATGTGATGGTGAGAACTCCTTGAGCAGCTCCCCCCTGCGGGAGAGGACCTTGTTGACTACCAGGGGCTTCATCACATATCCCTCGTTGGCAATGGCGGAGGCGATGGTGAGCAGTTGCAGAGGGGTGACACTTATCTCCTGCCCGATGGATATGGAACCGACCGATACCCCTGACCATTTCCTCAGAGGAAGAATTATCCCACCGCTCTCGCCTGGAAGGTCAATTCCGGTTTTTTCTCCGAAACCGTAGCGCTGGAGATGATGGGAGAGCTTCTGCTTTCCTATTCTGCTTCCGATAATGATGGCGCCAACATTGCTGGAATATTCTATTATCTGCCTGGTGGAGAGAACCCCATAAGGCTTATGGTCTCTTATAAAAGAGCCCGCCACCTCGATTCCTCCCTCACCGCAGTAGAAATGGTCGTCAAGCCCTACCACTTTTTCCTCTAACGCCATGGTTAAAAGCAAGATTTTGAAGGTCGAGCCCGGCTCGTAGACATCGGTGACCGCCCTGTTTCTCCAGGAGTTCTCAGGGGAGCGGGCGAAATTGTTGGGGTCGTAATCAGGTTGATTGGCTATAGCCAGGACCTCCCCGGTGCGGGGGTTCATTATCACCACGCTCCCTCCCTTAGCCTCGGTGGCACGAACTTTCTCTGCCAGCTCCTTTTCGGCGATGTACTGGATTATGGCATCAATGTTCAGTACGATATCGTTGCCATAAGTAGCCTCCTTGCGGGCGATACCTTCGGGGAGGAAGTCTCTCCTTTTCGCATCAATAAGGGTGAACTCCATACCGGGCTCCCCCTTTATCTCCCGGTCGTAGAGATGCTCCAGGCCGTTCAGTCCCTGACTGTCCATTCCTGCAAAGCCTATCACATGCGAGGCTAACTTCCCCTGGGGATAATACCTCTTGTCCTCTTTGAGAAACCCTATGCCCGGCAGCTTCAGTTCCCTTATCTGCTGGCTGAGCTCGGGCTCTACTTTCCTCTCTATCCACACGAAGCTCTTATTACTGCGGAGACGCTTTTCCAGGATAGTCCGCTTTACAGGAAGGACCTTTGCCAATTTTGACGCCGTCTGTGAGGGATTGGTGATTTCAGTGGGGAGGGCATAGACGGAGGACATCTCTACATTAACCGCCAGCTCCTTCCCGTTGCGCTCGTAGATGCGTCCCCGCTTTGGATTGAGCTTTATAGTCCGTTCCCGCTGGATTTTCCCCCTCTGGGCTAATTGGTCTCGCTGGTAAACTTGCAACGACACCAGTCTCCATAATATCACTCCCATCCAGATAAAAACCACCAGTATCAGGAGCGAGATTCTTATGTAGGTCTTTCTTTCAATAAGGTTCATTTTTTATTCTCGGTATCCACGATTATGACTTGACTTTCTGCGGGTTCCTTCATATGGAGCCGCTCCCGGGCTATCTTCTCAATCCTGGCTGGAGACTGGAGGGAATCCTTCTCCAGCCGGAGGCGTTTGTTGGTCTCTAACAGCTCCTTCTGCATATCCTTCTGTTCGTTGATCTTGTAGCCGTAGTTCAGGGCTTCCATCTGGAACCAGAGGTAAAAAAGAAAAAACATCAGCACCAGAAGCCCCAGCAGGAGGAATTTGGTCATGTCCCTCTTCCGCCGGGTATCTTTCTCTTTCACCACCGGGATGTTGTAAACATAGTTGTTCATGGCTGGCGTCTCTTTGGGTTTGTTTCTCATTGGATTAAACCTTTAGTCCCCGGGCTAAATCCTTTCCCCCACCCGCAGTCTGGCACTGCGGCATGGGGGGTTTTCCTCTATCTCCTCTGGCGATGGTCGGATAGGCTTGGAGGTAAGGATTCTGAGTATATTCTTCGCCCCGCAGCGACACTCGGGAAGCGAAGGGGGGCAAATGCAGCGACCACTCAAGCTCCGGAAAGCCTCTTTCACTATCCTGTCCTCCAGAGAGTGATAACTCAGAATGATAAATCTGCCCCCCTTCGCTAATAGGGGAGCGGAGCTGAGGATAAACTCTCTCAGTCCTTCCAATTCTCTGTTTACCGCTATACGAAGCGCCTGAAAGGTTCGGGTCGCCGGATGTATGCGGTAAGGGGGAGAGGTGGGTACTACCCTGGTTATGATGTCACGAAGCTCTGAGGTGCGACTTATTCTCTCTTTCTTCCGATGCTGGACAATAGCTCTGGCAATCCTGTTCGCCCACCTCTCCTCCCCAAATTGACGCAGTATCTTTGCCAGCTCTCCCTGAGAGCGGAGATTTATCAGCTCCTCGGCAGTCTCCCCGCTGCTGGTATCAAACCGCATATCAAGGGGTCCGTCCGCCATAAAGCTGAAACCCCTCCGGGGGGAGGCTAACTGGTAAGACGAGAGTCCGAGGTCAACCAGGACCCCATCTACCTGAGCGATCTTCTTCGCCTTAAGAATCTCTGGCAATTGCTTGAAGTCCGCGGCTAAAAGCTCTCTCCTACCAGAAAAGCTCTTCAGCCTCTGTTCGGCAATCGCAAGCACTTCCTTGTCTTTGTCCACACCTATGAGCCTCCCCCCGGGGGATAAAAGCTTTAAAATGCCTTCGCTGTGTCCTCCTTCCCCGACTGTGCAGTCAATATACAGACCATCCCCCTTCCAGACCAGTAGCTCCAGCACCTTTTCCAGCAATACGGGATGATGTACCGCCTGGTCAAACATAGGGGACTTTCCTCCTTGAATGGGGACTATAAGCTGACTTTTCGTCCCAGCTATTAGATGTTCAGCTCAGCCAGACGAGCCATATCTTTATCGGTAAGGGGATGGGCTTTGATGTACTCCTCATAGCGCTTCTTGTTCCACACCTCCAGATGCCTGACACTACCGAGCACCGCTACCTCTCCATCCATCTGAGCACTCTCCCTCAGCAGTTGCTGGATCAGCACCCGACCCTGCTTGTCCATGGAGGCCATCTGACCGAAGTAGTTGGTGCGACTGAGGAACTTTATCTTCACCGGCTCCATTGAGGGCAGCCTGGCCATCCTTCGCATAAGCTCCATCCAGACCTCTCTGGGGTAAATCAGCACATTATCGCCGCTAAGACTGGTCACATAGAGCTCGGTGCCGTACTCCTTCTCAATAAACTGCCGAAAGGCAGTGGGGATTTTTATCCTCCCCTTATCGTCTACCTTGGTGGGAAAATTTCCCGTGAGCATTAACCCTTCTCCATTAACAAGTCTGTTCCCGCAATCAGAGAGGCGGAATCAGGGACGAAAGTCCACTTCAGTCCACAATCAATGGTAGTATATCTTTTCCTCCTTTGTCAAGAGAAAATATTCATCAAATTGAATATTTTATCTCCTCTCTTTCACCGCCGAGAGGGTCACGGGGTCACCTCATTGCTCGCTGCCGCAGTACCAGCTGCGCTCAGGTCTTCTGGCTGAGTTCCAGTAGCTGGGCAGAGAAGCTGTCCATGAGGGTTTTGGAGTCTGTCAGGAACTTCTCCCATCGCTCCTTGTTCCAGATCTCTATGCGGTTGGAAACCCCGATGATGACCACCTCTTTGTCGAACTGGGCGTATTCCCGTAAATGCAAGGGGATAAGGATTCTCCCCTGCCTGTCTAATGAGCACTCGCTGGCGCCCGAGTAAAAGAACCTCATGAAGTTGAGAGTTTTCTCTTTGAGGATGGAGAGCTGCTGGAGCCTCTCTTTGAGCAGGTCCCATTCTATCATCGGGAACGCCACCAGACAGAGGTCGAAGTTGGTCACTATCAGCCGGTCGTCATAATGGGACTGGAGCACCTCCCGGAAGGTGGGCGGGATGTTGACCCTTCCCTTGGAATCGATCTTATAAATATACTTCCCTTTGAACATAAAGGAGAACCCCCTGTAATGATGTAATGCACATTACCGACTTCAATTATTATCTCCCACTTTTCCCCACTCAAGCTATATGTTACCCTCTCTCACACCCCTTGTCAAGTATTTTTTTGCAAAATCACTACATTTTTCCCACTCCCGGCGCCTATTATGGTAAAAATGGTTAATCCGTCGCCACCTTCCTCACCTCTTTCGGCTTGTATATCCCTTTCGCTCGGGCTATAATGGAGGAAAATAAATGCCGAACGCCGGAGATATCTGAGTGGAGGCGGTTTATTTTTCCTAATCCCCGCGGTCATTTCGGCAGAGGGAGGCAGCCATGAAGATGGGCATCCTCGGCTTCCCCAAGGTGGGGAAGACCACCCTGTTCAACCTCCTCACCAGCTCGCAGGTGGTCACCACCAAATACACCTCCGGGCTGGTGGAGCCGAATGTCGGCATCATCAATGTCCCCGACCCGCGCCTGGCGAAGCTCACCGAGCTCTTCCAGCCCAAGCGCACCATACCCGCCCAGATTGAGTATGTTGATATTATGGGCGCCGCCGGCGGCGAGCTGAGGAAGAGCGCCTATTTAGCCAGCCTGCGGCTGAGCGATGCCCTGACCCATGTGGTGCGTGCCTATGAGGATAAGGAGATAGTCCACAGCGAGGGGGAGATTGAGCCCCAACGGGATGCCGCCCGGATGGACGCCGAGCTGATATTAGCCGACCTCATGGTGCTGGAGGGTCGGCTGGAGCGGCTGGAGAAAGACATGAAGAAGGTCAAGAGCAAGGAGGATGAGCAGGAGCACGCACTGCTGCTGCGGTGCAAGGAAGCGCTGGAGAAGGAGACCCCGCTGCGGGAGGTGGAGTTCTCGCCCGAGGAGGAGAAGATGCTGCGGGGGTTCGGCTTCCTCAGCGAGAAGCCGCTGCTGATTGTGGTCAACCTGGGGGAGGACGACCTCTCGCATTACGACGATTACCTCGAGCACTTCGGGCTGCAGGGCTGGACGGGGAAGAAGAGGGTGGCGCTGTGTCCGGTCAGCGGCAAGCTGGAGATGGAGCTGTCGCAGCTGGAGGATGAGGAGCGGGGGGAGTTCATGAAGGAGATGGGGGTCAAGGAGCTCAGCACCGAGCGGATAATCCGCACCTCCTACCGCCTGCTGGAGCTGGTCTCGTTTTTCACCTACGCCGGGGAGGAGGTCAAGGCGTGGACCATAAAGCAGGGCACCGAGGCACTGAAAGCCGCCGGGCAGATTCATACCGACATCGAGCGGGGGTTCATCCGGGCAGAGGTGATTCCCTACGACGAGCTGATAGCCCTGGGCTCCCTGCGCGAAGCCCGCCAGAAAGGGCTCCTGCGATTAGAAGGGAAGACATACTAGGTG
>CABWKN010000009.1 GCA_902505605.1 Candidatus Guanabacterium sedimentis
AGGATAATTTATAAAAATGATAGGAAATAAACTAAGAATTATTGCCTATACCGGAAAGATAGCCACTTAAAATGATAAAAAAGAGGGTTAGCCCCCTGTTGATGGGGAGCTAACCCCCGGTAATTGTCACATCCCAGAGAATTAGAACTCGAACCTCACCGATACCTGGGCTTCCCGGGCAACTCCCAGAACAATGGTTCCGGTGTTATACTCGGGCGACTCCCACTGGTCTATCCAGCGACGAGGGCTCCGGTTGTCGGCATCGAACAGGTTGAAGACCTCGAAGAAAAGCTTCACACGGTATCTATCGGCAAAGCTGAAGGCCTTGGTCAGGCGGATATCAACATTCTTGAAGTCATCCCCTCTGCCTTGACCAGCTTTGTGGTCCCTCATGGTATCGCTTTCGAATCCATCGCCATCCATATCGCCACCTTCGTAGCTGTAAATGTTGAAGGCGAAGGGGGAGCCGTAGCCGAAGTTGACCCCGAGGTTGAAGTCGTAAGGGAGGATGAACATGGCACCGATGTTAAATATATGGGTGCGGGAGCCGGTGATGGGTCCGTAGTTGGCGTTCTCCCAGTCGGGATAGGTCAAATCGTACAGCAGGGCAGAAAGCTCCCTGTCGGTGAATCCTTCGTTGGATGACAGGGTGTAGGAAGCCTGCATCATCATGTTGTGACCGAAGCGCTTGCGAGCGGCAACCTCCAGAGCTTGATACCGGTTGCGACCCAGGTTATCAGCCACCCGGCACTTGTAATACAGACCCATCTCCTCCCAGCTCTGCCCGGTCCAGGGGAGAGGTATATCAATGTACCTGAAGAAGGTCATCGGATTATCGGTGCGCTGATAGACATAGTCAACATCCAGGGCTATATCGTAAGGCATCTCCTTGGAGAAGCCGATGCTGGCCGTCTGGAACATTGGTATCTCGACATCGGGAGCTAAGCAATAGATGTAGTAGATATCCTGCGGGGTAGGAGGACCCACAGGGACAGTGATGTACTGGGTCCAGTCGACCTGTCCTGCCATTATCTCATCTCTACCCCATTGCGGTAAATCAATCGTTCCAGAGGGGAGCCCTGGTTCCACATCGAGGGGGTCGAGCCACAGCAGGAGGTTATTGACCACCTGCTGGTAGAACATCCCCCAACCACCCCTGATAACGAATGAGCTGTCGCCGTAAATGTCATAGGCGAAGCCCAGCCTGGGGGCGAAGTTGTTCTTATCGGAGTCCGGCTTACCCAATACAAGGTCGCTGGCAAATTCGCGCCGCTCACCAAGGATACCATTCTCCCAATCCCAGCGCAGACCTAAGTTCAGGGTGAGCTTGTCAGTCAGGCGAAAGTCGTCCTGCACATACCAGGAGTAAAGGGTGTAGAGGTCGCCGTCACCGGGAGCCGGTGCCAGACCCCATCCGTATTGAATGGTGGCGTAGTCAGGGTACATGCCCGCCAGATAATCATCGGTGTCATACCAGTAGAGGTCATAGCGGGGACCCATGTCCCTGCCGGAACCGAGGAAGCCTTTGATCAGCACATTCTGATACTCAAACCCGACCTTCCAGTCATGCTCGCCGCCCAGGGCGGTCATATGGTAGGACTGGTCATAGCGGAAGTGGTGTTTCCACTGGTCGGTCCTCTGGGGGAGGTTACGGTTCCTGCCGGTATACAGCTCAGGGGTGTTGATACCAACGATGATAGTCTCATCATAATCTATTTTGTTCACGAAGGTGGTATACTGGTAGAGGACTTCCCCTAAGGTATTGGGGTTGAAGATTATGGTATCCTTCGCCAGCATGCTGTGGTATACGTTTTCCTCCGGTCCGCCACGCTCTTCGGTATACGACCCTCCCACCTGGGAGTTCTCCTTGGTATCCTTCTGATACCCATAGCGGGCGGTCAGGAAGTGCTTCTCGGTGGGCTGGGCGGTGAACTTCCCCACCACCAGGTTCTGGGTGAAGGAGTTATCGAAGTTCCCACCCCATATATCATTCAGCTCCGGATAGCCAGGGATTAACACCGGAATGGTCTTCGGCTGCTTGGTGTAGTCAATGTTGCCGAAGAAGAACGCTTTGTCCCTGACGATGGGACCACCGATCAACCCCCCGTAGATGTGCTGAACTCTCTGCTCTTTCTCAGCTCCGGCTTCCTCGGATATGGCGCTGATGGTGGTGAAGCTGTCGGGTCGATGAAGAGTATAGACTCCCCCATGGAGCTCATTGGTGCCGCTCTTGCTGATGACATTGATTACCCCGCCAACCGTATGGCCATATTCAGCCTTGAACCGGGTGGTGATGACCTCGAACTCCTGGATGGAATCCTGGGGGAAGAACTGCAGGAACGAGCCGACTACATCGTCGTTATTGTCACCCCCGTCAATCATCATATTGTTCTCTCGACCGCTGGAGGCTCCGAAAGAGACCCCCGAGATATCCCCATCCCGCTCCTTGGTGGGGTCGAAGGTGGTCTGCACCCCGGTGCCGGGAGCCAGCAGGGCTAAGTTGACGAAGTTGCGACCCAGCAGGGGAAGGTTTTCAATCATCTGCTGAGGAATATCGGTGGAGATGTCCGACTGGGTGCCTTCAATCAGCGGCGTCTCACCGGTTACCGTGATCACCTCTCTCACCGCCGCTATCCTGAGGGTGATATTGATGGTAGCCGTGGCTCCTACGGTTAGCTTCAGCCCTATCTGGGTGACGGTCTCAAAACCCTCCAGTTCTGCCGTGAGTTCGTAGTTTCCCGGAGGAACCGCCGGGATGCTGTACAGACCCCGCTCAGAGGTGACCGTGGTCCTTACCATCCCGGTATCAACATTCTTCAGCGTGATGGTAACCCCGGGAAGCACGGCACCTGTCTCATCAGACAGCTGCCCCACTACATAAGCGCTCTGCCCGAAAGCCAGGACAGAGGCAAACAAAATGAACAGCGAAGCTAAACAGATATGCTTTTTCATCTCTTCTCTCCTCAATTTAAGCAAAGTTCCATTTGCCAAAAAACCTGAGTGTTATTTTTCCCCCTTCACCTCCTTCCTTTAAAATACATCAACATTTGAGAATATTCAGCAAAATATATGCCACAATAATAATTTAGACTACCATCCCTCTATTCATTTGAAAAATTAAGTATTTCTCTCTTTACTCTTCTCATGAACCTTAGGAGCCCCCTTATTTATATACACATTTGTGTATTGTGATTCAAAAAAATGCATCACATGTTGCCGCTTGAGGGGTTAATAAGGCAACATTAGTAGCATCCTGCAGTGTTTTTATCAGGTTCCCATGCCGCGAGTTAAGCAAAGGCAAGAGATAAGGGAAAAATTTTTGACAACTGGTCGAAAATCGGTTATCCTAAAGTCAACCTGAGGGATGATTTTACACCCTCAGGGGCAGGGAGTTTATCTCTTTGAGGTAACCTCGGAAGGAAGGGATGAGATTTATCGCCGATTTTCATCTCCATTCCCGCTACAGCCGGGCAACCAGCAATGATATGGTGGTGGAGACTCTTGACCGCTGGGCGAGATTAAAGGGGATAAAGGTTCTCAGCACGGGTGACTTCACCCATCCGGGCTATTTTGCCGAGCTGAAATCAAAGCTCCAATCTTCGGGCAACGGGCTGTTCAGCCTGAAGGGCGAAGCGGGATATGCCTCCTTTATACTTACCACCGAGGTGAGCAATATCTTCCACCAAGGTGGGAAACTGCGAAAAATCCACACCCTCATCTTCGCCCCCAGCTTTGAGCTGGTGGAGGCTCTCAATCGCCAGCTCGATGAGCTTGGCAAGCTGGAGGCAGATGGCAGACCGACCTTCAGCTTCCCGGTGAATGAGTTGGTGAGAATGATTGCCAATATCTCCGACCAATTCCTCATCGTCCCCGCCCATGCCTGGACTCCCTGGTTCTCGCTCTTCGGAGCTAACTCGGGGTTTGACTCCATGGAGGAGTGCTTTGGGGACGAACTGAAGCACATATACGCCATTGAGACCGGTCTCTCCTCCGACCCCCAGATGAACTGGAGGCTCTCTGCCCTGGACCGGGTATGCCTGATTTCCAACTCCGATGCCCATTCTCCCAGCAAGATAGGTCGAGAAGCCAATGTCTTCGACACCTCCTTGGATTACTTTGAGATTATCAACGCCATAAAGGAACAGAACAGGGACAAGTTTCTCTACACCATTGAATTCTTCCCGGAAGAGGGCAAGTACCATTACGATGGGCACCGCAATTGCGATGTTATCTGCTCCCCCAAGGAAAGCATCCGACAGCAGAACAGGTGCCCGGTATGCGGGAGGAGGCTCACGGTAGGGGTAATGCATCGGATTGAAACCCTGGCCGACCGCCCCGAAGGCTATCAGCCACCACATGCCATCCCTGCCCGCCATGTGGTTCCTTTAGCTGAGATAATAGCCGAGTGCCTCAATCAGGGGGTAAACACCCGGGCAGTCGATGCGGAGTATCACCGCCTGGTGGAGCATTTTGGCAGCGAGTTCCGCATCCTTTTAGACCTGCCCCAGGAGGAGCTGATGACCTTCGCTCCCCCCAGGATAGTGGAGGGGATAGTGAGGATGCGTCAGGGGAAGCTCAACATCCGCCCCGGATACGATGGGGTCTTCGGGAAGATATGTATCTTCGGCGAGGAAGAGAAAGCCCCCCCTGCCGAGCAGATGGACCTTTTTTGAGGTGCATATTATCTCTACAGGGCGCTGTGATATAATTTTTTCTGAGAAGATGAAGTGTGAACAGTGATGGATTACGAAGCGGTTATCGGTTTGGAGATTCACGCCCAGCTGCTCACTGCGTCGAAGCTTTTCTGCGGCTGCAGCGCCCGATTTGGCGACCCGCCCAATCAGAACACCTGCCCGGTTTGCCTGGGGATGCCCGGGGTATTGCCGGTGCTCAACAGAAAGGCGGTGGAGTTTGCCCTGCGTATGGCCATAGCCCTCCACTGTCGAACAAACCCTTTCTGCCGTTTTGCCCGCAAGAACTACTTCTATCCCGACCTCCCCAAAGGGTATCAGATATCTCAGTATGAACTCCCGTTGGCGGAAGGGGGATACATAGATATAGAAGTCGACCAGACCAAAAAGAGGATTGGCATAACCCGGGTTCATCTGGAAGAGGATGCCGGGAAGCTCCTCCACGAGGGTCTTTCGGAATCGGACAGCAAGAGCTACATCGATTTCAACCGATGTGGGATACCCCTCATTGAGATCGTCTCCGAGCCGGAGATAAGAACTTCCGAGGAAGCTTATGAATATCTGACCCAGCTCAAGACCATGCTTCAATATCTCGAGATTTGCAGCGGAAATATGGAGGAGGGGAGCCTTCGCTGCGATGCCAATATCTCCATTCGCCCCGCAGGCTCCTCGGAGTTTATGACCAAAACCGAGCTCAAGAATATGAACACCTTCAGGGGTGTGCAGCGGGCGCTGGAATTTGAGATGAAACGCCAGGCAGAGGTAGTAGAAAAGGGGGGAGCCATAGAGCGGGAGACCAGGCTGTGGGATGCCAGCCAGCAGGTAACCATCACGATGCGGGGGAAAGAAGAGGAGCACGATTACCGCTACTTCCCCGAGCCCGACCTAGTCCCCCTGGTCATAGAAGAGAAATGGGTGGAGGAGGTTGCCCGCTCCCTCCCCGAGCTTCCCACAGCAAAAAGGGACCGCTTCATCAGGGAGTATGAGATACCAAAATACGATGCCGACATCCTGACCCAGAGCACCCCGTTGGCAGACTATTATGAGCAGTGTGTGGGATATTGCCACAACCCCAAAGCTGCCAGCAACTGGATTATGGTGGAGGTACTGAGGAAGCTGAAGGAAGATAATATTGACATCGAGCAATGTCCCATAATCCCCAGAGCGTTAGCAGAGCTTATTTCCCTTATCGACAAAGGAACCATCAGCGGTAAGATAGCCAAAGAGGTCTTTGAGGAGATGTACCGGTCCCAGAAAAGCGCCTCCGAGATTGTCCAGCAAAAGGGGCTGATTCAGATTACCGACGAAGAGGAAATTCGCCGGGCGGTCAGCCAGGTGGTAGAGAGCAACCCCAAGCAGCTCGAGCAGTATCGCAGGGGGCAGACTAAAGTCTTCGGCTTTTTTGTGGGTCAGGTGATGAAAGCCACCCAGGGGAAAGCCAACCCTCAACTGGTGAACAAAATCTTGAAAGAGATACTGGACAGCCGCTGAGACTAAATAAAATTGTTCAGGCGGCTTTTCACCATTTTCATACCGATGAGAACAGAATTGGTTATCCTGATTCTGATTTTATTCTCCTCCGTCTGCTTCCTTGAGGGACAAACCCTGGAAGTCAGGCAGAGCGAACATTTCTCCATCTTCTACCCCCCGCGACACCGCCACGCCGTGGAACTTCTCCTCAGCGAAGGAGAGGGACACCTGAAGCGGGTGGCGGTTGACCTCGGCATCGACCCTTTGGTGCTCACTCCAAAAATCAAGGTCTATCTTCTCACCCGCAAAGAGGATTTCGCCCTGGTGGAGAAGGCCTACCGCCTTTCCCCTGACTGGTCGGCAGGATTTGTCGACATCTACCACAATGTGATTGTCATCAAGAGTGCCTCGCTGGAGTCCCCCTCTGCCAAGGGAGTGATGACCATCTTCTGCCACGAGTTGACTCATCTCCTCCTTAAATCGTATCTTGGAGACCGTTACCTTGCTCTGCCCTACTGGTTTCATGAGGGCATAGCCATGCGCGAGGCAAAGGAATGGCGACTGTCCGATGCCTTCTACCTGGTCAGGAAAGGAATGCTTGGCTCCCTCATACCCCTCGAGAAATTAACCACCTCCTTTCCCAGGGAGAAAGAGCAGGTGCACCTGGCTTATCTGGAATCACTGAATTTCGTCCTCCATCTGCAGGAGCGATTCGGCGAGGAGCTCATTCCCCGATTACTGAGAGAGATAAAAGAAGGGGGAGTTTTCGAGCTCAGCTTTTTCGCCCTCACCAGAGAGCACTGGCAGGAGGTGGAGGAAGAGTGGCGTCAGGCTCTGGAATACCGCTACCGATGGATACCCTGGATCACCAGCACCTCCACCGTATGGACAATAGCGGTTATCCTGTTCATCATGGGCTATATGAGGAAACGGAGGAGACAGAGGGAAATAATAAAAAAATGGGAGGAGGAAGATTTTTCATTGAAAAATATGAATAATTGACATAAAATGAAGGGCATTTTTATTATATGCCGTCAACCTGTTCATCGTAAATAGAAATATGAAGCTCTCCCCGGAGAAACTAAAGGAACTTAAGGAGACAGCCCGCATCTGCCGCCGTGATATCCTCCGCATGACCACCTTAGCCGGCTCGGGGCATCCGGGTGGTTCCCTCTCCTGCATTGACATTTTAGTCACCCTCTTCTTCGCCAGGATGCGCCACGACCCTCGCCAGCCGAAGTGGGAGGATAGAGACCGTTTCTTCCTCTCCAAAGGGCACAGCTGCCCCGCCCTATATGCTGTCCTCAGCCGGGCAGGTTACTTTCCGGTTGAGGAGCTCGATACCCTGAGAAAACTCAACTCCATTCTTCAGGGGCATCCCGATATGCTTTACACCCCGGGGGTGGAGGTCTCCTCGGGCTCGCTGGGGCAAGGGCTTTCCATCGGCAACGGAGTGGCTCTGGCAGCCAAAGTTGACCACAGGAACATCAAGGTTTATATAATGCTGGGGGACGGGGAGTGTCAGGAGGGCATGGTATGGGAGGCAGCGATGACCTCAGCCCAGCACAAGCTGGATAACCTCTGCGCCTTTGTTGACTATAACCGACTGCAAATTGACGGCTGGATAGATGACATTAAATCGCTGGAACCGCTGCAGCTCAAATGGGAGTCCTTCGGATGGAAAGCCATCATTATTGATGGGCACTCTTTTGAAGAAATCTGGCAGGGGCTGATGGAGGCGGACAGAACCAAAGGCAAGCCGACCGTCTGCATTGCCCGCACGGTAAAAGGGAAAGGAGTCTCCTTTATGGAGAACCAGGCCAAATACCACGGGATGGCCTTAACCCCGGAAGAGCTGAGCCGAGCGCTGAAGGAGCTGGAATGAACTCCTTGACCTGTGAGAACCCACCCTTCGAGAGGGAATAGACCATGGATATGCTGGGAACACGAGATGTCTACGGGAAGACTCTGGTGGAGCTCGGTCGAGAGAGCGAGAATATCGTAGTGCTGGATGCCGACCTGGCCAGCTCCACCCGAACAAACTACTTCGCCAGGGAGTTCCCCCATCGTTTTTTCAATATGGGTGTATCCGAGCAGGACCTCATTGGCACGGCGGCGGGCTTAGCCCTGGCGGGGAAGCTCCCCTTTGTATCCTCTTTCGCCATCTTCCTGGCAGGGAAGGCATGGGAGCAGATACGCCAGTCTATCTGTATCCCCAATCTGAATGTCAAGCTGGTAGCTACCCACGGGGGAATCACCGTGGGGGAGGATGGTGCTTCCCATCACAGCACCGAGGACTTTGCCCTCATGCGGGTGCTCCCCAATATGACGGTCATCTGCCCTGCCGATGGGGTGGAGACGGAGAAGGTGATACGGGAGATTGCCAAACACCAAGGACCAACCTATGTGCGATTAGCCAGACCCAAGTTCCCGGTGGTCTTGGACGATGCCTACCAGTTTCAACTGGGGCGCTCCTTCACCCTGCGACAGGGAAAGGATTTAACCATGATTGCCACCGGCATTATGGTCTATCAATGCCTGCGCGCTGCCGAAGAGTTGGATAAGGAGGGAGTGTCGGCTGCGGTGGTCAATATGTCCACTATCAAACCGATAGATGCCCCCGCCATTGCCAGTGCCGTCCGCCAGACAGGGGCTATCCTCACCGCCGAGGAGCATTCGGTCATCGGGGGATTGGGCAGTGCAGTGGCAGAGGTGGTAAGCCAGAACTGCCCGGCCCCAATGAAGATAATCGGGGTAGACGACCTCTTCGGAGTGTCGGGAAATGCGGATAAGTTAATGGCGCATTTCCGGCTGACCTATCCATATATAGCCGAAGGTGCCCGTCAATTGCTGAAAAGAAAGTAACCCTCCTCAGCATCGGGGAGTGGCTCAGTTCCCTCTTATCACTGCTGCCTGAAGAGCTGCCGGAAGAAAACCAGGGAAGGGATCTCTTTCCCCAGATGGGAAAGAATCAATCTCGTGGTGAGAAGCTCAATTTCCCTCTCAGGCTCCATCAACTCTTTCCCGTTTTTGAAATCCAACAGGCTCCTTCTAAGAATTGAGGAGATGGCCCTTATGGCGCGGGGATACAGGCTCTCCCCCTTTTGGGGTAAGCGACGGGAACAGGTGGGACAGAGGAATCCTCCCCCGGGGTGGACGATAACTCTTGCATTCCTGGGGAACCTTCTGCCACATTTGCTGCAGCTCCTCAGAGAAGGGAATAAACCGTTGAGCTTGAGCAACCATATCTCAAAATAGCGAGCAATAATCAGGGGCTCTACCCCAGACTCAACTCCCTTTAACCCGGCAAGAAGCAGTCTGAAAATATTTTCGTTGGAGTCCCTCTCCTGGGAGAATCCATCCACTAAATCGGCAAGGTAGGCTAATAAGCTGGCAGTTGCTATATCCCGCTGAAAGTTGTAATAAGAACGGATTATATCGCAGCTATCTATGTGAACTAGCTCCTGGGGTCTTTTCTCAAAGAATATGAGGTTTACATAGGTGAAAGGTTCCAGCCCACCACCGAAGGGGTTCTTGAGCAACCGAGCGCCTCTGGCCACCCCCCTGAGCTTCCCCAACTTCCTGGTGAAAAAGACTACAATCTTATCGCTCTCACTAAGCTTAAAGCTCTTGAGGATAATAGCCTGGCTCTGCTGCAAGGGCATAGATTACACTCCGGGGTTTCAGAGTGATAAAATTGTTATGATTGCCGGTCGGTAATCTGACCCGAGGAAAGGCGCCTCTCGCACCCCTTATTATTGCCGTCTCAAGGGGTGGTATTATTAATAAATTGGATGACCTTCCACCCCTTAAAAAGGTTTACCCGCTGAAGTTCCTCCACCTCCAGCTGCAGTCCCTCCAGCAGCTCTTCCATGGTAAGCCCGGTGCGAAATCCCAACCTCTGGCATAGGGGAGAGAAGAGAAGCTCAAGCCGGGCAAGGAACCTGTTGTCGCTGCAGAAGTGATTTAAGATAATAATCTTGCCGCCGGGCTTGCATACCTTCTTCATAGAACGGAGAACTCCCGCCAGGTCGGGGGCAACGCTCATTACATAAGCGGCGATAATTCCGTCAAATTTCCGTCCGTCGAAGTTCATCCGAGCGGCATCCATCAACTGCAGGGTGACATTTGATAGTCGAAGGCTCTTTATTCTCTCCTCGGCAATCTGGAGCATAGGATGGGAGATATCAATTCCCATCACTTCACAATAGGGCGGGTAATAGCGAAGGGATAACCCGGTTCCGATGCCGACCTCCAGTATGCAGTCTCCCTCTTTTATACCCAGCAGCTCGATTGCTTTCTGCCTGCCTTGCTTGAATATACTGCCAAAAAGAAAGTCATAATAGCGAGCGCACCGAGAATAGGCACGCTTAACCATCTCCTCATCCATAGCGCACCTCCTTGTGAGTTTGTTGCCACCGGTAATAGCAGGAAAACTTCTTTTTTTAAAATAATCAAAACTCACCACTCTTGTTTTTCATCTCGCCTTCGGCTTCAAAACCTCCTGCAGCTGTCTGAGGGCAAACCTGTGTTGCTCCTCATCAAGAGCGGCAACCTGCTCTTCGGAGACCGAAACCCTGTATCCCCTCATATAGGCGTCGGCGCCCGTGTAGAGCACGCAGATATTGGTTAGCACCCCGGTAAGGATGAGCTCGTCAACCCCCAGCCTTCTCAGAAGACTATCCAGCTCGGTCTCAAAGAATCCCGAATAAGAGGTTTTGACGATTATATGGTCCCCCGGCTGTGGCTTCAGTTCTGAGACCACCTCCGCTCCTTCAGTCCCCTTAACCGCATGAGGGGGCCAGACCTGAAATTCGGGGTCGTCGGCTTGGTGCTGGTCGCATAGGTAAATTATGGGTATGCCCTCTCTCCTCGCCTTATCGAGCTGCCTCTTGACGCTGGGTATGATGCTCCGGGCCTGCGGAACCTCAAGGGGCGACCCTGGAAGGACAAAGTCGTTCAGCATATCAATTATTAATAAAGCTCTTTTCCCTATTTTCGCTACTCCCTTCAAGAGAAATTAATCTTATTTTACAAATTTTTTCCATCCTGTTCAAAGTAAATAAAAATATCACAAGCTCTGGAGAAAGTCAAAGAAAAATAAAGGCTCAGTGGCTTTTCCGCGGCTCAAAGGGGTCAATCTTTGTGTTTGAGCTGATAAAACTCCTCGGTGAGGGTGATGATGTCCTGGCTATCTTTCAATCCCGCTACCAGATGCTCGGGGATGGCGCTTATCCCATTGAAAGCCCCGCTCATGGCTCCCTGGATGGCACCGATGGTATCGGTATCGCCGCCCGCATTGATCACCTTTACCACATTGGAGAGAAAGCTGTGCGGGGAGCGAAGGAAGTAATAGAGGCAAATCAACACTGTAGGGATGACATAGGGGGTTATCCCGCCGCCCCATCCCCAGGGTCCTATCTCCGGCTCGCCGGAGTGGGTAATCTCCCTCACCGCCTCCCCTTCGTCAATTTTTAGCCATCGTGGTAGCTGGCTTATAGCCCGAGCAAAGCCGGAATGAACCTGCGAGGCAGCCGAACCTAACAGGTCTATCAACTCTTTTTCATCTATAGTATCGTGCTTGACCCCATAGGCTATGGTGGTGGCCACCGCTATCGCTCCGGCTATTGACCTCTCAGCCTTGTGGGTGATGATACTGGCGGTGGTGGCATCGGGGATGATGCGGTCGGGATGGTCGTAATTCCACAGACCGATGGGGCTGGCTCGCATGGCAGTGCCGTTACCTGCTCGCCCCCGAGGAGTCCCCGTCTCCTCCCAGGAGACCTTTCCCGAGATAAGGTTGAACACCGCTTCGGTGCAGCTCCCTCCAGCACCTATGATTTCCCCTTTCTGCCATAAGGGGACAAACTCACTGGCAATAGCGCTTCCATCTACCTTTCCTTCCTTCAGAATAGCTCGTATGATAGCCAGCGTCATCTGGGTGTCGTCGGTGTATTGACCCGGCGGATAAGGATAGAACCCCCGGTAAGAGAACTTCCCTTCCTCGTCGGGGATAAGTTGACCGGGAGGAGAGCCTTCCAGAGGTGCTCCCAGGGCATCTCCTACCCCTGTCCCTACGATGCAACCTAAGAACTTTTCCTTTATTGAAATTGACATCTCAAAATATCCTTATCCATTGAAAGAGCTATTATGGCAGCGGCGGAGAAGCGGTGGACCTCAATTGAGAGAGTCGGTCGAACACCCGGCTTATGTGAGTCCCCCGCCAGTAAATTCTGTCGCAGCGGGAGCAGTAAGCGAAGCTTCTCTGGGTTTTATAGACATAGGGGGGGACCCTCCCCTTGACCTTCCCCTTGGAGAGAGTTTTAAGAGGTGTGTTGCACAGCAAGCACCTTCTCAGCATAGCCCGGCTGGAAGCCTTGAGATTAAACTCGTCTATCACCTGCTTCAACTGCTCCAGCACCTGGTCGCTCTCGATGAGGAGGCAGCGGCGGGCGAGCTTCCTTTTGATAAGGTGGGTATCGCGGGTGAGAATAATCCTCTTCTCCTGAAGGGCGCGGTAAACCAGCTCCTCATCGTTGATATCCGAAAAGTAAGCGGTATCGTATCCGAGAATCCGCAGCCACTTGGCCAATCTGCCGAGCATACAATCTGCCAGAAAAGTGATGGCAGCCATAGCTTAAAACCACAATATAAGACGACGGGAGGAGAAGCCGCGAGAGAGCCCTTCCTTGCGAGCCAAATCTATAGCAGTCTGAAACTCCTCGCCGGTGATGGAGCGGTTCACCGGAGGGTAGCTATCCGCTTTGAATAACGGGCGATACTGGTCCATGATGTTCACATAGCTGTGAGGCGACAGCTGGTGAGCGATAAAGCGGACTATCTCAGCGGTGCCCGCCAGGTTATTGGGGAGAACCAGATGGCGAATTAGCAGCCCCCGCTGGGCAATCCCCTGGGAATCTATCTCGAGGTCGCCTACCTGTCGGTGCATCTCCTTGAGCGCCTCTTTAGCCACCTGGGGATAATGGCGGATTCCCGAGAGCTTGAAAGCTTTCTCCTCGTCCGAGTATTTGAAATCGGGCATATAGATATCGACTACTCCATCCAGCAGCTTCAGCACCTCCAGCGGCTCGTAACCCCCACAGTTGTAAACGACAGGGATATGCAGTCCCTTCTGCCGGGCATGATAGAGGGCTTGCAGTATCTGGGGAGTCTGAGGGGTGGGGGTTACCAGGTTGATATTATGACATCCCCTTTGCTGAAGGTGCAGCATAATAGTGGCTAATTCTTCCGGTGAGACCTTCTCGCCATGGCGGAGGTGACTGATGTCGTAGTTCTGACAGAAGATACAATCCAGGTTGCAGCTGGTGAAGAATATGGTCCCCGAGCCATGCCTCCCCACCAGAGGTGGCTCCTCGCCGAAGTGGGGTCCATAGCTGGAGATGACCAAGCTGCTGCTTAGTTGACAGTAGCCCTTCTCCCCCTGGAGGCGATTGACTCCGCACTGACGGGGACACACCCTGCACTCCTCCAGCAGACGAAGGGCGCTCTGATACCTTTTTTTCAACTCCTCCAGCGTGATGTTCATTCTTTTTCTAACAGGTCAGGTGAAGGGCGGCGACGGTTTTCTTATCGCCGTGAAGGCGGTTGTAAGTCCTACAGGCTTCCGCGGTTCGCTGTTCCACCAGCTCGATGGGGCTTTCTCGGAAGAATCTCTCCGTCTCCGGGGCTATCTTCATCAGCCCGATGTGACCGGTGCCGACGATGAGGAGCTCCGGGCTGAAATCTATCACCTCTTTGAGGTCTTCCAGCTGAAGCAGATGCCCCTGCAGGCGCCACCAATGGCTCTCTACCCGGTGGGGGTAAATAATCACATCCGAAGTGTATCTCTTCCCGTTAATCACTATGTTGCCAAATGAGTAGGAGTCGATCACCGCTTTGCCTCCTCTTGTAAAGCCGACAAGGTCATTTTACCAGCTTGCGGAACTCCTTCTCGGTTATTGTCTTGACCCCCAGCTCCTTAGCTTTATCGAGCTTGGAGCCCGGATTTTCTCCCGCTACCACAAAGTCGGTCTTTTTGCTGATACTGGAAGAAGCACGCCCGCCCAGGCTTTCCACCAGCCTTTCCGCCTCGTGGCGGGTGAAATGCTGCAGCCCTCCGGTAAACACAAAGGACTTGCCGGTAATCCTGCTGGGCGCAGTTACTTTTCTGACTTCTTCCTCCATCTTGACCCCGGCTGCCCGAAGCCGTTCGATAACCCTGAGGTTGTTTTTCTCCTTGAAAAAGCTGACAATGCTGGCTGCCACCTGGGGACCTATCTCCGGGATGTTCATCAGCTCCTCTTCGGTAGCCTTGCTTAGCTTATCTATCGAGGGGTAATGCTCGGCGAGGACCGCAGCCAGATGCTCGCCGACATGCCGGATTCCGAGGGCAAAAACCAGTCTGGCTAATCCCCTTCCCTTGCTCTGGTTGATGGCGTCAAGGATGTTCTGTCCCGATTTCTCTGCCAACCGCTCCAGGGCTTTTAGCTGTTCCAGGCGGAGGGTGTAGAGGTCAGCCGGGTCTTTCACCAGTCCCTCTTCCACCAGTTGGGCAACTATCTTATCCCCCAGCCCATCGATGTCCATGGCCCTTTTGGAGGCGAAATGCTTGATCAATTCCTTTAGCTTAGCCGAACAGGTGAGCCCGACGCAGCGATGCACTGCTTCCCCCTCCAGCCGAACCACTTTCGCCCCACAGACCGGGCACCGGTCGGGGAAACGAAACTGTTTCTGGGTGCCATTCCTTTTGCTGGTGATGACCTTTACCACCTCAGGAATCACATCGCCCGCTCGCTCCACGATTACCATATCCCCTATGCGGACATCCTTGCGGCGCAGC
>CABWKN010000010.1 GCA_902505605.1 Candidatus Guanabacterium sedimentis
GCGGCATCTGCACCGGAAGCTGCCCGGTGGCTCGGGTGAACCCTCGATTTTCGCCGCGGCTAAATGTGGAGAAGTCTCTGCTGCAGTTAGAGGGTGAGATAGTGGAGGACCGAGAGCTGTGGTCGTGTTTGACCTGCGGCACTTGCAGCTATCGCTGCCCCTCATTGGTCGATTATCAGAGCTTTGTCCTCTCCTCCCGTATTGAGGCCCGAAAAGCAGGACGAGAGGGGATGCTCACCCATGACGGGGTGTTGAAACTAATGATGGAATTGCAGACCTTAGACTTCCCACAAACAAGAACTGGCTGGATACCCAAGGAGGTGGAAACCTCCGCAAAGGGCGAGTATCTTTACTGGGTAGGCTGTCTACCTCATTTCGATGTTATCTTTAAGGATTATGGGACTCATTCCCTTCAGACCGCTGTCAACGCCCTGCGGATATTAAACCGCCTGGGGATAAAACCGGTGGTGAGCACCGAGGAGCGGTGCTGTGGACATGACCTTCTATGGAATGGTGATATCGAGAGCTTTCGGAAGTTAGCCCGGCATAATATCGGAATAATAAAAAAATATGGGATATCCAAGATTGTCTGCAGTTGTCCCGAGGGCTATCGCACCTTGAAGGTGGAATATCCCAAACTCGTCGGCGATACAGGAGCAGAAATTATTCATATCTCCCAGCTCATATCCCAGGGGATCAAGGAAGGGAAGCTATTCCTCAATCCCTTGGAGCAGAAGGTTACCTACCAGGACCCCTGCCGCCTGGGGAGGCTTTCGGGAATCTACGATGAGCCGCGGGAGATCATTCGTCACATCCCGGGTCTTCAATTGCTGGAGATGGAGAGGAACCGGGTCGATGCCATCTGCTGCGGTACTAGCGGCTGGGTGAACTGCACCTCCTATTCCAAGCAGATACAAACCGACAGGCTGAAGGAGGCTATCAGTACCGGCGCTCAAACCCTTATTACCGCCTGTCCCAAGTGCAAAATTCATTTTCAATGTGCCCTTATGAACAGCGATTTATCCATAGAAATAAAGGATATATTAGACCTGGTAGGGGAAGTCATCTGACAAATAAGGAGAGCCTATGGGAAGCAAGGATGTCTTAGTTATCGGTGCGGGGATTGCCGGAATCCAAGCAGCTTACGACCTGGCAGAGATGGGGGTTACCGTCCATCTGCTGGAGAGAAAGCCGAGCATCGGCGGGATTATGGCGCAACTGGATAAGACTTTCCCCACCAACGACTGCTCCATATGAATCCTCAGCCCCAAGATGCTGGATGCCGGTCGGCATCCCAACATAGAGCTGCTCGCCTATTGCGAGGTGCAGGGCGTAGAGGGAAAGGGTAAGGATTTTACAGTTCACTACCTGAAGAAAGCTCGCTATGTGAAAGAGGGGGTGTGCACCGCCTGCGGAGACTGTGCTGCCAAGTGCCCCATCAAGGTGGACGATGAATTTGAAATGGGGCTGAAGAAGAGGAAGGCAATTTACATTTACTTCCCCCAAGGGATACCGGGGATGTATACCATTGACCCAGAGCATTGCCCCATGATTCTTAAGGGGAAATGTGGTCTTTGTGCCCAGATATGCCAGGCAGGAGCTATTGATTATCAGCAGAAGGACGAGGAGAAGACACTCCATGTGGGGGCTATAATTGTAGCCACAGGCTTGACACAATTCGACCCCAGTGTGGTGACCGAATATGGTTATGGCAGGATAAAGAATATCATCACCGGCCTGGAATATGAGAGGCTCATCAACGCCTCTGGTCCCACCGGCGGGCACCTCTACCGCCCATCCGACGGTAAGCTAGCTAAAAAGGTTGCCTACATCCAGTGTGTGGGTTCCCGCAGCCTTAAGCACAATGACTACTGCTCCAGCGTCTGCTGTATGTACGCCATTAAAGATGCCATGTTAGCCAGAGAGCACGATGAGGAAGCGGAATCATATATTTTCTATAGCGATTTTCGGGTTATGGGCAAAAGGTATCAGCAGTACCGCCTGCGGGGAGCGGAGGATTACGGGATAAATTACATTAGAGGAAGGGTAGCAGAGGTCACCGAGGATGCGGAGGGAAATCCTATACTGTGGTATGAGGATACCCAAACGCGTCAGGTGAAATCACTAACCGTTGATATGGTGGTGCTGTGCTCCGCTGCTGTTCCCAGCAAAGGGATTGAGCAGCTGGCTGAGATTCTGGGCATTGAGTTAACACCTAATCGCTTCGTAAAGACCGACCCCTTCCACCCTACCGACACCACTGCGCCGGGGATTTTTGTTTGTGGCTTCTGCCAGAGCCCCAAAGATATAACCGAATCGGTGAGCCAGGCAAGTGGAGCTGCCTCTAGAGCAGCAGAGCTATTGGGCATTACCTCTTCAGATAAGAGAACCGTGGCTTGAGTGGAGAGGTGAAGCGATGAGCGAGCATGAAGGATTGCCAAGAGTAGGAGTCTTCGTCTGCAGGTGCGGCGTTAACATCGGTGGCTTCCTCGACACCACTGCAGTGATGGAGTATGCCAAGACCCTCCCCGGAGTGGTCTTCTCCAAGGAGAATCTCTACTCTTGCTCCGAGAGCGGCACAGTGGAGATAAAAAAAGCCATTCAGGAAAACGACCTCCAGCGAGTGGTGGTGGCATCCTGTACCCCCCTCACCCATGAGCCCCTCTTCAGGGCAATTTGTCAGGAGGTAGGTGTTAACCCATACATGTTTGAGTTCGTCAACATCAGAGAGCATTGCTCCTGGGTGCACATGAAGCAGCGGACGGAGGCTACCGAGAAGGCAAAAGACCTCATCCGAATGGGGGTTGCTCGGGCTATAAAGCTGGAGCCCTTAGAGCCGATTGAAGCCGAAGTGGAACCCTCGGCTCTGGTTATTGGTGGGGGCATATCAGGGCTTGCGGCAGCTGCCTCCCTGGCTGAGCGGGATTTCCCGGTGGCTCTGGTGGAGCGGGAGAAGGAATTGGGAGGAATGCTCCGGCATCTTTATAAATTGTATCCCTCAAATGTAATTGCGGAAGAGGTTCTTAATGACTGGAAGGCGAGGGTTACCAATAACCCCTTGATTGATATATATCTGGCGTCAGAGGTCAGCAATGTTAAAGGATTTATAGGAAATTACCATGTGACCATAAAGTCTCCAGAGAGGGAGACCCCCCTTAAGACAGGGGTGATAATTGTGGCTACGGGCGCCCAACTGTGGGAGCCCCCCGAAGAGCTTTATGGATATAATAAGAAAGAGGTAATTACCCAGCTGGAGCTGGAGGAGCTTCTGAGGAAGGGAGAGCTCAAAGGGGATAAGGTGGTTATGATTCAGTGCGTGGGAGCGATGAGCTCGGAGAGAAACTATTGCTCCCGAATCTGCTGTGTTACCGCCATCAAGAATGCCATCTTGATAAAGGAGATGAACCCGGCTGCTAACGTGCACATATTATACCGGCAGATGCAGGCTTATGGAGACGAATACGAAAGCTATCTGCGGAGGGCGAAGGAGGTGGGGGTTAGGTTTGTCAATTTCTCCCCCGAGCAGCCTCCAGTGGTAGAAAAGCAGCAGGTTAAGGTTTACCATCAACTGCTGGGACGGGAACTCACCCTGCCCTTTGACCTGCTGGTCCTCTCCACTCCTCTGGTCTCTCAGAGGGGGAGCGAGGCTCTGGCAGCTCTCCTCAAAGTCCCCATCGACCAGGATGGTTTCTTTCTGGAAGCTCATATCAAGCTTCGACCCCTTGACTTTTCCACCGATGGGATTTATCTCTGTGGCTGTGCCCATTACCCCGCCGATGTAGGGGAGGTAGTGAGCCAGGCATTGGGGGCGGCAAGTCGGGCATCCATCCACCTTACCAAGGGTTATATCAAGGTGGAGCCGATCGTCTCCTCCATAGACGAGGAGCTCTGCCAGGGGTGCGGTTTGTGTGCCGGGCTCTGCCCCTATGGGTCAATTGAGATGGTGGACACACCCAAGGGGAGAAAGGCAAAAGTAATCACGGTAGCCTGCAAGGGGTGTGGTATATGTGCCTCGAGCTGCTATTGCCGGGCTATTAGACTAAGCCATTACTCAAACGAGCAGGTGGAGGCTCAGATTAGAGCCTTATCTTCGGCAGAATAAGAAATAAATGGTTCAAATAAGCCAAATCTCAGTAATGGTGAGGAGCGATGAGCGGTTTCCAACCCAAGATTTTAGCCTTTTGTTGCAATTGGTGAGCCTATCCGGCAGCCGATTTAGCTGGTGTGAGCCGCTTTCAGTATCCGTCGGACATCCGGATAATCAGACTGATGTGTCTGGGGAGGCTGGACCCAACCTTCGTCCTGGAGGCTTTCGCCAATGGGGCGGATGGTGTCTTTACCGGCGGCTGAAAGTTTGGCGAATGCCATTATTCGACGGGCAACTTTCAGGCTGAAAGTAAGGTAATATTATTAAGGAAGATATTGGAGACCTTAGGTCTCCAATCGCAGAGGCTTGCCTTTGAGCAGATTCCGGCATCCGAAGGGGGGAAATTTGTGCAATTGACCACCCAGTTTAGCCAGATGATTAGAGAGCTCGGTCCCCTGAAGGAGGACATTGACTCTCAGAGGCTGAAAAGGAAGCTCCAGGCAGCCAAAAGCGCGGTGGAGGGGAAGAAGCTGAGGTGGGTGGTTGCCAAGCGGGTTGAGTTTATGACCGACGGCAACCTCTACGGGGAAGTCTTCACCCAGCAGGAGATTAATAGACTCTTCGAAGAGGTAGTGCTCGACGAATTAGCCATACAGGAGATACTGCTCCTCACCAGGGAGCATCCTCTCTCCGTGGGAGAGCTCGCCGAGAAGACAGGTTTAGCTTTCGCGGCAGTACTACGGCGGCTCACCGATATGAAGCGAATGGGATTGATGAAGGTGGAAAGAATTGATGAACGCACCCCTCTCTGGGAGGCGGTGGAAAAAGAGGAACAAGGGCCATGAATCCTCCACATAAACAGAGCGCGGTGCTGGTTGTAGGAGCGGGGGTAGCCGGTATGCAAGCCGCTCTCGACTTAGCTGACATGGGAGTGAAGGTCTTCCTGTTGGATAGAGCGCCGGTCATAGGGGGTGCGGTGGCTCAGCTGGAGCGCACATTCCCCGAGGGGCAATCATCTTCGTGCGAGGTGGGAGCCATGGTCGATGCCGTCAGTCATCATCCCAACATTGAGCTTATCACCAATGCCGACTTGCAGGGCATCAGCGGAGAGCAGGGGAGTTTTGACATTGCCATCAAAAAAAGAGCTTTCAGGGTCACCGAGAAGTGCGATGGCTGCGGGGCTTGTTATCAGGTCTGCCCTGTCAAGCCATATAATACTTTTAATGAGGGGCTGACCCTCCGCTGCGCCATCGACCATCAGAACTACTCCTTCCTCCCGTTGATATACAACATAGAGAAAGAGACTCCCGCCTGCCAGGAAACCTGTCCGGTGCATATTGATATCCGCCGATATGTGGGGCTGATTGCCGAGGAGAAGTTCCTGGAAGCGCTGCAGGTGATAAGGGAAAGAAACCCCCTGCCATCAATCTGCGGTAGGGTCTGCCATCATCCCTGCGAGGGAATGTGCAACCGAGGACAGCAAGATGAGCCTATCGCCATTGAGAAGCTCAAAAGGTTCGCCGCTGACTACGAGATGAACCTGCGTCGCCAGGGACTGCTGCATAAACCTCCCGCTCCGAAGAAGCCAACCAAGGAGAAAGTGGCTGTCGTGGGCGCCGGACCGGCGGGGCTGACCTGCGGGCACGACCTGGCTAAATTGGGCTACGAGGTCACCATTTTCGAGAAGGAGTCGGTCCCCGGAGGAATGCTCTACCTTTGTATCCCCGAATACAGACTTCCAAGGGATGTCATAGAGTATGATGTGGATTCCATAAGGGATTCAGGTGTGGACATCAGGCTTAGCACGCCAATAGGAAAAGAGTTAACCCTGGATGACCTCCGCAAGCAGGGATACAAAGCCATCTTTATGGGTATTGGGGCTCACAGGGGACTGAAGCTGCGCGTCCCCGGAGAAGACGAGTTTGAGGGATTCATCGACTGCATCGAGTTTCTGAAGCAGGTGAACCTGGGCGACAAGAGCAAGCCGGGCAAGAAAGCGATCGTCATTGGCGGGGGAAACTCCGCCATTGATTCCGCCCGAGTAGCCCTCAGATTAGGTTGTGAGGAGGTTTACATCCTCTATCGAAGGTCGAGGAAAGAGATGCCAGCAAATGAATGGGAGGTGGAGGAGGCAGAGCATGAAGGAGTGCAGATTCACTATCTCGCTGCCCCGGTAAAAATCTTGGGGAAGAATGGTCGAGTGGCAGGGATGGAGTGCACAAAGATGGAACTGGGTAAGCTTGATGCCAGCGGGCGAAGGCGACCCATTCCCATTAAAGGTTCGGAGTTTACCATTGAAGCAGATGTCATCATACCCGCCATCAGCCAGCAGCCTGACATATCGTTCCTTTCTGAGGGTCATGGTTTGGAGATTAGTCGATGGGATTCATTTGTGATAAACGAACGGACCATGCAGACCAATCTCCCCGATGTTTTCGCCGGAGGAGATGCAGTGACCGGTCCGGCCACCGTGATTGAAGCTATTGCCGCCGGGCATCGTGCTGCCACAGGTATTGACCGCTATCTGCGGGAAAGGTGAGAGGGAATGAAGAAAAGGAAGTTTATTACAGAATTTAAGGATATTCCCTCAAAGCGCCCTCCTGAACCATCTCTACCCCTCGAGGAGAGAAAAGGGAATTTCAAGGAGGTTGAGTTAGGCTATAGCGTGGAGCAGGCGATCGCCGAAGCCCGGCGTTGCCTGAGCTGTCGTCGGTGCATCGGATGCGGACTCTGTCTGGCAGAATGCCCGAAGGAAGCCATAGTCTACGACCAGAAGGACGAGGCAATCAGGCTAAAGGTCGGCTCTGTAATTTTAGCCCCCGGCTTCGATGAATTTGATGCCAACCTTCAGGGGCAGTTCGGATATAGCCACTATCCCAATGTCATCACCAGCATTGAGCTGGAGCGGGTGCTCAGCCCCAATGGTCCCTATGGGGGATTGCTGCTCCGTCCCTCCGATGGGGAGATACCCAAGACAATAGCATTCATCCAGTGCGTTGGCTCCCGCGAGGAGTTTATCGGGGCGAATTTCTGTTCTTCGGTCTGCTGCAATCATATGATCAAGCATACCATATCTGCTCATCAGAAGGTGCCGGATATCCTCACCACCGTATTTTTCAGAGACATCCGTCCCCTG
>CABWKN010000011.1 GCA_902505605.1 Candidatus Guanabacterium sedimentis
CTGGCTGAGTGGTATCATCCCAATGTGGGCACCTCTTATGAGGTAAGCTCCATGCCATGGTTGTATCACATCTATGTGGGGCATGATAACAACCGCGACTCCTATATGGCAAATCAGCTTGAGACCCAGCACCTCACCCGCATTGTAAACCACGAGTGGTATCCTCAGGTTCTGTATAATCATCACCAGACCGCGCCCTTCCCGGCGCGAATCTGGGTTCACCCCGCTTCGGAGCCTGCCAACCCCAATGTTCATCCACTGTTAATCCGCTGGCAGAACCTGATCGGCTGTGCCATGGGGGCAGCTTTTGACCGAGAAGGGAAAGATGGGGCCATCTCCCGCATTGTCTTTGACACATGGTATCCTGGCTATGTAACCCAGGTGGTTGACTTCCACAACATAATCTCCCTGCTCACCGAGACTGCCCTCTACCGCTATGCCACCCCCCACTTTTACACCCTAAGTGACTTCCCTGAGGAGTATCGGGATTTCACTCCTTCTGTTTTCTATCCCAGCCCCTGGAAGGGCGGCTGGTGGAGGCTGAAGGATGCGGTGGATTATTGTCTCACGGCTTCCAAAGCTGTTTTACATACAGCTGCCAAGTACCCTGCAGAGCTCCTTTATGACAAATACCAAATGGGGAGGGATGTTATCGCTCGCTTTAAAAAGGAGCCTCCCTACGCTTGGATAATACCTCAGGAACAGTGGGACGCACCTACTGCAGCGCTTCTGCTCAACAAGATGATACTTTTAGGAATAGATGTCTACCAGGCTAAGGAGGGCTTCGTCTCCGATGGCATCTCCTACCCGGCGGGAACCTGGGTCATCCCCATGAGCCAGCCCTTTGCCTTTTTTGTCAAAGCTGTTTTTGAGGAGCAGAAGTATCCTGACTTAGCCGAATATCCCGACTTGTGGCAGGGTCTGGTCCGTCCGCAGGAGGTTCCCGATGTCTACCTCCCCCCTTACGATATGGCGGGATGGACTCTCCCCTACCAGATGGGGGTTAAGGTTGCCACTGCCAACACCCCGTTGCAGGTGGCTCTGGCTCCGGTGGAGAAGGCAGTGCCCTCTGCCGGAAAGGTGGAACGAGGTGCGGGATACGCTTATCTGATATCCCCTAAGACCAACAACAGCTTCATTGCGGCAAACCGCATACTGGCCAAGGGTGGAGAGGTTCTCTGGGCACGGGAGTCTTTCAGCGTGGGAGGGAAGACCTATCCCCCGGGCACTCTGGTTGTCCCTGCCAGAAATGTCTCGCGCTCCTTTATGGACTCCCTGGCCAAAGAGCTCTCCCTTATCATAGGTGGCACCGGGAATCGTGTGGCGGCGAAGACCTATACGCTAAAAGCTCCCAGGGTTGCCCTCTACAAATCCTGGACAGCCAGTATGGATGAAGGGTGGACCCGATGGCTCTTCGAGCAGTTCGAGTTCCCCTTCACCAACATCCACGATGCCGAGGTGAGAGCGGGTGAGCTGGGCAAGCGGTTCGATGTGCTGGTCATTCCCTCCATGTCCACCAATGCCATCGTCGATGGGAACAGACAAGGCACCATCCCCCCGCAGTATGTGGGAGGGATAACCACCGCCGGAGTGAATAACATCAAGGAGTTTGTTGAGGAGGGGGGCACCCTGGTGCTGCTGAATTCCGGCTGCCTTTTCGCCATAGATAAGCTGGATATACCCGTGAGCGATGCTCTGAAGGATGTTCGGGCACGCGGACGCCGTGAGGCTGCGGAAGATGCCAAACCGCCGAAGTTCGCCTGTCCCGGTTCCCTGCTGCGGATGGAGTTCGACTCCGAACATCCGGTTGCCTTCGGTATGCCTGAGGAAGCTCCGGCTGTGTTTACTTACAGCCCGGCTTTTAACATACTTCCCTCGTTTGAGGGGAAGGAGGCGCCCGGGGTCATCGCCAGGTATCCTAAAGGAAACCTCCTTATGAGCGGTTATCTCATGGGAGAACAATATCTTAAGAACAAGGTCTCAGCGGTGGAGGTTCCTCTGGGTAAGGGGAAGGTGATACTGTTAGGCTTTGGTGTTCAGAGCAGAGCTCAGCCCCACGGGACATTCAAGCTGCTGTTCAATTCCCTATACTATGGTGTTGCACGATAAAAATTACTATTTGTTTAAAGTACAAAGGTCTGAAGCTAAGAAAGGAGGAGTCATTTTTTAATCTGCGCTGAGTAGATTCTCCGCACCTCGAGGAATATCTTCTGGTATTCTTCGATGCGGTAATCAGGATAGGTCCAGGGGAGGCTTTGAGCCTCCCTTTTTTTAAATATGTATTCCAGCTCAGCGTAGATTCCTTTTTGCAGGGGGATGCGGTGGGCGAAGTTTTTGGTTGAGGCCAAGATAAGGCTGGTGACGGTTAGATACCCGGGGTCAAGGTTGATGGGACGCTTTGATCGAGAAGAGCGAAGAGCATATTCCTCTTCCAGGTGGTTGCTGTGAGCTTTTATCTCCGGGAGGAGGTCTGGCTCAATAAGTTGCTGAAAGCTGATAAACCGACGGAGGAGATTTTCACCCATTTGAGGGGTATAGTAATCGGTGAAGGTGAAAGGTATAAATGGGGAACGGTAGTCTATAGGACCATAGCGCCGGACGAGGGGCTCCTCTATCTCCTCTATTAATCCCTGAAAGCCGCTTATTATGCCGAAGATGAGCTTCACGGGGATAAAGGGTTTTATCTTTCCCATTACTTTTTTCTTCGTTCTAAAATAGGTTACCTATCTCTCCACCCTCAGCACATCAAAGCCGGGGACGAAGGCGTCCGAGAGCGGCTCCTCGGTCAGCCTGCCCTGCCAGCAGTGGGTTACCAGGTCGGAGGAGTCCAGATAGCCATTGGGAGTTCCCTCCGGGCTTTTGTCAGCACTTATCACTCCTCCATGGGTGCCCGAAATGATGATGTCACCAACCTGCACCCCGGTGGGACCGAACAGTATCCGTTGGTTAGGCCGGGAAATTTGGTAGTAGAAGCTCTGGGGGTCGAGCACCACTTCGGAAAAGAGATTATCTGTGAGCCTATATAATTCTTCCAAGCTGCCGAACTTTAATTCCTTATAGCCCATCAATTTGAGCGCACCCAAGAGATAGTTAAGGCTATTTCCTCCAATGAAGTGCTCTATGCGGTATTCCTCAACCTCGGGTGACTCATTGAAGTTGATATAGGGAAGGTTATAGAAAGCCCGATAATAACCGAGCAAGGAAGCCCCATCGCTAATAGAGAGCCGGGTTACATTATCACCAATGCCAAATTGGTCTATCGCCTCTTTTCCCGGCGAGTCTACCTTGCGCAAAGGGACGACAGGATTGTCCTTAGTGTATATAAGAGCCTGGATTTTGAAGCGCGTGGTTCCGTACTCCTGAGGAATCTTAAGCTCCTGGGTAAATAGGTTGATATCCTTTTCGGGGGCAACCTCAACGATTTTATCCCAAGAGAATCCCCAATCGGAGCAATAGTCATCATTGTAAGCGATGTTTAATACATCCTCGTCCTTTACGGGAATGTTGGTGTCCTTTATAGTGTCTATCTTAAACCATAATACCTTGACCACCCCCCATCGCCTCTGCCAATTCTCTATCTTGTCAGGAGGAATGATTTTCCCATCAAGCTTCAGCCCCGGAGCATTACTAAAGTAGGTCAGCTCCTCCTGCTTGTACTTTTTCCCCGCAATAGCTGTGTAGAGTTTTATCGTTTCCCCTTTATGCACAAGCTTAGGCTCATTAGAGGCGACTTTCTCCCCTGCCGCCTGGCTAACCACCCAGGCTTGCTCGAAGGTGGGCACCCTTTCAGGGGCTATGTGAATAGTAGCATAATAAAGAATAATAAACAGTCCGAAGATAACCAGCGCCACCAGGGTAACTATTAAGCTGATATTTTTCATTCCCTTCTCCTCTTTTTAAGTGCGCCTATTGCTTGTTGTCCTCATAGGGAGTTAGCAGCATTTGTGAAGGATAGATGTGCTTCCTTAACATATTCAGTCCTCTATTTCCTTTATCAGAGGGAGATCGGCGGTAACTACGACGGAACTATATGCCTTCAGCAGAACCTTCCCCGGACTCAATCCCTTCGGTTTCTTAACCCATTTGCGTCGGGTATAGTGGACAGCGACATTGGATGAATGCCGGGCCTTGCTGTAGTATCCAGCAATCTGGGCAGCTTCCCTCAGGCTTGCGGGGGGCAGCTTATGCCGATGGTCAGGATTACGCACTATCACATGGGAGCCCGTATAACCGACCACATGAAGCCAGAAGTCTTCTGGAGAAGCCACCTTGAAGGTGAGAAAGTCGTTGTCCCGACTGCTTTTCCCCACCAGAATTTTCAGACCATCTGAAGAGAGGTATGTGCGGAACCTCTTTCTCGCTTCCAGAGATGTGGAAGGCTTTTTCTTCTTTTCTAAAGGAGGAGCTATGTGCTCCTTCTCCAGTTGTTGATAGAAGGCGAGAAGGGTGGCCAGGTCACCGATGCTGCCCAGGCTTTTCTGGTATTCTTTCAGATGGGCTAATCTCTTCTCCGCCTCTTTAAGCAGAGCAGGTATGATGGCTCTCCCCCTCTTGGCTTTTGATGCCTGGCGGAAAAACCTCTGAGCATTCTGGTAAAGGGATAGCCGAGGGTTGATAGTGATGGTAATCTCTGGCTGCTGGGGGTCATAGTAATTGAGCAGACGAACGGTAGCTCCCTCTTTGTGTGCTCGGTGGAGGTTAGCCACCAGAAGCTCTCCGTAACGCTGGAGCTGTTCAGATTGTTCCATTCGCTGGAGGTCGTCTTTGAAGTGGGCGATGAGGGCTTCGGCTCTGGCAATTCCCTTTCTGAGGGCTGACTCCGCACTCCCTCTCACCCTCGCCAGGAGCCTATTCTCTTCCAGAATGGCGTAAAACTCCTCGGCTGCCTGGCTCATGGTGGAAAACTGTTTCACCTGCCACTTCAGCTTGCTGGAGAGGGGTATGGAAACAAGTATGACCTCGCGGGGCAATGAGGAGGGCATATCACGCCTTTTTGCCCGTGGCTCTGAATAGAGCAAGGGTGCTGGCTCTTCCTGCTTCAGTCTTTCCCTTACCTGCCGAAAGGCTTGCCAGGGGATGAGGTGCTCCTGGTGGATGAGATGTTCAACCTCTTTCCCAAGAATGATGCTCCACCCCAGGAGCCTGCTGGCTAATAGCTTTGCTATTGGTATTTTCTGTCTTACTCCTTCGGCTATAAGTTGCTCATATTCTGCTTCGCTAATGTGAAAAGGATTAAGCCTGCCGGCTGGTTGAGGCTCCTCATATACCCCTCCGGGAAGCAGAGGGCGGCTGCCCTTTGTCCGATGGCGAAAAGAGGCAAGAATTGCCCCTTCGGAATCGACCAGCACTAAGTTGGGAACTCTGGGAATAAGCTCCACAATAAGCTGGCAGGAAGGGGAGCAGGGGACAGAAGGGGTGGAAAGACAACTTATCTTGACCACCCTGTCAAGGGGCACCTTTTCTATCATATCTACCTTGCTGCCTCTCAGGTATTCCCTCAGTAAGCTGGAAAATAGATTAGGTTTTTCCGGAGCATCCGGGGTGCGGTCGGTCAGATAGAGCCCCGGGCATTGAGGCTCTAATCGGATGACAAGCCTCTTTTTGCTGGCAAGTATGAGAAAGGTGGTCTCCCCCCGCTTTTGCACATCGGCTATAGACCGACCAGCAAGCTCTTGGCTGATTTCACCTATAAGATGCTCCAGGGTAAAATTATCCATTAAAAACCCCCTCTGTTCAGAGCTTCAGAGCAAAATTAAGTATATATCAGGGATGGTTCGTTGTCAAATTACTCAAAGACTTAGGAGATTGGAAAAGAGGATGGGCAAGATTGATGTTTAGCATAAATAATTCGTCAATGCTTGGCTGTTTTGTCTACTATTAGTCCGGTCCGATGGAATGGTCTATCACCCTTCTCCCTTTCCCTATTTTAAGGGGATGCTGCAAGGAGCTGAGGATGTAGTCCTTGGCTCTCTTGATAGCCACCTTCAGTTCCACTCCGCGGCTTAGCTGGGCGGCAATGGCTGAGGAGTAGGCACAGCCAATTCCGTGCATGGGTGGGGTTTTAATCTTTGGCGAGTCAAACTGGGTGTATTCTCTCCCGTCGTAAAGGAGGTCGGTAGCCTTTTGCTTTAGATGCCCTCCGGTGATGACCACATTCCTCGGTCCGTTGCCGTGAATTATCCTGGCAGCTTCTTTCATATTATCAAGGGTAGACACCTCTACCCCTGACAGGGCGGAGGATTCTGCCAGATTGGGGGTGACCACCTCCGCCAGGGGGAGGAGCTTTTCCTTAAGGAGCTTTATTCCGCCCTCGTCCAGAAAGGGATAACCTGAAGAGGACTTCAGCACGGGGTCAATTACCAAATGCGGCAACCTGTGCTTTTGTAAAAAAGAGGATATGCTGGAGATGGTCTGCTCGCTTCCTAACATTCCGAGCTTTACCGCATTTAGGCTGATGTCGCCGATGATAGCCTCCAACTGCCCGAGAACCACCTGTGGAGGAAGATGATTCACACCGCTGATTCCCGTTGTGTTCTGATAGGTTATGGAGGTGACTACCGCCACTCCCCAGACCTTAAAAACGGCAAAAGTGCTGAGGTCAGCGACAACCCCCGCCCCGCCGCTGGGGTCAAGGCCGGCAATGGTCAATACTTTAGGTTTCATAGGGTTAATGGAATAAGAAAGTTATGGCTTAGCAGGGGAATAGAGTCTCATTATCTCAACAATCCCCATCATCAGCAAAATCAAGCCCAGGATAGAAGCAGCTCCCCGGAAAAAAGTGTGCAAAAAAACCATTCTCAAATGGGGTATAAGATAGAGAAAGAGATTTCTTTCCCACCATTTAGTCCACGGGACGATGAGAAGAAAAATCCCCCCTGAAAGAGAGTAGACTGTTACTAATATATCACCCCACCCCCTCTTTCTGGGAACCGAAGTGGTTGGTGAGAACTCCTTTTTCATCCTCTTGTTTCGTTATAAGATTAACGTTATGGCTACCCCTCTATTAGCCTTTGCTCTTATATCATTTTTAAAAGATTACCCTATTTTTTAAAAAAATGCAAGGAAACAGGGGTCTTTATGGGGCGGTTTTCGCTGAGTGGTGTTGGAAAGGATTAGTTACCGAAAATAAAAAAAATGAGACAGGAAGGTTGGAAAGCTTATCATATGGAGATATAATAATGCAAGGGATGTGCTGTGGGAAGCCAACCACCTAATCTCCTCAACAGGAGTAAAGCTGGCGAGGGAGATTTACAGGAGTAACAGGCGAGCCAGGAGGCAGCATCCGTCATTCCAGCAGGTGAATGTGATAAATTTATGAGATGCTTTATTTATCTAATCTTTCATTTACAAAGTGAGTAAGGACTATGGAGAAAAACAAAGTTATAAGGGTAATCCAGTACGGAATGGGCTCTATCGGAAGCAAGATTGTCAGAGAGCTCCTAAAAAGGAACAGATTCGAGCTGGTAGGAGCAATAGATATCGCTCCTGGGATAGTGGGGAGAGATGTGTCAGAAGTGGCGGGGCTCCCGCAGCCGCTCAATCTCTTGGTGGAATCCGAACCCGCTAAGGTACTCTCCTCTGCTAAGGCTGATGTGGTGGTCCACACCACCGGCTCCCATCTTAACCGAATTTTCTCTCAGATAGAGGAGGTGGTGCGCAGCGGGCTCAATATTGTCTCCACCAGCGAAGAGTTGGTCTACCCCTTCAGGCGTCATCCGGAGCTGAGCGCGCAGCTGAACCAATTAGCAATAGATAAAGGGGTAACGGTATTGGGCACGGGAGTTAATCCCGGCTTTGTGATGGATACCATGGCTCTGGTGCTGTCCAGTGTCTGTCTGGAGGTCGACAAGGTGAAGGTGGAGAGGGTGATAAATGCGGCTACCCGACGCTTTCCCTTCCAGAAAAAAATAGGAGCCGGTCTATCCCCTGAGGAATTCCGCTCGGAGGTTGCCCAGGGAAGAATCGGGCATGTCGGTCTTGCCGAATCGCTCTATCTGACAGCCCACGGGTTGGGGTGGACCATTGAGGAGATAAAGGAAGAGATCGCCCCTATCCTGGCAGAGACTCCCCTGAAGACCGAATACCTTGAGGTAAGCTCCGGCATGGTCGCTGGCATGGACCAGTTGGCGAAGGGAATGAGTGACGGAAAAGAGGTCTTGACGCTCCGCTTCCGAGCCTTTATCGGAGCGCCGAAGCCCCACGATACCATTGAGATACAAGGGAATCCACCCTTGAAAGTGACCATCGACGGGGGGGTAGCCGGGGATGTGGCTACGGTTGCTATGGTAGTAAATTCCATACCACGGATTTTATCGGCGGAGCCGGGCTTAAAGACCATGGCAGACTTGCCCCTCCCTCATGCCGCTCTGTCCTGATGGTGTACAATTTTTCTTCTGTCTTGATGGACTGTGTGCACTACCTTTTGCGAGCTTTTTATAAGTAAAGAATTCTCTAAGGAATCTTACTCTGATACTCCCGAATACAGCTCTTAGCAGAATACAGGAAACTCGAAGTCCCCTTTGGCATAAAGAGAGCTTACCATTGAAAAAGGGGGAAGTGTTTCTCGCCGCCGAATTTGCTTTGTTTTAATGAGAGCAATTATGATATAATTTAGACAATATTTCTGCAAGCTCCATTTATTATTAGAAAATAGGGGATTACTATGAAAGAAGTAATAAAACCAAAAAACCTCCCAGGAGGTGACGGTAGAAGAAAAGGCTCTTCTCCATCTGTCCCGGGCCGCCGCGATTTTCTAAGGAGCATTATTTTTGGCGGCGGAGTGGTGATTGCCGAGGTATCTCAAGCTGCTCAAGGCAATCACCGGCTGGGAGTGGACTGAGGAGGATGTTAACACTATGGGCGGGTGGATATTTAACCTGGAGCGATGCTTCAATGTGCGAGAAGGGTTCCGCCGCCAGGATGACTATGTCCCTCAGCGCTTTCACACCGAGCCTCTTACCATTGGCCCTAAAAAAGGGGCATTTATACCTCGGGAAGAGTATGACAAGCTGCTGGATGACTATTATCGCCAGAGGGGATGGGAGCCCACCACCGGTGTTCCTACCCGTCAGAAGCTCCACTTACTGAAGCTTACCTTCGCTGCTGAAGAACTTGAAAAGCTGGGTATCTATGGAACTAAAAGGGAATAAAAATTGTATAAAAAGGTTAGATAGGAAATTGAAAGGGGGCAACAATGAATAGGCTGCTTAGTATATGCTTAATTTTGCTACTCAGCTTTTCCCTGTCCTCGGCCATAATAGCCGAGGAGGAGGAAAAAGAAAAGCGAGGACCTAAAGAGGGCTACGGAGGGCTTATGCTGGGGGGACTCTACACGGACATGGCAGAGCTGAACAGCGCTTTTAGTCGCCATGACATCACTAACCTCAATGACACGAACTTCACCATCGGCGGCTTTGGCTACGGTTTGATTGCGGAGAAGGTGGTTATCGGCGGCGAGGTGGGCGGCTTCTGGCAGTCAGTGGATAGCGAGCAATTGAAGGCAAGGCTCACCGGCGTAGAAGCTTTGTTCGACATTGGTTATGTGGTCCTCAAATGGCAGGATATGAAGATCTTCCCCCTTGTGGGGGCAGGCTTTGGTGTCTACCAGCTGAAATTTACACCCGCCATCATTACTCCCACCTTCGACCAGCTTCTGGATGACGCGCGTCAGTATTCCTCCATAAGACTCCAGAGCTTAGTGATGAAAATCAGCCTCGGCGTAGATAAGTTCATAAAAGTAGGCAAAACCCGCAGCAACGGAGCAGAAAGGGGATTACTTCTGGGGGTGCGCCTCGGCTATAGCTGGATGCCACGTTCCAGCGATTGGAAAATGCGCCAAATAGAGATCCTTAATAGCCCCAGGACATCCTTCGGTGGGTACTTTTTCAACATCGTTATAGGTGGTGGAGGAAAAGGCTGATAAAGATAAAATAAATCTGAACACCAGAGAAGCCAAGGGAATGCTCTTTCAAGAATATATCTATCAGAGCTATACCATACCTCCTGCCGCTCAGGCGGAGAAATATACCCGCATGCATGTGGAGGAAATAGCCCAGCGGGGGAAAATCCTGCGAGATTTACACTTCTCCAAGGAGGATACTCAGCGCAGGATAGAGATGGAGATTGCCTGGGAGTATGAGCTCTCCCAGCTCCCTCTCTTTTACAAGCAGATTAAAGAGATAATAGACCGCCTCTACGCCGGGAGATGGTGATTCCCCCCTTTTTGAGGTAATCTCTCGCTCCTGACCTATATGGGAAGGAAGTGCGTCCGGTTTAGCTCCTTTTCCAAGAAAAAAAGCAGAGATAAGCATTTATCCCTGCTTAAATATTCCCATTCCCTTTGCTTAGAGCGAGGTCGGCTCCTCTTTCTATGGCAGGGGAGCTACCTTCTTCCTGTCTATGGCGACATCAATCCCTCCCTGAGCATTAGCAGAACCAAAGATTTTATAGGTCTCCATCGCTGTTTTGTCAGGGTAGAGAAACACTTTGGCAAAAGACCCTGAGGTAGCTGAGGGACATTGACCAACAAAAAGTGCATACAGGTAGCAAGATACGGTAACATGACCATCGGCATTCTTGGCGCCAAAGGCTTTCAAGTTCCATACCAAAGAGCCGTTTTCCTCGAAGGCCTTGACCCACGAACCAGCAGGAAGCTCTCCTGCTCCCGGACCCCCTTGACCTACTATAATCTCATCAGCCTCATCCATATCTACATCCCCCACACTCACATCAACCCCACCGCTGGCATTAGTGGCTCCAAAAGCCTTTATAGAAGCCACCGCAGAGGGATTGTTATAGTCAAACACTTTGACCCACGAGTTTCCCCCATGACCCTGACCTACCACAATCTGTCCCACAGCTGAAAGCGGGTCGGTATGACCCCCTTCCACCCTCACCTCTCCTTTAGTATTGGTAGCACCAAAGGCTTTGAAGCTCCATATGGGGCTTGTGTCATTGAAAGTGAAAACCCTCACCATAGAGCTTCCCTGCGGTCCATGACCACATACTATCTCCATGGTTCCATCAAGGTCCACATCCGCCAGACCGACATTTACCTTACCCGAAGGATTACCTGCTCCGAAAGCCCGGAAATTCCACAACATGGTGCCATCCTCATCAAAAACCTTGACCGTAGAGTTTGACCCTCGCTGTCCCACTACTATTTCTGGAGAGTGGTCACCATCCACATCCCCTTTGGCTATGCTCACCTCCCCGTTTGTATTGGCAGCACCGAAGGATTTGAAAGAGGTAATCTCATACGTCGGGATGATGGCATCCTTTACCCATGAGCTTCCCCCGGGACCATGCCCAAATGCTACATCTATCCATCCTCTGATGCCGTAGACCTCGCCGGCGCAGGTTCTCCCTGAGGGGGATGCCAGAGGGGCTCCGATGAATACATCCCCTAACTCATTACCATCAAAGTCCATCCCCAGCACCGAGCTGCCAATCTGGTAATCAGCAACCTCCCCTAATACGGTAAGGTTGGCGGAGTCGCTGGCCAGGTCCACAGTGGCGGGCATAGTATCCCTTCCGAAGATGACATAGACCTCGCCAGCAGATGTACGACCCCCCGGACTGGCAAAAGGTGCTCCAAAGATGCCATCTCCGAAGCCATCCAGATTGACCTCGGTACCACTTATGGCGTAGCCTAATTTATCGCCAGCACTGGCACCGTAGATTTCCACATCGGCATCGGTGATGCTGAAGTCAATGGAAGAGGGGAGGGAGATGCTGCTGCCAAAGACAACATAGACTGTTCCCGCATAGGAACGCGCTGATGGGTCAGCACACGGGGCACCCATGAGGAGCTCGCCATAAGAGTCTCCGTTGGCATCGCCAATTTCAACTGCCCAGCCCAGATTGTCGCCGGCAGCGGCACCGCTGATGGTGGTGTCGGCATCGCTTTGTAAATCGATAATCGAAGCGGGAGAGTCTGTACCATAGATGACATATACCTTGCCAGCATCAACTCTCCCACCGGGGTCGGCATAAGGGGCACCTATTAGGATGTCGCCACGCATCTGCTTTATTTGCCCACTACCTACTGACCAGCCGCAGTTGTCGTTAATGTTCTCGCCCATGATGGTGATGTCGGCATCAGTAGTGCTTAAGTCGATAGTGGAGGGAGGGGTGAAGCTGCCGAAGATGATATATACCGTGCCCGCGTCAGTTCGCTCCGCAATAAATTGAGGTCCAAGGGGAGGGGGTATCGGGTCGGCATAGGGAGCACCAATGATGATGTCATGATATCCATCGCCGTTGAAATCGACTTTGCTGGCTAAGGCATGCCCCAGATGGTCACCAGCCCCCTCGCCGTCAATAGTGATGTTGGCTGGCGTAGTGCTCAGGTCGTAGGTAGAGGATGGAGTATCGCTGCCGAAGATGACATATACCTTTCCCTTTCCGCTATTTGCCATGGGGGCGCCGATGATGATATCATCGTAACTATCTTCATTGATATCACCGCAGGCTACTGCGTAACCGCACTGGTCATAAGCGCTCTCCCCATAAATAACTATATCGGCTGCGGTGGTGCTCAGGTCCCAGGGCTCGGATACATATTCTTTCCCGTATATAATATAGACTTCCCCGGCATCTGTTCTTCCTGAGGGGTCAGCTTTGTAAGCCCCGATTATCAGGTCATAGTAGTTATCGCCATCAATATGACCTTGCGCCAGAGAGAAGCCTGCATTATCGCCATTATCGTCGCCGAGGACTTTAAGATGCGGCTCCACCAGACTAAGGTCTATCACCCGCTGAGCAATTAGCTGGCTGGAAGGGAGAACGGCTATCACCAAAGAAACTATCAACAAAGTTGCAAAAAATAGCCTGTTTTTCATATAAATACCCTCCTTCATTGCGTTAAAACAGCTTCACATAGCTTACAACTATATTAGGAATTTACCTGAAGAGAGGATGTAAGTCAAGAAAAATCTGGAAAAAAAGCAAGGAAAAATAGAAGTTTTATTGATAAATGAGAAAGCTGTCAACCTTTTGACAGCTCTTTCTCAATTTCCTCCAGGACTAAATCCCTCAGGCTGGTTTTGTTGGGGTCATCCTTTTTATCCGAGGACGGATACCCGCAGGCTTCGCATTCCAAGCATTGGAGGCTGCGCTTTTTCTCTTCCTCGGTGGTCTGCAGAGCGATGAGCTTCTCAATCTGGGTTGGAGAAAGGGTTTTTACCTCCCCCAGCATCCTGGCGATGAAGGTGATGGTGGCGGTGTGCTCGAGCTTTTCCAGCTTGAAGTAAGCATCCTTGAGGTCTTTCCCCACGGTGAGGCTTCCGTGGCGCTCGAGGATGAGCGCATCGTATTGAGAGATGTAATCTTTGATAGACTGGGGCACCTCCTCGGTGGAAGGAGTAGCATACTCGGCGGTGGGAATAATCCCCAGCGAGAGCACCACCTCGGGAAGTATGCACTTAGCCAGAGAGAGCCCGGCAATGGTGAAGGCGATGGATACCGGAGGATGAGCGTGTATAATTGCTCTCACATCAGGGCGAAGCTGATAGACACACAGGTGCATTTGGATCTCTGAAGAGGGCATCCACTTGCCGGAAACGACCTTCCCTTTGGGGTCGCAGACCACCAGGTCGTCGGTGGTGATAAACCCTTTCCCAAAGCCCTTGGGAGTGGTGATGATGCGGTTTTCCCCTGTCCGCACGCTCACATTCCCGTCAGTAGCCGATATGTAACCCTTCTGATGAATGAGTTTGCACATCTCTACTATCTCCTGGCGGTGTTCCCATTCTGATTTCATCCTGCTTCTCCTGTGTCTATCTCGTCGATTACCCCGACAATTACCGAATGCACCGGTGCTATCTCTTTGCCGAACACCAGTCGGGCGGAGCTTCCCTCTTTGACCACCAGCACCCGGTCACCCACTCCCGCCTGGACAAAATCGACCGAGAGAAAGCTTTCCCCCACCGGCTCGCCCCGGGCATCAATAGGCTGCACCATCAGAACCTTGCAACCCTGATAGACCGGATGCTTGATGGTAGCTACCACGGTTGCCTCTACCCGGCAGATAATCATTTTGGGGCTCCTCCCGAGGGCTCTCCTCCTGCGCCTGGGCTGACCTGGTCCACTATCCCCACTATGGCGGCATCTACCGGAACAAAGGTTTTCTCCAAGGCCATAGAAGCCTCCCTCCCGATGACATAGTAGACGATGTCTCCCGTGCCCGCCATCACCGTGTCTACCGCGACCAGGGGCTTGCCCACCGGTTCGAGTCTTTTACTTAGTGGCTGCGCCCACAGGAGCTTGACTCCCTCTAACTCGGCGATTTTGCGGGTAGCCACTACCGAGCCCATAACTTTCGCTAAATGCACTCTATCAGCTCCTTTATATATTTATTAAAGGATAAGCTCCTCCATATCGGAGTGAGGGGAGGGTATGATGACCTGGCTGACCAGCATCCCTTCTCCCGAGATAATTCCCACCCCCGCTTGTATGGCTGCCTCTACTTCGTGTAGCTCCCCTGTTAAGGTGAAAAAGCTCTTCCCTCCCAGCCCCCGCGCCAGCATTATTTCTATGAGGTCAATCTCGGCAGCTTTTACCGCCGCATCGGCAGCTAGAATGGCAGAGGCGACCGAGAAGGTCTCAAGCACCCCCACCGCCATCAGGGCTTTAATATCCGTAGTCCCCAGGATGGCGGGGATGACCCCCGGATGGACATTGGGTATGATGAAGGAGTCCACCAGCTTCTCCCCGGCAAGACTTTTCCCCAACTCGATGGACTCTCCTATTGAGGCTTCGTCCCCGCGGAGGAGAACCACATACTTTCCGGGGCAGACTGGCGTGGCGCTTAGCACCTTCACGGGGGCTTTCTTAATCATGCTATCGCAGGTGTGGATGCCAACGGCAACGCTGTTGAATTCCACCATCCCAATAGCAGGGTAGACCACTTCTTTCACATTGTCCCCCTTCATCACCCTTCCGCCTTGATCAGAATAGAGGTGCTGGTCACCTCTTTGACTTTCCCCGCAATAGGGGCGTGATATTTTGCTCCCAGCCTTCCTTGGGGAATGTCGGCTATGAGCTCCCCTCGCTTTACCCTATCTTCCTTTTTTACCAGCGGTACGCTAGGAACCCCGGTGTGCTGGTCGAGGCTTACCATAACCTCCGCAGGGGAGTAGCTTTTAAGGTCAACGGGGAGCTTTTCCTCATAGTCTCTGATGCCCAACCGGGCGGTAAGCCTCTCCAGCGGGACCCTCCTCTCCTCCCATCCCCGCTCCCGGAGAAAGCTGTTTCTCAGGTGAGGATTAGTAATCCCCTTCGCTGACAGGAGAGATTTTATCTCTCTGGCGATAATCCTCGGTGAGAGCTCCATAGGACAGGCGTAGCTCTCGCAGAGCCCGCATTCGGAGCAAAGGAAGGCGCTGGTGATCACTTCCAGATGCTCATCTATTCCCAGGTTGATGCTTCTCATTATCTTATGGGGGAAGAGGCTATGTCCCATGAGGTATCGGGGGCAAAGTTCACTGCAGTAGCTGCAATAACAGCAGGCAGCTTTGGCTCTCTTGAGGCTAATTGCCAACTCCGTCTGGCGGCGGCTCACCAGGAGGTGGTCGGCGGGGAGCACCAGCAGGGCATTGGTGGTCTTGGTAACCGGTGCCGAAGGGCTGATAAGCTCCCCCATATTGGGTCCTCCGCACAGCACTGCCCACGCTTCAATCTTAACGCCACCTGCCCATTCTATTACTTGCTCCGCCCTGGTGCCGATGGGAACTTTGATGACTTTGGGCTGGTGGACTTCCCCGGCGATGGTCAAAAACTTATCGGTGAGTACCTCTCCTTTGACCGCTCGGGCGATGTTAAATAAGGTCTCCACGTTGTTCACCATGGCCCCCACCTGCGGAGGGATACCCCCCTCGGGAACCCGCCTGCCGGTGGTCTCGTAAACCAGAACTACCTCGTCCCCTGCCGGGTAATAATCTCCCAGCAGATGGAGCTTTATATCCTTTTCCTTCTCCACCAGGGGTGATAGCGCCTCAATAGCCGGCTGATACTTCTCTTTAAGGGCGAGGATTCCCTGAGATGCCCCGGTGGCTTTCTGCAGGAGCTTCAGCCCCTCCACCACTTCCTCGGGATACTGGCTCATCAGCATCTGGTCCGATTGGAGCAGGGGCTCGCACTCTGAGCCGTTGGCAATGGCGTATTCAGCCCGGGCGCTAAGCTTTATATGGGCAGGGAAGCCCCCACCCCCGGCGCCTATGACCCCGGCATCGGTTACCGCTTTAACTATGTCCTCCATAGCCCCTTTTAATATTGACCTCGTCTGGTAATGCTTTACACAATGCGGAAGCTGTCCACCAGCACGCAGCGTCTCTCCCTGGCGAAATGAATCGCCGAGGTGAGCCCCTCCCCGGTGGGTCCGGCGATGGTGAAGGAGGTATAGCCCTCACCCCCCAGCCCCAACCCGGCGTAGGAGGGTCCGTTCTTGACGAATATGGCGGTATCAGCCACCCTTGCCATGCGGGAGAGGTGGTCTATATTGCGCGAGTGCATCACCGCTGTGTGCCGGAAGTCCTGCTCCACCTCCCTGGCCAGGGATATCGCCTGGTCTATATCCCTGACCCTCACCAGCGGTATTACCGGCATCATCATCTCCACCCAGACGAAGGGATGGTCTCTGTCGGTCTCGGCGAAGAGCAGCCTGACCCCCTCGTCAGCATCCACGCCTATCTCTTTCAGTATAATCCCGGCGTCCTTACCGATGAACTTCTTGTTAGGAAGCCCATGCCCCTTGTGGTGGGGACCTTTCTCTATGAGGAATCCCTCCAATCTCCTCAGCTGGTTCGAGGATAGCTCCATGGCTCCGCATTTTGTCATTGCCTGCTTGAGTTTGTCGACGATGGAATCGAGGGCGATGACTTCCTTCTCCACCAGGCAGACGATGTTGTTGTCCAGGGCGGCTCCATTGACGATGTCGCGGGCGGCTTTGTCTATGTCGGCGGTATCATCCACCACCACGGGCGGGTTGCCAGGTCCGGCGGCGATGACCTTTTTGCCTCCATCGTCGAGCGTGTAGTAGCCCGTCTACAGGAGAAGCCCGCCGAGCAAGCCCGAGAGACTCCCGAGCCACCCCCG
>CABWKN010000012.1 GCA_902505605.1 Candidatus Guanabacterium sedimentis
CCTGCTCGTTGTTAAGAGGAATGGCTAACTTACCACTGATACCAGCAACAGTAGGAGACACAACTTCACTCTGCACATTGTAAGAGTCCTGCTCGTTGTTAAGAGGGATGGCTAACTTGCTACTGATACCAGTGACAGTAGGAGACACAACTTCAAACTGAGTCAATCTCAAATATTCTTCGTCTGGTAGCCAATCCTCCGGTGGATTCGGGTTGAACGCCTGGGTATTGTTGAACGCTGCACCTATCCAGCAAAACTGCTCCTCTGTCCAGTTCAAATTATGAGGAATCGATATCATAATAATTGACAAATCGAGAAATATTGCTTACCATTTGAGCGTAGAGTATAACTCCGAAAAGGAGGCTCATCCGCAAGACCTCAACAAAATCAGGAGACGGGGGGTGATAGTTCTCTTGAGAGCAAAAATAATAGGCAAAGATTATTGTACTAACCGTTTGCTCAAAAACGAGCAAAGCCCCACAAACCAAAGGAGGTTTAAAATGGTTAAGCCATACCGTATAAAATATTTAGGCGTTATCATACTGGCTGTGGTGCTGCTGTGCACGCCAGCTCTTTTTGCCCAGGGGGGAGGGCAGAAAATTGATAAGGAATACACCGACAAAATCCTTGAGTACACCACAGAGAAATTCTTCCTCACCGAGCTGGTCGACCACCTCCCCGCCTCTGATAAAGTCCCCAGCCCGCTGAAGATTCTGGGCACCATAATAGGAGCCCCCGACATCCTCCACTACACCGCCGACATAAACATATATATGCGCCAGCTGGACAAGGCAAGCCCTCGAGTCAATGTCTTCACCCTGGGGATGAGCGACGAGGGGGGGGGGAGATGATTCTGGTTGCCGTTTCCGACGAAAACAACATCAAGCGGCTGGCAAGCTTGAAGGAGGTTCTGGCGCGCCTGGCCGACCCGCGAGGCTTGAGCGAAGCTCAGGCGGATAAGCTCATCGCCCAGGGGCTTCCCATGTACTGGGTTACCGGCGGGATGCATTCTCCCGAAACCGGCTCCTGTGAGATGCTAATGGAGCTGGCTTATCGCTTAGCCGTGGAGGAGACCGACTTCATAAAAGCCATTCGCAAAAACCTTGTCGTGCTGATTACACCGGTGCTTGAGGTAGATGGGAGAGACCGCCAGGTGGATGTCTATCGGTATAAAAAAGAGAATAAGGGGAAGACAGCGCCGCCACTCATCTACTGGGGGAAATATGTAGGGCATGACAACAACCGCGATTCCATCGGACTGGCGCTCAAACTCACCGAGAATGTGCTCAAGGGCTATTTGGATTGGCACCCCACGGTGATGCACGACCTCCACGAGTCCATCCCCTTCCTCTATATGTCCACCGGTACCGGTCCCTATAATGCCTGGCTGGACCCCATAGCCATCAACGAATGGCAGGAGTTAGCCTATGTAGAGATCTCGGAGATGACCAAAAGAGGCGTTCCCGGTGTATGGACCCACGGATTCTACGACGGCTGGGCGCCCAGCTATGTCGATTACATTGCCCAGAACCGTAACTCCATCGGGCGATTCTACGAGACCTTTGGCGGGATAGGAGCCGACACGCGGGTTCGCAATGTGGGTGCGCAGTCGAGGCGCGCCTGGTATCGCCCTAACCCGCCGCTGGAGACGATAAAGTGGTCCTTCCGCAACAATATCAATCTTCAGCAAAGCGCCTTGCTGTTTGCCTTCAAGCATGTTGCCGACAACAAGGCGAAGTTCCTGCGCGACTTCTACCTCAAGAGCGCGCGCTCCGTTGCCAAAGCCCGCACCGAAGGACCGGCTGCCTGGGTGATACCCGCCAACGACAACCGCCCCCTGGCGGCAGCCAACCTGGTAAACCTCATGCGGAAGCACGGTGCTGAGGTCCATAAGGCGGATGGTGAATTCTCGGTTAAGGAGGGGGACTTCTCCGCCGGCAGCTACATCATCCGCATGGACCAGCCTTACAGCCGCTGTGTGGATATGCTGCTGGATACCCAATACTACAATCCAAACGACCCCCGACCATACGACGACACGGGATGGACCCTGGGTCCCCTGTACAATGTGAACACGGTGCGGGTGGTGGATACCACAGTCCTCGATGTTCCCATGACCCTGTTGACATCGGATGTGAAGATTGAGGGGGGACTGATAGGTGAACGCCGGGCGGCGGCTTTCGTCATCAACCACAACGCAGAAAACGCCCTCATGAACCTCCGCTATCGACTGAAGGATATCGACATGCTGGCTGCCGAGCGGAGCTTCAAGGTGGATGATGAGAAATACAACGCCGGCAGCTTTATCATCCCTACCGCCGATACCTCACCCGGTTTTGTTGAGCTTCTGGAGAAAGAGCTCAAAGCCCTCGGTCTCACCGCCCGCGGTGTAGCCGACATGCCCGAGGTGAAAAACCACCCGTTAGCAGCTCCCCGCATCGCTTTACTCCACACCTGGCTGTTCACCCAGAACGAAGGCTGGTATCGGCTCACCTTCGATAAATTAGGCATCCCCTATGATTATATCTCCCCCCAGGTAATACGGGACACCGAGGATTTGAAGAGCCAGTACGATGTCATCATCTTCCCGCCGGTAATGTTCGGAAAAGCACAGCGTCTGGTAAACGGCATCGGCGGAACAGAGCCCATACCCTGGAAGAAAACCCCGCAGTATCCCCACCTGGGAGGTCCCGACTCCACCGATGACATACGGGGTGGGATAGAGACCAAGGGGATTTTGCACCTGCGAAGTTTTATTGAGGAGGGTGGTCTTTTCATCCCCCTCACCACCAATGCCAGTTTTCCCATCGATTACGGTATGGTGGAAAGCGTAATGGTGGTCAAACCCGAGAAGCTGAAGACCCAGGGAGCGGTGTTCAATGCCCGAGTAACCGACATCCAGAGCCCCATTATCTACGGATATGGAAGGGAGTTAGGAGTCTATTTTGGCGGGTCGCCGGTACTGGATGCGGGCATAAAAGCGGTGTTAGGGGAATTGGCGGGAGAATTGATGAGTTTTGGTGAGGAGGGCAGAGGACGTCCCAGCGGAAGGGGGAGCCTTAAAGACCCCGATGTCATCCAGGGGAGACCCCACAAACCCCCCAAAGTCAGAGGGGCAGGAACAGGAATACCAGAGGAATACAGGGAGATGTTCCAGCTCTATATGCCCGCGGATTTGAATACCATTCGGGTGGTCATGCGATTCGACCGCAAGGATAATCTCCTCATCAGCGGGATGCTCGACGGAGCCGAGGAACTGGAAAACCGACCGGCAGTAGTAGATGTTCCTGTTGGAAAGGGGCACATCGTCTTCTTCGCCATCAACCCCATGTGGCGATTTGAGACGCACGGAACCTTCTTCCTCCTGTTCAATGCGGCGCTTAACTATCAGCATTTAGACGCCGGCAGACCTAAGCCCAAGCCTGCTGATGAGCCTAAAAACTGAGCCGTGAATAGATAAAGTTAACCCTTTGCCATTAAGGAGGTGGACTTGAAATCGGCGATTATAGTATAAAAATCAATTGACTTGACTCATGGAATAAATTAACATGGTTTGTAAAAATTAAACAGGAGGTGAAAAATGAAAAAGTATCTCTCATCAGCGGTTTTAATCATTTTTCTCACAGGTTTGACCTCAGGAGTCCTCCTCTCGCAAACAGGGCAGGATGTGCTGGAGAAGATGATAGATGCGCAAGGTGGTCGTGAAGCGCTGGAGAAGATAAAAGACACCACCACTCATGCGACCATAGAAATAATCCAGATGGGAATGACCGGCACCCTCACCATGTATCAGAAGGAGCCTGACAAATTGCGCATGGATACCGAGATGATGGGGATGATGATGACCCAGGCCTTTGATGGGCAGACCGCATGGATGGACAATCCTCAAACCGGTATCCAGAAAATGCCGGAAAAAGCAGGCACTGACTTCAAACGACAGGCTCTCGGTAATGACTCAATTCTTAATCCCGAGAAATACGGCATCACCTACGAATACAAAGGAAAAGAAAAAGCGGATGATAAAGATTGCCAAGTGCTGGAGGTAACTTACGAGGATGGTCACAAGGTGACCATATTCATGGATGCTTCGACCTATCTCCCTTACCTGTTACAAACCACCGGCTTGAACGAGGCGGGGGTGGAGGTAGATGTGGAGAACATCCTGTCCGATTACAAAAAAGTAGGCGAGATTATGGTGCCCTTCTCCATCCTTATCAAGCAAGATGGTATGGAGGGGGTAAGGATTACCGTAGTTGAGGTAGAGTACAACACCGGACTGGAAGACTCCTTGTTCGAAATGCCAGAATAACGAGACGCTTACCTCACTCCTGAGAAAATAAACCACCAGCCCCTGGGAAGTATCACTTAACAAAGGCTAAAGGGGGATGTCATCTTTATTTATGAAGATGACTCACCAGGGGCTCAATTAACACTTACAAAAGGGGAGACCGATGAAAAAGAGTATTCTTTTCACCTCTCTTATTCTCATTTTGTTTCTGCTCACCCCTGTTGTGGCGCAGCAGCCCTATAAGCTTCCGCCCAAAGAGGTGGTGGAGATTGTGGATGCTTCGCCCACACCAATAGCGACGGTCAGCCCGAAAGAAGACCTCATGCTGTTGGTAGAGTATAATTCTATGCCCTCCATTCGGCACATGGCTCAGCCCATGCTGCGGCTGGCGGGAATGAGGATTACTCCCAAAACCAACAGCCGACAGACAACCGTCTTTTACACCGGGATGGTGCTTCTGCAATTGGACAGTGGTCAGACCCGACGCATCCCTCTGCCGGAAGGGGGAGAGTTCGGGTTTCCGGAATGGTCTTTTGACGGGAAGTGGCTCGCCTTTATCCGCTATCTGGATGACGGTGTGGAGCTGTGGGTGGCAGATGTCGCCAAAGGGGAAGCTAAGGCGGTGACCCCTCACAGGGTCAATGCTGTAGTAGATGGGTTCCTGTGGTTGCCCGATAATCGGCATCTGGTGGTCAGCATGATACCCGAAGGGCGTAGACCGGCTCCCCAGGCGCCCGCTGTCCCCGTGGGTCCTGTAGTGCAGGAGACCGCGGGCAAGTTCGCCCCAGTATGGACTTATCAGGACCTGCTGACTTCTCCCTATGATGAAGAGCTTTTCGACTATTACGCCACTGCTCAGCTTATGGTGCTGGATGTAGAGACCGGCAGCAGCCGCACGCTCGGCTCCCCGGGTGTCTATATCGACATCTCACCTTCTCCCAACGGGGAGTTTCTGCTGGTCGACAGGGTGAAGCATCCTTACTCGTATAGCGTTCCTGTCTACCGTTTCCCTCATTCGATTGAAGTCTGGAATATGAAGGGGGAGATGGTTCACCTGGTGGCTGACCTTCCTGTGGCGGATGAGGTTCCAAGTAGGGGTGTGCCCACCGGTCCTCGCTCGGTTTATTGGAGACCCCTCCAGCCGGCTACTCTGGTATGGGCTGAGGCGCTGGATGAGGGCGACCCCAAAAAAGATGTTCCCCATCGTGACAGGCTTATGATAATCGCCGCTCCCTTTGAAGACCAGCCTAAGGAGGTATTCAAAGTACAGCACCGCTATGCGGGAATCCAATGGTTAGCAACCGAAGGGGAAGCCCTGGTGATTGAATATGATTGGAAGAGACGGTGGCGCACTACCACGCTGGTCAACTTTGACGACCCATCGATAGAGCCCAAGGTGGTCTTTGACCTCAGCAACCAGGACCAGTATGGGGACCCAGGCTTCCCGATTTCCAGAACCACACCCGCCGGTGAGCGAATCCTCATCCAGGACGGCGACTGGCTTTACCTGTCGGGTCGAGGCTCATCCCCAGAGGGAGACCGTCCTTTCCTCGACCGGATGAACATCAGAACACTGAAGAAGGAGCGGCTGTTTCAGTGCGGACCGACCAGCTACGAGTCCTTTATCACCTTTGTCGGAGATGACCGCAGCCGCGTGGTCACCCGCTATGAGTCAAAAACCGAGCCTCCCAACTATTATCGGCGCAACCTCAAGAGCGACCAGCGGGTGGCATTGACCGACTTCAAAGACCCTGCTCCGCAGCTCACCGGGATGAAGAAGCAGCTGGTCAAGTATCAAAGGGATGATGGGGTGCCTCTATCGGGCACTCTCTACCTGCCGCCGGATTATAAAGAAGGGGAACGGCTTCCTCTGGTTGTCTGGGCTTACCCATTGGAATACAGCGATGTCAAAACCGCCGGGCAGGTGCGGGGCTCCCCCAATCGGTTCACCTTCTTCAGAGGGTATTCTCAGCTCTTCTTCGTAACCCAGGGCTATGCGGTGTTGGACGGTGCTCAGATGCCGGTTGTCGGCGACCCGGAGACCATGAACGAGACCTTTGTCCAGCAGATTGTGGCTAATGCCCAAGCGGCTATAGACAAGCTGGATTCCATGGGAGTTATTGACCCCACGCGGGTGGGGGTTGGCGGGCACAGCTATGGCGCCTTTATGACGGCTAACCTCCTGGCTCACTGCGACCTCTTTGCCGCTGGTATCGCCCGAAGCGGAGCCTACAACCGCACTCTGACACCCTTCGGCTTCCAGAGCGAGCGGCGCACTCTGTGGCAGGCTCCTGACCTCTACTTCAAGGTCTCTCCCTTTATGCACGCCCATAAGGTAAACGAGCCCATTCTTCTCATCCACGGTGAGGCGGACAACAACTCAGGCACATTCCCCATTCAGTCCAAACGCTTCTACCACGCCATCAAGGGGCATGGTGCTACTGCGCGTTTTGTGATGCTGCCTCACGAGAGCCACGGCTATCGCGCCCGGGAATCGGTGCTCCATGTGCTGGCGGAGATGTTCGAGTGGTTTGATAAGTATGTGAAGAAAAAGTAGCTGGTAAAAATCTTTCTATCAGCGAACTTTATTGCTCCGCCAAGCGTCTTATAATTAATAAGGCATGCGGACAAAAACGTCTGCAGGGGGAGTTATTATCAAAGAGAAAGGAGCTCAGCAGAAACAAAATGAGAATAAGAGAGGTGAAAAGAATACTCTTTTTCATCGGTCTCCCCTTTTGTAAGTGTTAATTGAGCCCCTGGTGAGTCATCTTCAT
>CABWKN010000013.1 GCA_902505605.1 Candidatus Guanabacterium sedimentis
CATTGCTCATCGCCGTTGCTAAATCGGTCTGTAATCTCAAAACTTGAAAGTTGGTGGAGGTTCCCACGGCAAACTTCTTCTGCTCAGCCTCCAGCTGTTTCTCTGCCAGCTCTCTCGCCTTGCGGGTAGCTTCCACCCTCTTTACATTAGTGTCCACTGCCCTGACTGCTTGGCGAACCTCCAGGATGATGCTCAGCTCCAGATTTTTAAGGCGTGCCTCCTCCTGAGTCAGCTCTACTTTCGAGCGGGCATGCGCGCTCTCAGCCGCCCGATTCTGGATGGGAAGGGTGACATTGAAGCCGATGTTCCAATCACGATGGTCAAAGCTAAACATATCCTTCATCGCACCGCCAAACCCTCCTTCCTCCCATCCGACAGGCACAAAGCCGCTTATTAAATCTCCTTCATAAATTAGGTGTCCTCCATCCAATCCATTCGAAGATAAAGAGGCTACCAAATCAATAGCCGGGCGCATCTGATTCTTAGTATACCTGATACTCAATTCCCTACTACTGATGGTTATCTTTTGCATATCGTATTCGGGACGGTTCTCAAAGGCGGTCTCAATACACTCTGGCAAGTCGAAACTCTGCAGCTCAAATGGAGGTTTGTCAGTGGGGATGATTTCCACCTCCCAGGAATCAAGGTCAATAGTGGGGTCAATGGCCATTTTTAACTGGTCCTGAGCATCCCTGATGGCGCTCTCTCCTACAATTATCCCCTCTTCCCTGCTGGCTACCGCTGCCTCTGCCTGAGTTACCTCAATGGGCGCCATAGTGCCCACCTCTACCTTGGTGCGGTTCATCTCTAACTGATCCTGTGCTAATTTCAAAGACTGTCGGTTGACCTCCAGGTCTTGAATCCTGAACACCAGCTCCCAGTAAAGCCGCTGAACCTCTGCCAGAATGGTCATCAATTGCGCTCTGAACTGCTTATCGGACATCTCACTGTTATTCTGGGCTATGGTTATGTTATATTTGGTGTTCTCAGCGCCGAAATTTTTCCACAGAGGCTGGGTAAACTGAAGTCTTAGCGCCGGTCTGTGATAAGGGTTATAGGTAGAGAAGGGGCTATTGGAATAATAGCGAACAGTCTGATAAGATAACTGGAAGTTCGCTCCGGTAACCAGATTCTTCGTTATTCCTCCCTGAAGATTGTAATTGTCGCTAATATCCAAGTCGCGGGCAGATAAAATGTTCCTGGGCTTACTAAGGCTCTTCGAATATGAGGTGCTGAAGGTGGACTGATAGTCGAAATAGCCCATCGACTCCCCTACCCTCTCGTCGGCAATCCGGGTGTTATAGCGTTCTATCTGTATATTGAGGTTCCTTTCCATGGCCATCTCCAGAGCATCGCGAAGGGAGAGGTACAGCTTCTTCACCTCTTGCTGAGAGCTGGCGGAGTAAGTATAACCATCATCCTTCCCCACTGCATAGCTCCCCTTTACGGGAAGAGCGGAAAAAGCGAAAGCTAAAACAAGGACCATAAGAAGGAGACCCCTGCACCTGGGATAGCCTCCCTTTCCCTTTTTTTGAGAAATTTCATTTAATTTAAGCATTGGATACCTCCTGTAATGGTTGAATGTTTCATCTTCTTTTATTTACGAAAAAGACCTTCTATTTGTTTCCATTAAAAGCGTCAGTAACCCTTTTATTATAAAATTTGGCTTGCAAAATTTAAGCTGATTTCCCCACTGCAAGACCCCGATGTTGAAAAATCATTGGAAAAAGTTTACACCCCTTCCCTTTCTATTTCAACCTTATTTATCGCTTGAAATGGATATAAAGGCTCAGTTTACTCGTATCGTAAAGCATCTATGGGATTTAATTTGGAAGCCTTGCGGGCAGGATAAAAGCCAAAGAATACCCCTACCGCAGCACTGAATACGAACGCCAGCCCAATAGAAGCGCCCGACACCACGGTTGGCCAGCCAGCAATGGATGAGATAATCCTGGAACCAATAATCCCGGTGATAATTCCCATTAAACCTCCGGTCAAGCTGAGGACAACCGCCTCTACCAGAAACTGCATGAGGATATCCCTATCCCGTGCTCCCACGGACATCCTTATTCCAATCTCCCGAATCCTTTCCGTCACCGACACGAGCATGATATTCATAATCCCAATGCCACCCACCAGAAGGGAGACAGAGGCGATACCTGCCAGAAGCATAGTCATAGTCCCGGCGGTCTCAGCAACCGCCTCCTGTATATCCGCCATATTCCTGATTCTGAAATCATCTTCATCGTAATCTGCCAGGTTATGCCTTCGACGCAGCAACTCACTGATCTCCTGCTCAGCACTGCTCATGCTTTCGGCACTCACGGCTGAAACGACTATATTATTTATATGTTGAATCCCTAATAGTCTTTTTTGAGCTGTAGTATAAGGAACCAGAATCACATCATCCTGGTCAAACCAGCCCCCTGCCTGACCCCTCTCTGCCAGGACACCAAGTACTGTGAAAGGAATCTGCCTTATTCTTATAATTTCCCCCATGGGGTTTGCACCTTCGAATAGATTCTCCACCACTGTCTTGCCCAAGACGCAGAACTTAGCCGCTCCTCTGACATCGCTATTTCGAAAGAAGCTCCCTGCTTCCATCTCCCAGCCCCTGATAGCCAGAATGTCAGCACCGGTGCCCGAGATGGAGGGATTCCAGTTTTTATTCTTGTACACCACCTGAGCACGGGTGCTCACTTCCGGGGAGACCATTTCAACCGAGGGGCACTCCTCTACGATAGCTTTGGCATCCTCTGGCTTCAGAGAGGTTCTGCTACCCCACCCTCCATGAACACCACGCCGGAAGGCGCTTCCCGGGCGTACGAATAAAAGGTTGCTCCCTAGCTGGGATATTCTCTCCTGAACGGAGACCTTAGCCCCCTGCCCTATACTAATCATAGCCACTACTGCCAGCACCCCTACAATAATCCCCAGCATGGTTAGAAAGGAACGCATCTTATTTTTATTCAATGCTTTCAAAGCTGCTTGTATAGTCTTCAGAAGGCTCATATTACAATCTCCATCCTCTCACTTAATATGGTTGTTTAATTGTTAATAATTTGCTCTTTTATAATCTCTCCGTCTCTAAACAACATCATTCTTTTGGCAGACCTGGAAATTTCCATGTCGTGGGTTACAATAAGTATGGTAATCTTTTTTTCCTGGTTCAAGCTTTTAAAGATTTCCATAATCTCGGCACCGCTCTGACTATCCACATTTCCGGTGGGCTCGTCAGCCAGAAGCATGGAGGGATTATTCACTAATGCTCGGGCAATAGCAGCCCGCTGCTGCTCTCCGCCGGAAAGCTGAGAGGGATAATGTGTTTCTCTGCCTGAAAGCCCTACCAAGGCAAGGGATTCCTCTGCTAATCTCCGCCTATTCCTTGCCGTAATATTGGCATAGAGCAGGGGCAATTCCACATTCTCCAGAGCAGTCGTGCGTGGTAGGAGGTTAAACATTTGAAAGACAAAGCCAATTTTCTTATTGCGAACATAAGCCAGCTGCCTTTTATCGAGCTTTGATACCTCAGTCCCCTCCAGCATATAATTTCCAGAGGTTGGTTTATCCAGACAGCCAATGATATTCATAAGGGTAGATTTGCCAGAGCCCGATGGTCCCATTATAGCAAGGAAATCCCCACTTTTTACCTTAAAGGATACACCCCGCAGAGCAACAACTTCAACCTCCCCCATGTGATAGATTTTGGTTAAATTCTCCACTCTGATCAGCTCTTTATCCTCTGTGTTGTTCATCTCATCCTCTCCACAGTAAAATGTAGCTGACGCTAAAGTAAGGTCATCGCCGTGGCCCGAAAGGCATGAACCCACGGCGTCTACCTTCATCTGAATCTGTGTTGGAACTGCCTTCCATTCCGATAATTATCAATTGCCCCTCTTTCAAGTCCCCTCTGCGCACCTCGGTGTAGTTATAATCTTTTATTCCCGGCAAGAAGAAGATGGGGACCGGCTCATTCTTCTCATTCAGGGTCCATACTGTGGAGCCGCTCTCCCTTAATGCCATCCTCGCTCTTCTGGCTTCGTCTCCTTGTCTTGCTGGTCTCTCTTGTCCGGCTGCTTCTTCTCTCTCTTGCGGCCTCTCTCCCCTCATTCCTTGCATGAGGGATGCCATCTGTTCACGAGACATAGGAGGATTGAAGCCCAAGGCTTGGTTGGGTACCATGAGCACATCTTTACTTTCAGCAACGATGATGGTGACAGTAGCTGTCATCCCGGGCTTCAGCTTCAGCTCTGGATTTTCTACCTCTATGATGGAATCGTAGGTTATCACATTTTGAAGCTCCACCGGCGAGAACCTCACCTGGGTAACGGTGCCATAAAATGTATCATCAGGGAAGGCGTCCACAGTAAATTTAGCCCGCTGACCCTCTTTCACCTTGCCGATGTCTGCCTCGTCCACACTGCAGTTGACCTGCATCTTCCGCAAATCTTCGGCAATAACGAAGAGCACAGGTGCCTGAAAGCTGGCCGCTACGGTCTGTCCCACATTGACATTACGGGAGATCACTATGCCATCAATGGGCGATTTTATTACTGTGTGTTCCAAATCTACCTGGCTGGTATCGAGCTGAGCTTGAGCTTGCTCCAGTCGAGCCTGGTTGGCTTTCACATCTGCCTGGGAGGAAAGGTGGAGCTCCTCTGCTTTCTCCCGCTCTTCGGGTGAGACCAATCCCCTCTGGAAAAGCTCCTCACTTCGCTCCAGACTCTTCCTGGCATTATTCTCGTTAACCTGTGATTTCTCCAGCGCGGCTACCGCGCTGCGGTAATTGGCTTCGTTCTGTTTTACCCGGGTGATAAATATCGACTGCTCCAGCTCAGCAATAACCTGACCTTCTTTAACTGGAGAATTAAAATCGGCATAGAGCTCAGCAATTCTTCCCGAAACCTGACTCCCTACCTCCACGGTAGTGATAGCATTCAGGCTGCCGGTGGCTACTACCGTCGCCTGGATATCTCCCCTGGTCAGAGGCTCTGTTCTGTAATTGACGGCAGAAGCTCCTCTGGTGTTGAGCAGAGCATATCCCACCGCAAAGGCTGCGACAACAATTGGTAAGATGATAAATAGTGAAAGGGTTTTCTTCTTCATCTGTCTACTCCTGATTCGTTAAAATTTGCACTTATCATTTTACTACTATTAGACTATCAATGATATTAAAAAGTTAAATAAGAGAGATAAAATTTTACGAATTAAATCATTTTTTCAGACTCAATATCAAAATACATCTACCATAACCCTTCTTAGGAAACTATCTATCCTCATTTTATCAAAGAAATTATTTCTTGTCTCCATGAATAATCAAATTGCAAGCTATAATTATTAGATGTCCTTTTCGGTAGAGAGGGACCCAAAAATAGAGATAGGAGTTTATAAAAGTATATAACCCCTTCCTGGTTTAAAATGAGTATAATACTCACCAAAAAAGGGATTACCCTACGATAAAGCAAACCATGTTACCCTTCAAATTAAAAATGAGCCAAGAGGACATTACTGCCCGCTCGGGGTTAGCCTTATATGCCGAGTTTTTGCGGGCTATCGGGCTGGGGCAGATGGTTCAGCGATATATGCCCGCTGCCGGCTCCAACCGGGGCCATGGTGCCTGGCAGTTTATAGAGCCTTTGATGCTGATGCTCTGAGGGGGAAGGCAGCCATCTGGAGGATGTGAGTGAGATAGCGGAGGATAAAGCCTTGAGGAGGCTGATAGGGCTGAGGAGGATGGCTGAGGTGGGCGTTGATAGAGATACCCGGTAAACTCATCAGCCACGGAAGAAGCCTGATATTAAAACTGGCTACTACCGAAGAGAAATTCCAGCTCTATCTTATGATGCGACACTGCTGCCTTGAGT
>CABWKN010000014.1 GCA_902505605.1 Candidatus Guanabacterium sedimentis
CTCGTGGGCTCGGATATGTGTATAAGATACAGAATAATGTCAATTTTTAAATGTTAAAGAAAGCTGAAAAGATGAAGGACTATTCTCCCTCGGAGATGATGATTGTAAGGGCTGCCCGGGAACTGGAGGACGGACAGGTAGTCTTCGTCGGCATAGGTCTTCCCAACCTGGCAGCCAATCTCGCTAAAAGACTCCATGCCCCGCGTATAGAGATGATTTATGAAGCGGGGGTCTTCGGCGCCCACCCCCTTCGGCTCCCCCTTTCTATCGGAGACCCTACACTGGTCTCCGGCGCTACCGCCATCTGCTCCATACCGGAAATCTTTATGTTCTACCTTCAGGGAGGTCTGATAGATGTCGGTATGGTCGGGGCGGCTCAGATAGACCGCTATGGAAACATAAATACCACGGTAATCGGGGATTACCAGAGTCCGAAAGTCAGGCTGCCGGGCATTGGAGGGGCTTCGGCAATCTCGCTGCTGGCCAAGAAGATGCTGGTTATCACCAATCTTACCAAAAGGGGTTTTCCCGAAAAGGTGGATTTTATCAGCACCCCCGGCTTTCTCGGCGGTAAGCGAGAGCGGGATAAGCTGCCGGTGGAGGGTAAGGGACCCAGTGCCATCATCACCGACCTGGGGGTGTTCGGCTTTGACCAAGTCTCTGGAGAGGTAGTCCTTCAATCCATCTATCCCGGGGTCACCGTGGAAGAGGTGAAGGAAAAGGTTGGATGGGAACTGAGGATAAGCGAGCAGCTGACCACCTCGCCGGAGCCGGAGAAAGAGGAGCTGAGAATCATACGCCAGCAGCTGGACCCTCAGAGAATATATATTTAAGATGACGGCAGTAAAAGTAAACCTATGAAAGAGGTATTCATACTATCGGCGGTGAGAACGCCGATAGGCAACTTCGGCGGAGTCCTCAGGGAGCTCAGCGCCGTTGAGCTGGGAGAGGCGGCGGTGAAGGAATCCCTCAGGCGTGCTGGGGTGGAGCCAGGTATGGTGGAGGAGGTCATCTTCGCCAGCGCCCGTCAGGCGGGCACCGGTCCCAACAGCGCCCGCCAGATTTCATATAACAGCGGCATACCCCAGGAGACTCCCAGCTTCACGGTGAACAAAGCCTGCGGCTCCAGCCTCAAAGCCCTCATTCTGGCTTATCAGTCCATCGTGCTGGGGGATGCCGATTGCATCCTCGCCGGAGGAACCGAGAGCATGAGCAATGTCCCCTACCTCCTCGATAAAGCTCGCTTCGGTGGATACCGTCTCGGTGACGGAGTGCTGGTAGATGCCATGTATCGGGACGGCTACTTCTGCCCCCTGGCAAATATGCTCATGGGCAGAACGGCGGAGAACCTGGCTGAGCAATATGGAATTTCCCGCCGCGAGCAGGACGAATACGCCCTGCTGAGTCACCGCAGGGCGGTGGAGGCGACCAAGGAAGGCAGGCTCAAACAGGAGATAGTTCCGATAGAAGCCCCCCTCAGGAAAAAAGATGTTGTGGTGGTGGACAAGGATGAGCATCCCCGGGAGGACACCACCCTGGAGAAGCTGGCTAAGCTGAAGCCGGTCTTCAAGGAGGGAGGGACGATTACCGCGGGGAACTCCTCCGCCATAACCGATGCCGCCGCCTCGCTGGTGGTCGCCTCAGCCGATTTCGCTCGTCAGCTCAAGCGGGAACCTCTGGCACGCATGGTGAGCTATGCCGTGGTGGGGGTTGACCCCCACATCATGGGCATCGGTCCGGTCCCCGTTACCAGAAAGCTGTTGCAAAAAACCAACACCACCCTGGAGGATTACCAGCTGCTTGAGTATAACGAAGCGTTTGCCGCCCAGATGTTAGCGGTGGAGAGGGAGCTGGGGCTCGACCGCACTAAGGTGAATGTCAACGGGGGAGCTATCGCCCTGGGGCATCCCACCGGGGCTACCGGTGCCCGCATCGTGGCCACCCTCTTGCACGAGATGAAGAGAAGAGGGGCGAAAAGGGGGATAGCTTCCCTCTGTGTCAGCGGTGGGATGGGGCTGGCGGTGAGCTTTGAAGGAACATAAAAATCCCTTCACCGGGGGAGTAGGCTGCGGCTTCTCACCCGCGGAAGGGGATAACATCAACAATGATAACCGAGGGAGGTAATTGATGAAAAGTGCCATAAAAGGAACAGGATTCTCAGCCCTGCTGATAGCGAGTATCTCCTTACTGCTGCTTGCTCTGACTTCCCCCCTCCAGCAAAATCCCCCTCAAAAGCTCACCCAGATGCGGGCTCCCATCATCCATGTCAAGGGGAACCACTATGAGGTCGGTTACCAGATAGGAACCCTGCTGAAAGAGAACCTGCTGAACGAGGTCAACCATCTGAAGAGTCGGTCCGACTGGGAACAACTCAGGGCGAATGGGGAACTATTTCTGGCTTATTCTCAAAAGCACCTCCCCGAATACATAGAGGAATATCAGGGGGCGGCGGATGCCCTGGGCATAGAGTTAGAGGAGCTTTTTCCTACCATTTGCGAGGAGCTGTTCTACCCGGAGTTCTTCAAGGGATGCAGCGACCTCATCGCCTCGGGGGATGTCACCGATGATGGCTCGGTGCTGGTCGCCCACAACAACGACACCGAGCCCGGTCCGGTCACCATCATCCACTACCAGGTGACCGGGGAGCCGGAGATTCTGGCGGTGGGCTATGGGGGATTGGGGATAAGCGTGGGCTACAACTCGGCGGGCATCAGTCTCACCGGCAATCAGGTAGATTCCACCGACATCCGGGTGGGAGTCCCCCGCATGCTGCTGGTGCGCAAGATTCTGGCTGCGAAAAGGATAGGCGAAGCCATCGATGCCGCCATTATGGAGCAGAGGGCTTCTAATTACAACCAGGTGATTGCCGATGCCAATGGTGAAATTTACAGCATCGAAGGCTCGGCTACCGACTACGAGGCGATTTACGCCGTGGATGGCTATCTCGTCCACACTAACCATTATGTCGCCCCGCGGATGAGAAAATTTGAACTCTACCCGAACCATATTACCGGTTCCATCGTGAGATATAATAGGGCTATGCGATTGATGAAAGGCAGTCTGGGGCATATTACCGTGGAGACGATGATGCGGTTCCTCAGAGACCATGTCAACTACCCCTACTCCATCTGCCGCCACGGCGAGGAGATAAAGACCACCTTTTCCGTAATCATCAATCTCTCTACTATGAAGATGTTGTTAGCCCCGGGAAACCCGTGTGAGGTGGAATATAGTGAATACGGCTTCTCCCCCAAAAAATAGCAACGCCGGGCGAAAAAACATCCTCTGCGTGATGTCCGATGTGGGGGGCGCCCACAGGTCGGCGGCGGAAGCCATGGGAGAAGCCCTGCAGAGAGAATACCCCCCCGACTCGTTCAGCTATGAGATAGTGGACCTCTATCAGGTGGCGGGCGGCTTTTGCAATTTCTCTATAAAATCTTACCCCTTCTTTGTCAACCATTACACAGGGGTATACAACAGATTTTTTGATTTTGCCGACCACCGACCGACCTGGGACTTTTTCTACAAGGTCTTCATTTATCCACTTATGATAGGCAGGGTAGTTCCCTTTATTCAACAGAAAAAACCGGATGTGATTCTCTCCACCTATGCCCTGTGCAATCGCCTGGTACTGGACGCCCTGGAGGAGCTTAACATAGCTGACAGGGTGTTTAAGGTGATGTTAGTGCTGGACCTGTTTGATGTGCATCGTAGCTGGGCAGAGCCACGGGCTGACCTCACCATTGTGGCCACTGATGTGGCAAAAAGAAAAATTTTAGCGTGCGGGGTTCCACCCGGCAAGGCGAAGCAGTGGGGATTTCCGGTGAAGCCGAGGTTTCAGGATGTCATTCAGCCTCAGCGCGTTAGAGAGAAGCTGGGTCTGCAGGGGGACTGCTTCACCACACTGATAATGGGTGGTGGGGAAGGGGTCGACTATACCTATCATATAGTGAAAGGATTGGTGGAAAATAATCTGAAAACTCAGCTCATTGTCATCGCCGGTCGAAACGCCTGGCTGCTCAACAAGCTGGAGGGACTTCAGCAGCGAACCGATGCCCACATGGTGGTCTTCGGCTACACCGATAAGGTTCATGAGCTGATGAGCATCTCCGATGTAGTGATCACCAAGCCGGGTCCCACCACGCTGATGGAGGCGATGACCAAAGAACTGCCGTTAATCATGACCGGAAATCCCCCCCGGCAGGAACTCCACAACATTGATTATGTCCGAGAAAAGGGAATAGGACATACCCTGAAAAAAGGGGAAGCGTTCGTTCCTCTGCTGCGGAAGCTCATTGACTCGCCTGATGAAATAAAGAGGCTTAAAGCAAACATCAGGCGGGAAAAAATCCCCCCCTGCGCCGGCGAGGTCGCCCGCCTGATTATGACCGGCGGCAAAGAGTAATCATGTATCATGTAGGGACTTCGGGCTGGAGCTATAACCACTGGAAGGGGAGATTCTACCCTCCAGAGCTGAGCAGCGGAAGGTGGCTGGATTACTTCACCCGGCACTTCACCACCGTGGAGGTCAATATGACCTTCTACCGCCTCCCCTCCGTAAAGCTGCTGAAAAGCTGGTATCAGAAGACGCCCGCTTCCTTCAAATTCAGCCTCAAGGGGAGCAGGCTGATTTCCCATATTAAAAAGTTGAAAAATACCGATGAGCTGGTCAAGGGCTTCTACCGCTTAGCCGAGACCCTGGAGGATAAGCTGGGGTGCGTGCTGTGGCAGGTCCCCCCTTCACTGAAGATCAACCTGGAGCTGCTGCGAGGCTTCCTCCGCCAATTGCCCCGGAACTTCGCCAATGTGATTGAGTTCCGCCATACAAGCTGGTATGCGGAGGAGGTGTATCAACTGCTGAAGGAGCACCACACCGCCTTCTGCATTGTATCCGCCCCACGCCTTCCAGCGGATGTCGTCACCACCACCGCCACCGCTTACATCAGATTTCACGGGATTGAGTCCTGGTATCGCCACCACTACAGCGACTCGGAGCTGGCTCAATGGGCGGAGACGATAAAAGGGCTTCCTGCCGAGGATTGCTTTATCTACTTCAACAACGATTACCAGGCGTATGCGGTGAAAAATGCCGCCAGCCTGCGCCGGCTTCTCACCGGGGATTAATAGACCCGCCCACTCTGAGAATCACTTAGAATAAAGGTCAATAATCCGCTCTATCGCCCGCTGGCAGACCTGGCAGAAAGCGGTGGATTTCTTGGAGAACATGATGCAGCGCATGGCCGGTCGGAACAAACCCTTGGCAGAATAGCCCGCTCCCTCAAAGCATCCCACCGCATCCACAAACTCCTGCTTCTCCGGGGTGGGGATGGGGGTCAGCCTATCCACCAGATCACGCCATTTGAGCATCTTCCTCTCCTGGCAGATGGTGATGTTCGGCTCCCAGGGCTCGACATCCAGGGGGTAGAACTCGCTGTAGCTTACCTCGGACTGATAATACTCATCCCCCAGCCCGGCCAGGGCGTGACCCAGCTCGTGCACCACCACATGCGGCGAATCGGCGTGGTCCACGGTGGAGATGGCGTAGAGGCGGTAGATGCCCCCTCCGCCGTATCGTTCGGAGTTGACGAGGATGATTATCCCATCGTAGGGGGCGATGGAGGCGATGTCCCGCATGGCACGGTTGTCGAGCGTGAGCACATAGCGGGGGAGGTCAAAGGCATTGAACGAGCAGCCGAGGGCGGTATCCCGGTACACCCCTTGCCTCGGCTGGCTGATGCCGGACTCGGCGGAGATGACCTCTACCGACCACAGGTTGAAGTCCTGCCTCCTCTCCTTGTAGGGGGAGAGGGAGAAGAGGTGCTCGACATAGCGGGCAACATCGCTGCGGAACTTCTCGCTGTCCTCTGCCCGGTAGCCGTCGCCGAGGAACAGGAGGTCATACTTCACCGAAGGGGGACCGTTCTGTTCCACCGCGGTCGCCTTGCGCCCCTGCTGCGGCTGAATCCGCTTTATGTGATAAGAAGCCGGGTCAACCGCCATGGTGAACACCTCGCGGAACAGATTCTCCCGGTCCCGGGAGGCGATGACCACCTGCACCGGCGCCCGGGGATAGGGTATGAGCACCGACTCGTGGAAGGTGCGGCGAAAATCCCTTGCCGCCTCGTCGGTGGTCTGCCATTCGGCAAACAGGCTGCAGAAGCCGCGGGAGTAGATGAGCTGGTTGGTCGCCAGGTCGAATACCCGGACCAGGTGCTCCCCGAGATTGGTGGTGTCTATGAGCTCGGTCAGGCTCCCGGCCCAGATGGGCTCCTCGTAGATGGCGTCCAGGCTGATGATGTCCTCGGTCTTGGTGCCGGTGTGGTAGAAATCAATGCGCAGGGTCTTCTCCTCAAAATACTGCGCAAAGGATACCGACCCCTGCCCCCATACCAGCGAGGCACATAAAAGAACTAATGTCAGAGAGAAAATTACTTTTTTCATGGCTCTTATCCCCTTATGACGAAATAATATATTTTTACAATAACAACCCCTTTAATTGCTCCTCACCCTCCTATTACTTTTATATTAAATCGCTGAAAATTACAAGAGCGATTTGCTCATCATAGGGAATTTGCGGAAGCCCTGTCTCTTAT
>CABWKN010000015.1 GCA_902505605.1 Candidatus Guanabacterium sedimentis
TGGGGAACTTTGATGCCGACGCTGACTTAGAGATCGCCGTATCCACCGGTTATAATGGAGGAAACAAGGTCAGGCTGTTTGAAAAGGACGGCACTTTAATCAAGCAATTCTTAGCCTTTGGGTTTGGTGGCAACCCCAACGGTGATGTGCAGATAGCCGCGGCTGATATAGATAATGACGGCATTGATGAGCTAATCTGCGCTCACGGAGAGGGAGGCAGCTCCATGGTCAAGGTGTTCAAGGCTAATGGCACCTCCATCCTCAGCTTCAAAGCCTTCGGCGGGGTAAACGCCCAGGGCCAGGTAAACTTGGGCAGGAGCAACTACTGAGTTTTGACCTGTTTCATCATCACCAGAGCCATCATCCGCCCAGTGGTTCCACATTCTCCCCTGTGTGAGAAGAAAAGCTCCCCATGACAGGAGGTACAGAGGTCAGCCGAGAGAATCTGTTCCGGGGCGACGCCTATTTCCCGCATCTGCTGGATGTTGGCTTTTGCCAGCGAGAGATACCCCTCGTCAGAGGAGCCAAGGAAAAGAAAGTCCTTCCATGAGGGCAAGTTCTTTTTGTAAAGGGTGATAACCTCCTTTCCCACCTCATAGCAGCATCGGTCGATGGTGGGACCGACAGCCAGGCGGCAGTCAGCAGGCATTGTGCCAAAGTGGGACTTCATAGTATTTAATGTTTTTATGACAATCCGCTGAGCGGTCCCCCGCCAGCCGGCATGGACGGCTGCAATCACCCTATTCCTCCTGTCTATCACCAGGATGGGGGCGCAATCGGCTACCTGTATAGCTAAAATAATCCCCGGCTGGTCGGTTATCAGTGCGTCTCCCGAAGGCTCTTCCGCCGCTATTCTGCTTCCCTGTATGATTACCCTGTCGGTGTGGAACTGATTCAGGGTGACCAATGGACAGTCTCCGATACCCAGCGCTTGGAGCAGACGCTGACGGTTGAGCTGCACATTTTCCTTGCTGTCGCCCCTCAGGTAGCTGAGGTTAAGGGCATTGGCAGGGAATGGGCTCACCCCTCCCACCCGGGTGGTGAACGCATGCACCACCCAGCCTAACTCTTCAATCTGCGGGAAATAGAGGTATTTGAGTCCGCCAATCTCTCTGAAGCCGTAGTCCACCTTCATAACCCTTATTCTCTATAAAGCTAAAGTAGGGAGAGCCCGTTTGTATTCGGTAATCAATTTCTGCTTCCTTATTCCGTTGTCAATCATCTCCCAGGGGAGGGTCTCCTCCAGGTCCCTGTGTCGGGTGAGGTAGAAGTCGGGCTCAATAACCCCCTGTCGGAGGGTTAGTTTCCAATTCCCTCGGTTCTCGTCTATGGCGAGCAGGAAATCTACCACCCGGCGGTCGCCCCGGGATAGAATTGCCTGAAGCTGGGCTTGCCTGGGGGAGGCGAAGGAGGGGCGGACATTCGACAGGGGAGCCAGCAAGCGGCGGAGCTTGTCTATCTTGCTCTTCAGGTTCTTTTCCCCCTCCATAGGCAGCCACTGAAACGGGGTGAAGGGCTTGGGCACGAAGCAGTTTATGCTAACATTGATGCTCCCCACCCTCCCCTTTGGCTTTCCGGCGGTCAGCATTATACGGCGCATCTCCCCTACCAGCTCGGCTATGGCCTTTATATCCTCGTCCCGCTCGGTGGGAAGTCCGATGAGGAAGTAGAGCTTCAGGCTGTGGATGCCCCAGTCGAAGAGGAGCTTTATATGGCGGATAATCTCCTCATTGGTAATCCTCTTGTTGATGAGGAAGCGCAGTCGGTCTGTTCCGCTCTCCGGTGCCAGGGTGAGCGAGCGGGCGCCGGAAGCGGTCAGAAATCTTACCACATCCTCTTGCAGAGCATCAATGCGCAGGGAGGAGACCGAGGCTCGGAAATGCATCCGATTAAGCCCCTGTATCAACTCCCCGAGGTCGGGGTAAGTTCCCACCGAGGTGGATATAAGCCCGATGCGGTCGGAATGTTCACGCAGAGCTTTAGCCTGGCTGAGAATCCCCTTCAGGGAGGTGAATCGCAGGGGGAGATAGTTATAACCCGCCCAGCAGAAGCGGCATCCCATAGCGCAGCCGCGGGACAACTCTATCAACGACATATTGCTGAACTCCGCCGCCGGCGTGAGCAGTGATGAGAAAGGAAGATGAGGTTTGGCTATCCTCTTCAGGAATACCCTTTTTACCGGTAAGGGTGCTCCCTCGGAGGGAGTTATCCTCTCTACTCTGCCGTCGGGGTGGTAGGTCACCCGATACTTCTCTGGGAGGTAGAAGCCGGGGAGCTCGACCAGGCGGTCTTTTAGCTCCGGCCAGTGCGAGGCGTTCATCAGCTCCCGGAGGAGTTGTGGGATAAGGACCTCCCCTTCGCCCACGCAGATGACATCGGTAAAAGCGGAGAGCGGCTCGGGATTGATAAAGCAGCAGGGTCCCCCGAAAACGACCAGGGGCCAGCGTTCGTCCCTCTGCTGGCGGCGGAGGGGTATCTTCGCCAACCGGAGCATGGTGATAAGGTTGAGATAGTCCTCTTCAAATGACAGGGAGAAGGCGACCACGCGGAACTCCGCCACCGGAGCAGCCGACTCCAGGGTGAAAAGGGGGGTGCCGGTGCGCTCCAGCTCCTGCTGGTCCTCTCTGTCGGGCAGAAAGAAGCGTTCGCAGAACACCCCCGCTGTGGAGTTCAACAGCCGATAGACCACCTGGAAGCCTAAGTTGGACATACCCACCCCATAGCGGTTGGGATACCCCAGGGCAACCGGTATGCCAATCTTAGAAGGTGGAGGAATAAGGGATTTCTCCTTGCTGAGGAGCTGACGGTATTTTTCTCTCAGCCTGGTGGTCATAGTTCTCAATTGGGTTTATATAGCAAGGGTATTCTATAACACGGAGGGTGTGTTATCAAGCGTGGTTTTCCTTTCGGACTCTCGTGGGGGTTGCTTGGGTGCGTTTTTATGGCTTGGTGATTTGTGTCTTTATCCCTTTTCTGATAACATTGGAAGGCTTGATATAAGCAGATTGTGAGCCGCAAAGAACACAATGAGACTACCTTTCAAGCCTCAGGGAGTTATCTTCGACCTGGATGGGGTTCTGCTGGATACCATGAAATATCACTTTGCCGCCTGGGAGCGCGCCTTCCGGGAGGCAGGGATAGCGGTGGACCGGCTGGAAGTCTATCTTCGCGAGGGGGAGAAAGGGGAGGTCACCACCAGGTCGATCATGGAGAAATGCGGGAGGCATCCCTCAGAGGAGGAGGTATCACAGCTCCTTGCCCGTAAAGAGCGGATATTTCGGGACATAGCCAGGGCGGAGCTTTTCCCCGGGGTGAGTGAGCTGCTCACCAGCCTGTGGAGGAAGGGCTATATGTTAGGTCTGGTGACCGGGACCTCCCGGGGAGAGGTGGAGAAAATCCTGCCCCAGAGCCTGCGGGAGAAGTTCCGGATAATAATCACCGGGGATATCCTCAGCCAGGGCAAGCCCCATCCCGAGCCCTATCTGGCAGCCCTCAAAGGCCTGGGGCTTTCCCCTGATGAGGTGGTGGTGATAGAGAACGCCCCCAGCGGCATACGGTCTGCCAAAGGGGCGGGGCTGTTCTGCATGGCACTGACCACCTCTCTGGGCACAGAGTATCTCCAGGAGGCGGATATGGTCTTTGACTCGCTGCGGGACGCGCTTCAAATAGTTCTGGAAGACTGAGAAAAACGCCGGATAGTAAATAAATGTAGGCTGCCTGACTGATTGAATTTCCAATGGTGGTATGATAAACTTATGTAAAAATTAAAGGTGATATATGAAAAACTCAGGAATTTTGTTAGCGGTGGGTTTTGTTTTTATAGCCATGTTTCCGATGATTCAACAGCCCGAGAAGGGGGAGGTGCGCCCCTCGATTCTGGCGGGTAGCTGGTATGCGGCGGGGAAAGATGAGCTCCGGCAGGAGGTGCAGTCTTACCTGAAAAACTCCCCCCCTGCCAATTTTTATAACGAGCTGCTGGCTCTGATAGTGCCCCATGCCGGTTATCAGTACTCCGGTCTGGCGGCTGCCTATGGATATGTGACCATCAATGACCAAACGATAACGCGGGTGGTTATTCTGGCTCCCACCCACCGATATCCCATTCAAGGGTGCTCCATCCTCAAGGTCGCCTATTATCAAACCCCCCTGGGAATGGTGGAGGTGGACCAGGAGGTCTGCCGCCAGTTGCTGGAGAAGAAGTTGTTTTCCACCGTCTCAGCCGCTCATAAGGAGGAACACTCCATTGAGATTCAGCTCCCCTTCCTGCAGGAGACCATCACGAACAGCTTCAAGATCGTCCCCATCCTGGTGGGGGACATTGGGAGCGAGGATTATCAGACAATAGCCGATGCCCTGAAGCCGGTGATTGACGATACCACCCTGCTGGTGGTGAGCAGCGATTTTACCCATTACGGGAGCCGCTTCGGCTATCAGCCCTTTGCCAAGGAGAAGCCGGAAAATCTGGCGGAGAACCTCAGGCAGCTGAACTTCGGCGCTGCCGAGCCGATTATAAACATGGATTTTGATGCCTTTATCGATTATCAGAAGAAGACCGGTATCACTGTGTGCGGCTACCGCCCCATCGGCATCCTTCTCAAGCTCCTCCCCGCTGATAGCTATGGGATGCTCCGCTGTTACTACACCTCGGCGGACATTACCAAAACGGGGAATTACTCCGATTCGGTGAGCTACTGCACCATCTGCTTTACCCGGGGCAGGGAGCTCCTCAACAATGATGAGAAGGGGACCCTGCTGAGGTTAACCCGACAGACCCTGGAGACCTACCTGCAGTCTAAAAATTTTCCCCAGGTCTCCCTTAACGATTACAACATCACCCCCAAGCTGATGGAGAGAACCGGAGTTTTTGTCAGCATTTACAAGAATGGCGAACTCAGGGGGTGCATCGGGTATATACAGGGTAGGGTGCCTCTGTATCAAGGGGTGATGGAGAACACGGTAAATGCGGCTACCAGAGACACCAGGTTCAAGCCGATGACCCATGAGGAGGCGAAGGATGTCCACCTGGAGATATCGGTGATGACCCCCCTACGCAAAGTCCAGAACATTAAGGAGATTCAGGTGGGCACCCATGGTCTCTACCTGGTGAAAGGGAATCAGAGCGGATTGCTGCTGCCTCAGGTGGCTACTCGCTACGGCTGGGACCGACTGACCTTTTTGAAGCAAGTCTCCCTGAAGGCTGGTCTGTCTGAAGATGCCTGGCAGCAGGGAGCGGAGATTTATGTGTTCAAGGCGCAGGTGTTCGAGGAGCAGCGGGAACCGAAGTCGCCTTGATATTTTTAGAGCTTAAAATATGAGTAAAAGGTCTGACCACCACTCCGCAAGTTTTTCCACATATGGGAGGAGGGGGTTTTTCCGGCGGCTTTTTGCCTCTTTGCTTTTCGTCCCCTGGCTTTCCACCAGAGTTAAGCGGTGGAGGAGGGGGAGTCCAACGCCTAAGGGGTTCTCATCCCCACCGCTGCTGAAGAGGAAGAGTCGGGTGGTCATTGTCCGCAACCCGCAGGTTATCGCCGAGGGTGGCAAAATCGATACCCGAATCCTCAAGGAAATGCTGTGGGAAGGAGTGAAAGCAGCGTGCGAAAAGCCGACCACCTCGCAAGCCTGGCAGAGCCTCTTCAGTCCTGACGATGTGGTGGGGATAAAGGTCAACTGCCTGGCGGGGAGCGGGCTTTCCTCCCATCGGGAGCTTGCTGACGCCATTGCCGAGGGTCTGAAGAGCGCCGGTGTGAAGGAGGAGTATATCATCATCTGGGATAAGACCAACCGCGACCTGGAGCGGGCCGGCTTTTCTATCAACACCGGAAAGAAAGGGGTCAAGTGTGTTGGCACTAATGCCCTGGAGGGAGGCTACGAGCCGGAGCCTACCATCCTCGGCGCGGTAGGCAGCTGCTTCAGCACCATCTTGACCAAATATACCAGCGCCCAGGTCAGTGTCCCCGTGCTCAAAGACCACGACCTGGCGGGAGTCTCCATTGCCCTGAAGAATTTTTACGGAGCCATTCATAATCCTAATAAGTATCATGACAACAACTGCGACCCTTACATCGCCGAGGTAAACAGCCACCCGGATATAAAAAAGAAGGTGCGATTGGTCATCTGCGACGCTCTGGTGGTACAATATCATGGAGGACCCTCTTACAAGGCAAAGGGGGCGTGGGATTACCGGGGGGTGCTGGTGAGCCTCGACCCGGTGGCTCTGGATGCAGTGGGAGCCAGGATAATCGAGGATAAGCGTCGGGAGATGGGACTCCCCTCGTTGGCGCAGGTTGGTCGTCCCCCTAAGCATATCGCCACCGCCGGGAAAATGGGTCTGGGTGTGGATAATCTGGAGGAGATTGAGATTGTGCGCATTTAAAAGAAAAGAGATTCTCCTGGTAGGGTGTATGACAATTAATCTATTATCAGTGGAGCGATAGACTATGAGCGGCAGGAATTCGAGACGCCAATTTATCACGCAGAGCTTTAAGGGGCTGTGCCTTCTGGGGATGGGCTCTTACCCAATGCACCGCCTGAGCTCTGAGAAGGGGCTTCAGCAGGAGCCCAGCGAGGATGAGCTCTTTGTACGGGAAGCAAGGTATTATAAAAAGCTGGAGGAGCTAAAGGCGCAGTGCGAGCTCTGTCCCCGCAAGTGCATCGTAGCCGACCTGGAGCGGGGCTACTGCGGGGTCAGGGAGAACAGGCAGGGGACATATTACACGCTGGTTTATTCCCGTCCCTGCGCCATTCACATGGACCCCATCGAGAAGAAGCCCCTCTTCCACTACCTCCCCGGCACCACGGCGTTCTCTTTAGCCACCGCAGGCTGTAATATAGAGTGCAAGTTCTGTCAGAACTGGAACATCTCCCAGTTCCGACCCGAGGAGGTGCAAAGCTGGTATGCCCCACCCCAGGAGATAGTAAACCTGGCAAAGAAGTATAAATGCCCTACCATCGCATACACCTATACCGAGCCAGTGATCTTCTACGAGTATATGTACGACATCGCCCAGGCTGCCCGCAAAGAGAAAATCGGAAGCGTGATGATTACCAACGGCTACATAATGGAACAACCCATGGTTGAACTCTGCAAGCAATTGACCGCAGTCAAGGTCGACCTTAAAGCCTTCACCGAGAAGTTCTACCGGGAGTCCTGCAGCGGAGAGCTGAAGCCGGTGCTCGATATTCTGGTAACCCTGAAGAAGCTGGGCATCTGGCTGGAGATTGTGGTGTTAATCGTGCCCACCCTGAACGACAGCCCGGAGGAGATAGACCAGATGACCCGCTGGATAGGGGAGAATCTGGGGCGGGATGTTCCGGTGCATTTCACCCGCTATCATCCGACCTATAAAATAAAAAACATCCCCCCCACCCCGATAAAGACCCTGGAAAGGTCAAGGGATATAGCCCTCAAGAATGGTCTCCATTATGTCTATGTAGGAAATGTTCCCAACCATCCGGCAGAGAATACCTACTGTGCCTCCTGTAAGAAAGTAGTCATCAAGCGAGTTGGCTACCGTATTGTAGAAGTCAACATCAACGAGGGCAAGTGTAAGTTCTGCCAGAACCCCATACCAGGGGTATGGAAAGACCCCCTTGCCTGACAGCCAATCGGGCGATGGTTCTCATCAACACCTGGCTCTACAAATGTGGCTCACCATTCTCCCCCTTTTCCGAATGGTAAGCAAAAAAGCAGGATATGTAATGGGTCTTTAGGCAGCTACAAGTAATCAATTAAGGGGATAGACAGCACTCAGGATTTATAAAGAATGGGGAAGATATATGATTTTGCAATAGAAAAGAGCTATTTAATTCCATATTCGCTATATTAAACACAAAAATCACTTAAAAAAGTCGCCCTAACTTGTTATTATATAACAAGATAGATAACAATTATG
>CABWKN010000016.1 GCA_902505605.1 Candidatus Guanabacterium sedimentis
TCATCGATATTAATCCCTCTTTCAAACTGAGCGACGGTAGCTGAAGGAGGTGTGGCTGGTGGACACGGCAGTTCAAGAGTTAAAGCAAAAAGTATGCATCAAGGCGGTTAAGGGCCTTTACAGGGGTAGCGAAAGGATTGATATGGGGGAGGGTTTCAGGCAAGAGGTTAGAATATGCCTAGAGCGGGCTCGCCTGGTAACCCAGTCCTACAAGGAGACTGAGTGGCAGCCTATGGTTATCAGAAGGGCTAAAGCCCTGAAGAAGGTCTTGGAGAACATGACTATTTATATCCAGGACAAAGAGCCCATCGTGGGCAATATGGCCAGCGACCCCTATTCCATACCGACCTATCCCGAACTCTATTGGAGATGGCTGGAAAAGGCTGTAGAGAATGAGTATCGACACCTGCTGGACGATGAGGGAAGGGAGGAGCTAAAAGAGATTAACAGTTACTGGAAAGGAAAATCTGTTCACGGCATGGAGCGAGACCTGGTGTCTGAGAGTATGAAGCCTCACCTATGGTACAACGGGGTAACTAGCTTCAGCTACCAGTGGGACATGGTACTACCAAACTATGAGAAGATACTGCGGGTAGGTCTGAGAGGTATAGTAAAAGAGGCTGAAGAGCGGTTAAGCGAGATGGAGGCAGATCTTAATATCGATACCAGGGAGTATCTGGAACAAAAAAGCTTCCTCCAAGCGGTGATAATCTCTCTAGAGGCCGCCATTACGTTTGCCAAGAGATATGCTGAACTAGCTAGGGAGAAGTCCAGGAGCGAGGGTGATCCAAAGCGGAAAAGGGAGCTGGAGGAGATTGCTGAGATATGCGATTGGGTGCCTGAAAACCCAGCGAGAACCCTGCATGAAGCTCTTCAGTGTTTCTTCTTCATCCATCTGATTATCGATTTTCTTGAGCTCCCCACTTTAGGTCAGAGTGAGGCTGGATCAGATTATGTACCCCTTCTATAAAAGGGATATAGAGGAAAAGCGAATCACCAGGGAGGAGGCTCTGAACCTGGTAGAACCTCTGTGGATCAAGTTTGAGGAGATGGGATTCATCCACCCGCCGAGGTTATTCGGCGCCGGTGGCGGGGGGCTGGCATGGCAAAACGTAACCCTAGGAGGGGTTGACCAAGAGGGTAACGATGTCACCAATGAGATGTCTTACATCATCCTCGATGCCACCAGGGAACTGCAGTCGGTGCAGCCCCCTCTCTGCTTTAGATACCACGATAAGATGCCTAGGGAGCTTGTTCTGAGGGCTATCGATACCCAGAGGACCGGGGTAGCCCAGCCTGCCTTCTTCAATGATAAGATGATGATCCCCTACTTGCTGAGTAAGGGAATACCTTTAGAAGATGCTCGAAATTACGCCATTAACAATTGCATGTCCTGGATAATTCCCGGAAAGAGTATGGTTTACCGACAAGGTATGGGGATGTTCTCCTTCACCAAGTGCCTGGAACTCGCTCTAAATAGGGGTATGGATATGTTTAGCGGCAAGCAGATAGGGTATCCTACCCCAGACCCTCTTACCTTCAAGTCCATCGATGACATCATCGAAGCCATCTTCCAGCAATATCGCTTTTTCTTTGAAAAGCAGGTTTACCTCACCAAAATTTCTGACGCTCTTTATGAGGAATACCTGCCACGACCCTTTTCCTCCGCCTTGCTGGATGATTGCGTCCAGAAGGGAAAGGATTGCCGGGAGTGGTGTTACCACCACAGAAGTTATGCCATGCCCAGCGGGGTTAACAATGTAGCGGATTCCTTGGCAGCCATAAAGAAACTTGTTTTTGAGGAGAGGAAGGTCACCATGGCAGAGCTCCTCGATGCCCTGAAGAATAATTTCGAGGGCAGAGAGGATTTGCGTCAGATGCTGCTGAGCGCCCCTAAATTCGGCAACGATGATGAATATGTTGACCGCCTAGCCCAAGTGATTCACTTCAGGATAACAAAGGAGACAGAAGAATTCACCGACTATTATGGGTTTCCCTTTGATGTTGATGGCACCAATGCCACCATGGGGTATTTCCTTGGCTTCGATGTGGCGGCTACGCCTGATGGCAGGAAAGCCAGGGAGCCCCTCCACGATGGAAGTGTCTCTCCGGCGCAAGGTCGAGATTTGAAGGGTCCGAGCGCAGTTCTCAACTCGGTCGGCAAGATTGATCCGCTGCTATCCTGCAATCATCTGTTCAACCAAAGGTTTGCCCCTGAGTTTTTGGAAGGGGAGAACAGGGGGGTTTTTGCTGATTATCTCAAAACCTGGTCTGACCTGGGGATTCATCACATCCAGTTCAATGTGATTGACCCAGAGGTACTACGCGATGCTCAAGTGCACCCTGAGAGGCACACGGACCTGATAGTGAGGGTTGCTGGCTATGCAGCTTATTTTGTAGATTTGACCAAATCCCTTCAAGACGACATTATTGCCAGAACCGAGCAGCACTTCGCATAGAGGAAGCAATCGAGACAGAGCAAAGCAAGTTTGAGGCTATCAGGGCAAAACGAAAAAGGAGGCTAAAGGTATGGAATTGAAGGAAGTCCAGGCAATTGACACCATGTGTCGGCCGGGGTATGCCGGTATCATCACCGAAAAGGAGTGGAAAGAGACTTGGTCAACCTACGAGTCTGAAGCGGCAGTCAAAGGCACCTTTGGTGGAGTATTGAAGAGGCTGGGGGTAGCGCCAGAGGACGGGTGGAAGGTAATCGCCTCTTCTTACAAGCCCTCGGTGGAGGAGATGATAGCCGAGATGGACGAAATAGGGGTGGAGAAGGTGTTCATGGATCAACAAATGATATGGTCAAGGCATGAACATAGGCTAGCCACTGGCTTCACCGTGGAACGAATCGCTAGAATAATGAAGAAAGCTAAGGGAAGGGTGATTGGTGGTGCTGGCTATAATCCTTTTCGCATTGAGGAAAGCCTTAAGGATATAGAGAGGGCAGTCAAAAAATATGGCTTCAAATATGTCTGGTTTCACCCCACCAGTTTCGGTTGTGCCCCCAACGATAGGAAGTGTTATCCTCTCTATGCCAAATGCCTCGAACTGGGAATACCCGTTTCTCTTCAGGTGGGACACTCAGCGGAGCCCCTGCCCAGCGAAATAGGTCGTCCCATGTATGCCGACGAGGTTGCCATGGATTTCCCCAATCTCGTTATGGTCCTTACCCATACCGGTTGGCCATGGATTGATGAGTGGATATCTATGATTTGGAGGCATCCCAATGTATATGGGAATATCGGTGCTTACTTCCCTTCTGGCCTTCATAAAGCTACAGTTGACTTTATGGATGGAGCAATAGGTCGAACTAAGGTCTTCTGGGCGACTAATGGATTCGGACTGACACGCTGCAAGAAAGAATTTTTGGATTTGCCCATAAGGGATGAAAATAAGACAAGAATTCTTCGGGAGAATGCGATCAGGGTTTTCAAGCTAGAAAGCTGAACTCTCTACTCTATTTTACCTTTGCTCCCTTTAAGTAGCTGTTGCGGCAAGTAAAGCAGCCCCTAGTGCCCCCATGATTTGTGGCTCTTCTGGCACTGAAATATCCATGGCAAACTCTTCTTCTAAAGCCCTTTTTACCCCAATATTCTTTGCCACTCCGCCCGTGAAGATCACCTCGGGTTTAATCTTCAGTCGCTTTGCCATAACTGCCACCCGTGAGGCTACAGCTCTATGTACTCCAGCGATGAGGTCCTCCCTGCTCCTTCCCTCAGCCCGAAGAGAAACAACCTCTGACTCTGCAAATATGGTGCAGGTGCTGCTTATATTACATGGACTTCCACCCTTGAGAGACATCGGGCCCATACTATCAATAGATCCCACCTCCAAAACATCAGCCATAACCTCTAAAAACCTACCGGTGCCGGCAGCACATTTATCATTCATGACAAAATCCCTCACGTTTCCTTTCTCATCTACCTCGATAGCTTTGCTGTCTTGACCACCGATATCAACTATCGTCCTGGTCTCTGGGACCATGAAGTGGGCACCTTTGGCATGGCAGATTATCTCAGTTACAGATTTATTAGCAAAGGTGACAGCATTCCGCCCATAGCCGGTAGAAATAACATAATCCAGTTCATCTAGAGATTTTGAAATCCCAGCCCTCTCCATTGCTTCTAAGGTTACCCTCTCTGCTGCAAGCTTAACATTGTAACCAGTCGGGATAATGGAGTAGCCAAGGATACTATTATTGCTGAAGATGACTGTCTTGGCAGTTGCCGCGCCTACATCGACTCCGGCGAAGATCACCTTTCCTCCACCGCTTCCAATATCTCATTCTTTATGTTTGGAGGCATTTGTGCTGCCAAACTTGCCATTAACCCTTTACATTGGCTTAAGTTTAATTTTTCTATCCGTTGTGCTTCCTCTATGTATCCCTTCAATAGCGTTTCCGCCAAATCGTCAAATTTTCCCTTCACTATTTTTGCATGATCGTTGGGAAGTCCTGCAAGGATCTTTCTGAGGTAATTCTCAGCGTTTTCTTCTAATGCTAGCATTGCCTCTCACTCCTTTTTCTCCTTTTTGGCTTTAGACCTCTTCACTATGTCTGCGAAGGTCTCCAGGAGGGTTCTCATCCTCTCCTTGGGAAAATCTCCTCTGTCTATGTATATATCTACATCTGGAGTAATACAAGGTATACCAATTCTTTCCTCTATCATCCTTGCCAGTATGAGGGAATGCCCTTCAAGAGTGCGACAAGGCCTATAACCGGTGGAGATAAAACCATCAATCTTGTATTCTTGTATGTGCTCTTCATCGCAACGAAACATATATTCAAGGCTGGTGCCTAAAACACTTACCATAGGAAGAAATCCTGCGGTCATCCTATAAACATCTGTTGCTCCTTCCCAGATTTCGGCAGCCTTATTAAACTGCATTCCGCCAATTAGAAATGCCTCCCCAAAGTCGGCCGATAATCCCAGTTCATGGCACATTGGAATTATCCAGGGGCATCCCCATGGGTGCGTAATCCGCCAGGTAACTCTTGGTGTTCCTTTTGGCACCACCCCTTTCCCTTGGTCAACCATCTCTTTCAGCTCTTCTTGAAGGATGTCATGCGCTTTAAAGAGTTCATCATATCCTGTATCAAATGGGACCGCAATTGGGAAGAAGGCGTGAAGCAGGTCATTACCATTTAACGGCGCTGGGTCTACCTTCATAAACTCCAAAATCGGTACATAGGTCCTCGTACTTAATTCAACGAGAAGCTCCATGGCTTTTGTTTTATGCTCAGGTTTAATCTTGATGCCCAGCCATTCTTCTGCTTTGCGATGTCCTTCTTCCAGCGAAGCTACAAAATATTCAATATTTGTTTCATCAAAGGGATCTCCATCAAAGGCAATATCTCTCACCCTATATGGAGTATATACATTCGTGCCGTCCCATTCATGAATTAATTGGTCAGTCAAAGCAGCGTCATCGCAAAGTGAGTGAAAGCATATGCTGGCATCGACACGGGGGACTATTTTTAATATGTGAAGCCCATACCTTATTTTATTCAGAGAACATCCAATCTGCTCGATGGCAGCCCCTTCCCTTTCGGCTGCCTCTACATATTTCCAACCAACATTAAAAAAGGCGGCTCCTACAAAAGTCGCTAGGAAATCGGGTAGACCTACTCTTACAGTGGGGTCGGCCAGCTTTATCGGATGCAGATACGCCATACCCAGTTGGGGGAAGAAAGTATGGCATATTCTTGTCTCATCCGGGGTCGGTATGGCTAAACGAATATATTCCCTCAACCAGCACCCCAGGACCCTTCGCATCCCCTCAAGGTTTACGCTCCAACACTTTGGCAGCCTTTCTGTCACCGCAAACCTCACATCATCTTCAGTTACCAACAGTTTTCCCAGGCCCTCCTTAAGGGTTGGCTTATAGTCCTTTGCTTCACCAGGTTCAAAGCCGCAAAGCTTTAACAACTCATCATACACATCCATTTTTATCACCTCTTCTTACTTTCTTTTACCACCTCGATAAAAGTTTCGACACGAGTCCTGTTAGACTCCAGCCTTCCCTCCAAATCATACTCCGACTGGATGGTCATCATAGGGACCCCCATTTCCTTCATCCTTTTGCTTACAACATATTCCAACATGGAAAAACCCACCATATACATCAATTGATACCATATGACTCCATCAACATCGAAATCCTTTACCAGTCTGGTGTACATGGAGGGCAATTCTTCCCCCCATGGGTATTTGTATGGATCTCTAGATCTCTCCAAGTAATATCTTCGGGCTAAGTTTTCTATCAGATCCCC
>CABWKN010000017.1 GCA_902505605.1 Candidatus Guanabacterium sedimentis
CTCTGTTTGGAGAGTTTCCGTTAGACTACCTCCTCAAGCAACATATCATCTCTCAGTCAATAGAAAGCTTAACTAATTAGTACATAATTGTCAAGCTAAAATCAGCAATTGCCAGATGCACTAATTTTGAGACTAATACGAGATATTTCCTGCCTTACCCGCTTTTTCCAATATTTGTTTAAAAAATTTTAATGCCCAAATTTACCGGAAGTTAAAACTCTCAAGACTTTAGTAGGAGGGGGAGGAGGAGCCTTATCCTTAGTCTCCTCGACCTCCAATAGAGTTATTCATTACCAGAGGAAGGTCATAAGCGGAAGAGAATGGAGAAGGCTCTATCTCACATCGTATCTCAGAAACGCTACAAAAGCCAGCCAGAAGAAAAGGAGGTTGAAGAGGATGAGCAGCCCCATGTCCAAGGTGACCTCAGTCAATCGCCGCGAGAGGCGAGCGCTCTCCTCCTCAAACTTGGGGACTATGCGGTAATCGACCGGCTTACGGGTGAAGAAGAGGTCTTCTTCTGGGTTTATCCAGTGAGGGCTGTCGGGGTCGGAAGCGTCCTGGCGAGTGACAAACTCCAGCAGCACCTGGCGGAAGGACTCCAGCCTCCGCATCAGTTCGCCAAATCTTAACACCCCACCTCCCACCACCGCCTCACTGCTGTATTTATAAAGGGCAACCGGGGAAATGCGAGTGAGGTGGCGGGCAAACTCCAACTGGTGGAACATTCTGTTGTAGTAGTCCCTTCTGATTCTCAGCTCCGCTTCCAGCATCTTGTTAAGGGTTTGCGCTCGGAGGCGATGGGAAGGGCGGAAGGGATTATTGCTATCCATGTCCCAGGTCCCCTCGGGGGCGCTGTCGGCGATGTCGCTGCTCACCCGGCTTGCTCTCTCCATTATCTCTTCCCGCTTGGGTATGGGCTGAAGCTCGGAAGCCAGAATCCCGCCTATATTGGGGATGAGCAGCGCCAGTATCACCCAGAGGAAAAGGAGGAGCACCAGGCTGGTTGCCGGGCTGTGAGTCAGGGAGCTGACGAACAATCCCAGCAGAACAAAGGAAGATAGGAAAAGAATTGAGATGCCGGCGAAGGTGAGAACCTCCAGCCAGAGCCGGGAATCAAATCCCACCTTGCCGGACAGAAGCAGCACCAGCAGGCTGACCACCATCCCGGTTACCAGAGGAATGAGCAGGCTGACCATAGCTCCCAGGTATTTCCCCAGCAGAAATGCAGGGCGGGGGATATTGTTTGCCAGTTGTAGTCCCAGAGTTCCCTGCTCCTTCTCACCAGAGATGCTGTTATAGGTGAACACCACCGCCCCGAAGCTTAGTACCAGAGAGATGATAAACAGCCAGTCAAGCTCCTCTGCCCGGGGGAAGAAGGGATTGCCCCCACCTTCCCGGTTGCGGAACTCAACTATTTGGAAGGCATCATACACGAAAAGATTGGGAAGGTATCTTTCCATGGCCTGATAGAGAAAGGAGTTTGAGCGGGGACGGGGGTAGAGGTGGCGGTCGTGCAGAGCCAGCCGACCCAGATTGTCAGCCTGGGCGGATGCCCGCTCCTCTTCCCGGGTGATGTTACGTGAGTAATCGGTAAGCTCCTGACTGTACTGGGAATAGAAGCAGAGGCTGCTTACCCCAAAGACCAGCACTGCCAAACCGAGGCTGAGGAAGAACCTTAGGCTGTAAAAGTTGGCTACAATCTCTCGTCGGGCTATGAGCCAGGTCATAATGTCTACCTCCTCCCTTCATTATCGAGGGTCGTATTTGATAAAGGATACATAGCCGAGAAGGAACAACACAATGGGAACGAAGACCATGATGGAGAGCTCGGTTAACGACCCCTTGAGGAAATTACTCAGCCCCTCCCTTTGCCAGCTAAACTGGGGGATGTCTTTTATTTCCAGATATGGGAGGTCCTGTGCTCTGGGGAGGTCCCGGGTGAACTCCTTTACTACCCCCCAGAAATCCCTCCCTTCGGAGAGCTCCTCATAGGTGGAGAAGCGACCCTCAGTGACATAATAAATCAGCTCGTCCAAGCTTTTCATCTCCTCCTCCTTCTGCTGGGCGAAATAGGCATAGGAGGAGAAGAGGTTTCGCGACTGGTAGTAGTCGATAATCTGGTCGCGATAGCGGCGTGCCAGTTGCATAAAGTGCAGATAAGAGCTCACATCGGTGGTGGTTAATCCCGAAGTTATATCCATGAAGACGGAAGCGGGTGAGACCCACCCCAGGCGCTGCGCCAGCCTCTGCTGGTGAAGGAGCCCGTCGAGATAGGTCTGCTGTATTCTCCACTTGCGGTCGGCGTATTCTATGCGCAGGGGCTCCTGGAATGAGTGGATGAGTCGCTGGTTCTCCATCACATCCCTGGGGCTGGCAACCTCCAGATGCGCGCCATCAAAGCCATGATATCCACCAAAGCTGATATCCCACTCCGGCTCGGGGAGGGTCTCCTCGTACTCCCTTACCTTAGCTCTAAACTCCCTGTTCAGTTCAGCCGCTGCCTGGTCGACCGTCTCCCTGGGGGTCACCGAGGTAAGGCTCTGAGCAAGATAGGGGGCAGCCACCGGCACCACCACTACCAGCAACACCCACAGAAAGAGGGAGACCATCAGGCTGGTGGTGGAGCTGTGGGTGCGGGTGGAGATGAACATCCCCACCAGCATAAACAGCAGCATATAAAGAAATGTCACCAGGAATAATCCCCCCAGACGGACCCACTCCCCCTGCTGGAACTCCACCTTGCGGGAGATGAGAATCAGCAGCAGTCCTGCCACAAAGCTGACCGTTATTATCGGGAGCAGGGTCAGGATGTTGCCGAGTAACTTACCCAGCAAGAGCTTATCCCGTGACAGTTTATTAGCCAGAATTCCTCGCAGAGAGCCCCTTTCCTTCTCGCCGGAGATGGCATCGTAGGTGAACAACAGCGCCATCAATGAGAAAAGCACGGTGACGATGAAGGAGAAATCAATGGATAGAAAAGAAGCCAGCAAGGGATTTCCCCTCTCCTGAAGGGCACCCTCTGCCAGGAAGGGAACCTGTCCCAGTTGAATCCTCACCCGGTTGCCGAGGGTGGACTCTATCCCCCGGTTGAAAATGCTCAGGGGCTCCGGCGGGCGCAGGATGGTCGGGCGAATGTAGGAGTAGGTGTAGAGCCTGCGCATTTGCTCGGCACACTCCTCCCTCTCGCTGGAGTAGATGGAGCGCCTCTCCTCGTAGTGCTTGATGGAGATGTGCACCGACAGGGGGATTAAAATCACGCAGAGGATAAATCCGGTGGCGAAGCGGAAGCTGAGGAGGTTGAGCAAAAACTCTTTTTTAGCTATCAGCCACATTGTTCCGAGTCCAATGGAAAAGCAGCCCTTTCACGCAATCTTGGAATGTCCTGCAGCTAAAAGAAGTTGCCTGAAAGGCAATTCGGGTAACGCTTTTTAGGCGCTGTCTGGCTGCCCATAAATATTTTAATAATCACTGGCGATATTTCTTTACAATCTCCTCAATTGGGATTTCATTAATAATATATTCAGAAGATTCATTGCCATACACCCATTCATCAAAGAACTTCGTTAAATCTATTGAAGATACTTCCCTGGCATGATTTACAAAATCATCCGAGGTCGCTCCTGTTTGATTATATTTTTGATAAAAGGTGCCTATGATCTTGAAAAACTCATCTTCCCCCACCAATTTGTAAAGCACATAAAACAGTATCATCCCTTTGGAATAGGATAGGTCAGTGAGCATCTCTTTTCCATAATCAATTACCGGCACATCCTTGCACTGAGGATTTTTCTGGCATTCCCGGCGAAAGCTCTCGCTCAACCGCTGTGCCCCTTTTCCAAGCGCATCTGTTTTATGCTCTATCTTTTCTTGAACTAAGTATTGAAGAAACATGGCCAGCCCTTCGCTCTCAAATCTCGAAGGCAGAGGGTCAAGAGGCTCTGCGTTCCATAGATGTGAGATCTCATGATAGAGTTGATAAAGTTGAGCTTTATTTTTAAATGCGCTCCGGGTTTGAATGATGCAGGTTACATCCGCCTGGGAGCCAAATCCTTCGGGTATCTCAATTACGGCAAATCCCTGATAATCTCTCAATGGACCGAACCAATCGGTAAACAGCTCCATGGTCTTTCTCATGGCATCTAATACCATCCGGGCTCCCTCTTTATCCTCCTGGAAATGAAAGACTCTTAACCTGTTGGCTTTATCCTCAAGAATGCCATATTTAGCCACGGCAACATCTATCCGCCAGGCAGGTTTAATGTTCTGATAGGAATAAGTTACCAATCCATTTTTAGAAACCCTGTCCACCAACTTCCCACCATTGGCCACCACCAGAGATTCGGGAACGGTTACATTTACCAGATAATCAAAGCTCTGCAAGCCAGCCGCTCGGGTAACCCTCCACGAGGGATAGCCGACCTCGGGATAGGCTTTGCAATCCGGACGGATGATGGTGAACTCCTCGTCCACACTGTCCTTGACATAGCGCATACCCACCTCTGAATAGCCTAACAGGTATCCCTCATACTGAATGTTGATGGTTTTCCTTTCGCCTTGCTGTATCGGAGTCTTCAAAGAAACTTCTACATAATTCACCTGAAGCTGCTCCCAATCTTCAAATGACAGAACCTGCTGAGCAAACGATAGGTCTGCACCCTGCTCATCCTTGACAGAGGTAACTTTTAGCAGCCGATAAAGTGTGAGAGGGATTTGATTGATCGGTTGTTTGGATGGGTTTAAGACCGTCAACTGACAACTGCCCAGTATTTTTTCGTTTTGATAGTCGATTTTCAAATCCAGCTTGTAATCAACTGTTTTCAGAATGAGCTTTTTGTCAGAGAAGGGTTGGGCTTGCAGGTTACTTACAGATATTAGGCAAATTATTACCAGAACGCAAACTAAGGTTAATCTTACAGACATATTGCCCGCCTGCTTTATTGCGTTTGGTTTCCTCCCCACCCTATTTATCCCTTTGGTGAAATAGATTCACCTGACTGACGATATCCTTGGCGCAATAATGCTTATCTGAAATACAATATCACTCTTTTATTATACTTTATATATAAGACGTTTGACGGAACAAAAAAGTTTCCATCATTCGAGCGAATTTAGAGATATTGGTGCAAATTATCTCTCTAAAAGTGAGGTTAACCTCATCGGCCATACATTCAATTCTTATTATATCTTTCGCTTGATAAAAGGAGAAGATGCTGATAAACTGAAAACGCTCTGCTCTAAGGAGGCGGGTAAAAGTAAGAATTGGCTGTAATGGAGCCATAGTCTCTATGAAGTCTTTAATAGCCATACTAAGTGTAGCCATTGTTCTCCTCTGCTGGGGGTTTGACCTTTGAAAAAATAAAGCGTGCCATTACCCAGGCAAAAATAATATATGGCATGCACGAGGTAGAGGACTCAAAAAAGACTGTACTCTTTAAAGAACGTAAGGGAGAGTGAATAATGAGGAAGTATGCGCTAATAGTCACATTCTTCTTCCTTCTGCTGGCAACAGGGCTTTATGGGGAAAGTGATGACCAGCCTAAATGGAACGCCACCCTGTTTGGATCTTATTTCTTAGATGGAAGAGGAAATTTCGGAATTGGCGGGACCATTGGTTACAGCTTCATCTCTCGGCTGGAGTTAGAAGTGGAAGTTTATCGTATCTTCTGGGAATATAAGAGGCATGGTTTAAGTGGAGCAGTGCTATACAATTTTGATGGGGATAAAAATAAGACAGTCTATTATGTGCTTGGAGGTTTTTCACAACTCAGAGGTGAATGGGATATAGATAACTATCTGATGTTTGGCGGCGGAATTAAAAAATATATAGCTAAACGTCTTAAGATACGATTTGACATACGTCTCAACATGGCTGAAAATGTCTGGACGAAGATTTCCGTCGGATTGATGTGGTCTTTCTAATGATGAATAGCCATTAACAAACCAAAAATTATCATCCCCTCATTCACCAAATTACCACTTGTAGCGAGAGCACAGTCTTATAAGGACGGCTTAGTGCGGAAGTGTCCCGCTTCCTGCTCATAGGCGTGGGCTAAGCGGAATATCCTCCCCTCCTCAAAGGGCGGGGCGATAATCTGCAAGCCAATGGGGAGCTGCGACCCGGTGAACCCGCAGGGCAGCGCTAACGCGGGCAGACCCGCCAGGTTGACCGTCACCGTGTAGATATCCGACAGATACATCTCCAGCGGGTCGTCTATCTTCTCCCCCAGGCGGAAGGGTGGGGTGGGCATGGTGGGGGTGCAGATGAGTTCCACCTCCTTAAAAGCATCATCAAAATCCCGCTTCAGCAAGCTGCGCACCTTCAGCGCCTTCAGGTAGTATGCATCGTAATAGCCAGCACTTAGGGCATAGGTGCCCAGCATAATCCTTCGCTTGACCTCGGCTCCGAACCCCTGGCTGCGGCTGTTGACATACATCTCCTTCAGCGATTCGTACTGCTGGGCTCGGTAGCCGTATCGCACACCGTCGTAGCGGGCTAAGTTGGAGCTGGCTTCCGCCGTAGCCACCAGGTAGTAGGTGCCGATGGCATACTCGGTATGCGGCAGCGAGACCTCCACCACCTCCGCCCCCAGCTTCTCCATGGTGCTCAGGGCATCCTGCAGGCGCTGCTTGACCTCGGGGTGAAGACCCTCTGCAAAATACTCCCGCGGTATCCCCACCTTAGGCTTGCCCAGGGGCTTCTCAAGCTCGGCTCGGTAGTCGGGCACCGGTTGGTCAACCGAGGTGGAGTCGCAGGCATCCTTCCCCGAGATGACCCCCAGCAGCACGGCGGCATCGTGCACGGTTTTGGTAATGGTGCCAATCTGGTCCAGCGAGGAGGCGAAAGCCACCAGTCCATAGCGAGAGACCCGACCATAGGTGGGCTTCAACCCCACCACC
>CABWKN010000018.1 GCA_902505605.1 Candidatus Guanabacterium sedimentis
AGAAGGGGGGAACGCCCCGAAAGCGGCGCCATCTACATTGAAAAGGTGGAAGAAGAAACACGCAGGCTCGGATTGGGTAAGGTGGTTACCGTAATGGGAAGATATTGGGCGCTCGACCGGGAGGAAAACTGGGACCGGGTGGAGAAAGCGTATCGGGCTCTGGTCTATGGTGATGGGAGAAGAGTGTAGCGGGAGAGAATCAGACCTCTACCTTTAACATCCCCTTCAAAGAGAAGCCAAAAGCTATAGACAACACAAAAAAGACAATCAGCCAGTGGATATTCCATCCCCCCAGATTGAGATTTCTGGCGGGGTATTTCACCTCAATAAAACTGACCGGAGAGTTTGAAGGGAGAGGAGGCTCGGATGGGTAGAGAAACTCCTGAAAGAAGCTACGAGAGACCTTGCGGGGGGAAAGCTGACAGAGCTCATCGGACACCGTAACTATCTTGGTGAAAAGCTTCTCCCCTACCCGGACCCTCAGCTCAAATTCCCCGGGCTCTTTAGCCCTCAGCCGCCACTGCACTTCGTGCAAGCTCTCTATTCTCATGGGAGGCTTCTCCACCTCCAGCCCCTCAGGAGCCTTCAGAGATATACCCATCGACCTCAAGGGTAAAGCCTCCGAAAGTTTCACCCTTACTATGACCCTCTCCTCCAACTGTAACGGACGGAAGCCGAAGCGGAAATTGAGCTGAATCAGAACAATAACCAGAGGGAGAATCATAATCATCATCGGCTTGAGAGAATGTTTCATATATACGAGGTTGTAGCGGAGGATTTTTCCCTGAGCCCTTATCATGAGGCGGAAATCGTCTTTAAATAACCTTATTTCCAGAAAATGGGCTTTAATCTTGTCCTTGGCTTCCCGAATACCTTTCTGATTGGAGGTGTAGCGAAAAATAAGCAGAATAAAAATACCCGTGAGCAGACAGACCACTATCATAGCCACCCAGGGATTCAACGAAATAAAAAGGTAAAAGATACCGTCAAATAGCCTGTTTACCAGGAAATTGAAACTCCCCATCACTCTTCCTTAACTACAGGGGGAACCCTCAGGAGATATAGCCGAGCCCCTGGAGCTTTTTCTTTATCTCCTCCTCCGAAGCCGACTCTTCCAGCTGGGCGATTTCCTTTTCCAGGGCGTGGGTGATGAACTCCTCTACCGAGGAGTAGCCCGCCAGGTCGGCATATTTTTTCACCTTCTTCAATAACTCTTTGTCAAGCTTTATCTTGGCGGTGGACATACTCTTTCCTCCCTTATATTTCTCAGCTCCGTCAGAAAATAGGCCTCCCCACCATCTCCTTGGGCAGTGGGATGCCAAACTCTGCCAGGATGGTGGGGGCGATGTCATAGAGGGCCGGCTGACGGTATTTTATCTCCCTGTTGCTAAGAATTATCCCCGGAATCCATACATAATCCATGCAATGGTCCCCGCTCCACTTATCGGTATTATCTCGGAACAGCTCACGAGGGAACTGCCCCAGAGCGGTCTCATTGGAGGCACGATAGCCCCAATTATAGCCGATAATCAGGTCGGGGGCATATTTCATCGCCTCACCCTGATAGACTTCATCTGTCCGATAGACATGGCTGATGACCTGAAGCCCCGTCTGCGGGTCTCGAACCTGGGCCAGCCTCTCTGCCAGCTCCTCCAGCAGAGCCTCTTTCTCCTCGCCGGGGGAGACGATCCCATATTCCTCCCGACCCGCTTGGTTTATATACAACCCATTGAACCCCAAAGCATACGCCATGGTGTTATCCCAATCGGTGTTCATAAAGAACTCCGTCTCTCCCTGCCGCCATTCATCTATCAGAGCGACATAACCATTCTCCTTGAGCCAGGTATTCAGCTGAAAACCCCGGTAGAAGGGGGCAAAACCGTGGTCCGACATAACGATAAGGGTAGTGTTCTCATCGACATATCCGAGGGCTATCCCCAAAGCTTCGTCCATCTTCAGGTAGAGCGTCTCCACCACATTTCCATACTTAGCCACCAGTTGAGGGTCATAGGAGGGGTGTTCAGGGTCCATAAGCCTCCAGAACATATGGGTCCCCTGGTCAAGGGTGGAGAAGTAGAAGAAAAGAAGCCCCGAACGAAACCGCTCCAGCTCATAATTGAACATCCTCATCCGCTCATCAAGCACAATCTCCGCCTGCTTAAGAAATTCCCCATCGTCCAGCACCCCCTGGTCTAAGGCTTTAGTATCCTCAGGCATCCCCTGGGTGTAGAAGTAGCCCAGCCGACGACAGAGCTTCTTGGAGTAGCTTTTGGGAGTGGATATGGGCATAGCAGGGTCCTTGGGGTCGAGGTTGATGGGGGTCACATAGAGCTTGAAGACCGGGTGGGTCTCCTTGAGATAGAAGCGGCAGATACCTCTGAGGCTTGCCAACAGACGAACCATGCGGAACTTCACCCTCACCCACTGGCTCCACTCCCCCTCCTTAAGGATAACCTCCTCGTCCTGCACCACTATTTTTGCCATCCGATTTTCGGGGTCAATATAGACGGTGAAATCGACCACTGCGGTGGGATTATCCTCTTTAAAGGTATTCGGTGGACCCACCAGCTGGGCTTTTACCACATTATCCACCACCTCCACCGGAAAGACCGCCCCACCCGATATGTCCTCCCTCAGCTCCTTTGGCTGCTCGGTATAAAAGGAGAAGGTGCCGTAAGTCCCTAACACATCGGGAGTCCCCATACCGGAGATGGTCCTCTGCTTTGTCTTGGCGGGGGGGAAATTGGAAGGAACCCGGAATATGGTAGCCGGTATGTCATATTCTTCAAGGATTTGCCAGAAAGCTTTGCCTTGACGGAGAAGCTCCACTTTTCCCCCGGAGAGAGGCAAGATCAAGCTCCCCAGCTTGATAGTGCGCTTCGGGGGCTCGGTTCTGGAGGTGGAGAGGAAGGGGAGGTAACTCTCTGGCTCCCGGTGAATGAAATCAAAAATACCATGCCCCCCCGGGTTCATCCCGGTGATGAAATTTGCCCAGGCAACTGGGCTCTGAGGCGGTATACTGCTGTTGAGGGGTAGAAAATCCCCTATATTATTCAGCTTCTCGAAGGAAGGGACCTTCCCTTCCTCTATCAAGCGGGAGAGAATCTTGGGGTCCATACCATCAAAGCCAATCACTAATACCCTCTTGGACAAGGACCTCTTTCCCCCCTGACACGACCACAGTCCCGCTATAGCAACTAAAAAGAGAAGCAACACCCCTATCAGGCGGAAGCCCCTCTTAAATTGATGAAATGAGAATCGTTTAGCTCTCATTTACTTCTCCTCGCTTTTCCCTTTTCAGAGAAATCTATCAGGGCTCTCCCATCCATATAGGGAGGTGGGGAGATCCCGAAAGCATCCAGAGCCGTGGGGGCGATATCTATCAGCCTTGGCTCGGGTGCGTTGATTTTGCTGTTGCAGAAGAACACCCCCGGCACAAGGCGAGGGTCGATACAATGGTCGCCGCTCCACTTCTTCACGTTATCCTCAAAGACGGTCTGGTTCACCTTTCCGGTCACTCCATCCCAGGAAGCCCGGTATCCCTCGTTATACCCCACAATCAGGTCGGGGGCATTATGGAGGTAAGGACCAGAGTAGAGAGAAGAGGTATCAAAGACCTCGTTGATAGCCAATTTGCCGTTCTTCTCGTCTTTCAGTCCGGAGAGCTTGCTGACGAGTTCTTCCTTGAGGTGCTGAGCCTCGCTGCCCGGTTGAACAATTCCTTGCGATTCCCTGCCCTTGATGTTGAGGTAGATGCCGCCGAGTCCCAGGGCGTAGGCTCTGGTGTTATTCCAATCGACATCCCTGAACCACTCCCGGCTCTCTTCCCCGCTCTTTAATGAGAGGTAGCCGTTCATATAGAGCCAGGAGTTAAGGTTAACTCCCCGGCGGAAGGACTTAAAGCCATGATCCGATACCACGATAAGCAGGTCGTCTTCTCCTATCCGCTCCATTATCTCCCCTATCAGGTTGTCCATCCGCCGATAGAGCTCCTCTATCACATCCTCGTCCACTTCCGGGCTCTTCCCCCTCATCGCCGGATGCCCGTGGTCCATATATCGCCAGAACATATGCTGTATCCTGTCGGTGGTGTCAAAGACGCATACCACCAATCCCCTGCGGGTTTTCTCCAGGGCGTTGAGCAGCATTTTTCGCCTTTCATCGTGAATCAGATAGCTCTGCTCAAGAAATGAGCGGTCATCGATGACTCCCTCGTTCAGCGCCCAGGTATCCTCGGGAAGCCCCAGGGTGGCATAGCTCCCCAGTAACTTGGAAAGATAGACGGAATAGATGAAAGGATACGATATGGGGAGCGCCGGCTTCTCGGGGTCTATATTGATAGGTGTGACATAGAGCTCAAAATGGGGCGAAAATTGGGTGATTAAAAAGCGGCAGATGCCCCTGACCTTAAGCCCCAACCCGGGCTTGAAGGTGAGGCGAACCCAGTCGGAATACTGACCCTGTGCAAGAGTGAACCGCTGACCGCCAACCTGAAAATGGGCTTTCTCCTCATTGCGGTTTAAGGTAATGGTCAGAGAGAGCTTAAGTTCTTTGGATTCTTTGGTAAGGGAATTATTCGGACCGATGATAAAGGTGTTAATCTTATCCTTATTTATGGTAATGGGGAGTAAAACACCTGCGGTATACTTCCCCACCCTCTTGGGGTCGGTGGAGTAGAAGGAGAAGGTTCCCTGGCTGCCCCTGAGGTCGGGTATGCACATCGCCGACAGGAGAAAGCCCCAGGACAACCTCTCCGGAGGAAATGTGATGGGCACCCGCAGGATAGTGCTAAACACCCCCTCATCTGCCAGAATATTCCAGAAGGGCTTGCTCTTCCGCAGCAGCGTTATCTCTGGCTTGCTCAGAGGGATGAGATACTTCCCCAGAGGGAAGGTTCGGGAAGGTCTACCGATGCGGGCGGAGGAAAGGTCGGGAAGATAGGTCTTGGGGTCGCGACTTAAAAAGTCGAAGATGTTATGCCGCGCTGGGGTCACTCCGGTAAGAAAGGATGACCAGGCAACCGGAGAGATCGCAGGGAAGGTGGTCCTTAATGGGGCGAAGGTGCCCTCCTTCTTGAGATGGGCAAAGTTGGGAAGCTTTCCCTGCGACATCATCTGCTCGGTGAGGGAAGGGTCCATTCCATCAAGCCCGACGATCACCAGCCGGGTATATTTCCCTCGTGCGTAAACCTTCTTACGGCGAAGAGAACGAAAGAGAAAGCGGAAGGGCCAGGAGATAAGCGAGAAGAATGCCATAATGAAGGTGAGAAACAGTATTAAAAAGGAGGTCAGAAAGGCAAAGCCAGCCCCCGGACCTATATACGCCTCGGAGAATGAAGGGAAGCCGAGAAGCAGGAGCCCTGTCCCCACCACTATTATCTTTGTTCTGCTCAATAGCTTCACTCTTTAGAATCCCTCTTCTTCAGTTAAAAAAGCCTATTATCATATCACAAATATCGGTAATATGGAGGTCTTCTTTGTTCACTTTCTCCCCGGAGAAGAAAAAGGCGTTGTCCCAGGTGTGCATACCCTGAAGATTAGAGCGCCCGAAGACCTCCTTCTCCTTGACCGACCCCTTCATATCATACCCGTAGCGGGACAGCACCACCAGGTCGGGACCCATAGCCACCCAGGGACCGGAATACAACTCCTCCCCCAGAAAGACCTTCTCCACCACGCGCTCCCCCTGATGCTGGAATCCCTTCAGCTTTCGGCGAATTTCCTCCCTGAGGGTGGCTGCTTCATTTTCACCCACCACCCCACGGGGGAACCTTCCTTTAGCATTGAGGTAAATCCTGTTGGGGTCGAGGGCGAAGGCCACTGTCCCCTCCCCTATATCATCCACCGAGGAGGGCTGCGGCACCCTGAAATTCAGATATCCCTCCTGCCTCAGCCAGGAGTTGAGGTAGACCTCCTGCCTGATGCCGGTGAAGCCATGGTCGGAGAGAATGAAGAACTGCCCCTCTCCGTCGGTTAATCGGCTAAACTTCTCATAGAGCTTAGCCCCTAAACGGTCGACCTTCTGGTAATAGTTTACGATGAGCTGATGATAGGGGTGGCTTTCATCCTCTATCCCTTCCCAGACGAAGTGCTGAAGGCGGTCAGTGCCAGTGACCACCAGTTGAAAATAGTCCCACTCCTCCTCCCAGAGGTGGTCAACCACCCTCTGGCGAGCTTCCAGGGTTCGGTTCAGCTCGCGGAACAGGTAATCATGGTCCTGGCGTGCTCTCATGGTATCGATGTCTATCTGGTAGTCCAGGCGTCTGAGCTTTGACAGATACGAAACCGGGGCCACCGCTTTCTCCAGCTCGATGGCGACAAACCCGGAAATCAACACTCCGTTTATCGGAGAGGCGGGATAAGTAGCCGGTTGATTAATCACCATGCACCGCTTGCCCTGCTCGCCCAGCTTATCCCAGATGGTAGGGGCTTTGAGGTCTTTAAAGGATGGGAAGCGTAGGTGGTAGCTTTGGGGCTTCAGGTCAACAAAGCCGAATATCCCGTGGGTGCCGGGATTGGTCCCGGTCATAAAGCTGGTCCAGCTAACGGATGATATCTCGGGTAGGGGAACCTTCATTTTACAGAGGAACCCCCCCTTAATAATCTCGGCAATGGAGGGCATTAACCCCTGACTGGTGAACCTGGTGAGAAGCTCGTAAGGAACTCCATCAAGCCCTAAAACGCAGACTCGCTTTTTCCTCTTTTTCCCGAAGAGAGCCATTAGCCGGTTGCCCTTTTAAATATATCCAAGAGCTCGGAGCCGTTCTTTAATCTTCTCCTCCTCTTCTTTGGTGTACTCCTCGCTCTCCTCGGGTGGGATGTATCCCATAAGCTCGAGGGTGCGTATTATCCTCTCTACACTCTGCTCCTCCGTTTCCTTATCGGTCTCCACGATGACCTCGGGTTTCAGGGGCTCCTCGTAGGGGTCGGATACACCGGTGAAGTTCTTGATTTCCCCTCTCTCTGCTTTAGCATACATTCCTTTTACATCCCGTTTCTTCAGCTCCTCAAGGGAGCACTTGCAGAAGACTTCGACAAATCGCCCTATGAGCCGGCGGTTCTCATCCCTGATCTGCCGATAGGGGGAGATAGCAGCGCCTATGGCAACCACATCGTTGCGAGTCAGCAGATGGCAGACAAAGCCAATCCTGCGGATATTGATGTCCCGGTCCTCTTTGGAGTAACCCAACCCTTTGCTCAGGTTGGTGCGAACCACATCACCATCCAGCACCTCGACCTTCATTCCCCGCTCCAGAAGTATTTCCTCCACTTTTTCAGCCAGGGTCGATTTTCCCGAGCAGGGCAAACCGGTAAACCATATGGTAAAGCCCTTCATGCCTTATCCTCCTCTGTTAAATGATGGAACTCCCTATCATCTCAGGGGGAATCTCTATTTCAAAATACCGTAGAATTGAGGGTGCGATATCGTAAATTGAATAGACCTCCTGTTTCGACTTTATCTGTTTTCCAGGTACATTCCAGATAAGAATGCCATCCTGGGCATGGTTGGCATCGTCGGGACCGGTATCGTTCTCATAGAGATAGACAGAGCCGACTCCCACCGAGCCAGCCGAGCGCCAGTCTAAGTTCCCCAGATAGACAACCAGGTCCGGGGGAATATTTTTACACTCACGATAGGTCTCCTCGGGGAGGAAGACTCTGGTGTTGATGCACTTCCCCTCCTCGTCCTCCAGCGCCTCCAGCTTGGCTTTGATTTCCTGCCGGAAGCTGTCATACTGCTGGGGAGGAATCACTCCCTGCGGCTCGCGCCCTTTTACATTGAAGAAGATCCGACAATAGTATCCACCCTCGCCCCAGACCCTGGTCCTCTCCCAGTCAATCATATCCATGCGAAGGCGGGTCTGGGTGGTGGGTTTTTCTTTCAGGGTCAGATAGCCTTCCTGCTGAAGCCATTCGTTTATGCATATTGCCCCTTCCATCCTTTTTATCCCGTGGTCGGAAACCACCATCACCGAGGTATCATCCGATACCAGCTCCAGCACTCTCCCCACTTCCCGATCTACTGCCTGGTAGTATTTGAAGATGACCTCTTCATATTTATTGCCAGGCTCATAAAGGCGATGCCCTTTATCAAAAAATCGCCAGAAGCCATGGTGGATGCGGTCAATCCCCATCTCCACCACCATAGCGAAGTGGTAAAAATCCTTTTTCAGAAAGTGGCGAAAAGCTTTGAATCGCCTTTCGGTCATCAGGTAAATCTGCTGGAGAAGCTCGTCTTTGAGGTCGGTGCGGAAATTCTCCACATCGATGATATAATCCCCATCTGCTGTGGCATCGAGTTCCCCTTTAATCTCATCGGGATAGGTGTATTGGACATCCTTGTTAGGGGTAAGAAAACAGCCGACCATTATGCCGTTGAGGGGCTTTGGGGGGTAGGTCTGGGGGACGCCGAATACCAGCGAGCTCATCCGGCGGCGGGAGAGGTAGTTCCAGACGGTCTTGGCTTTTACATAGTTAGCATTGGCAAAGTAAAGGTCCTCATAGCCGTAGCCCTTCCGATTTCTAAACCCGTAGAAGCCGAGCATTCCTGGGTCCTGGGAGGTCATCATTGAGGTCCAGGCGGGCACGGTAATAGGGGGGATGGTAGAGCGGAGCTTCCCATAGAAACCCCGTTCCATAAGACCATTGAGGTTGGGGAGTTGGTCCTTCCATTCATCAAAAACCAGTTGGGGGGTGGCGCAGTCCAGACCGATAACCAGTAGTCTTTTCTCCATTTATCTCTCCTTCTCTGGCTTTCTACTTATGCTCTGCATAAGTATTTGAGCTACCTCCGGTCGGGTGAACTCTGGAGGAGGAAATTTACCCTCCTTTAACATCTCCCGCACCTTGGTGCCGCTGAAGACGATATGGAACTGGCTGTCGTGAGGACAGGTCTTAATGGAGCCCATGCTGCCGCACTTTTTGCAATAGAATGCGTGGTCGAAGAAAAGCGGGGTAACTCCCAGTTCATAGGGGTCAAACTCCCGGAAGATATAATGAGCATCATAGGGTCCATAAAATGAGCCTACGCCGGCGTGGTCGCGCCCCACAATGAAGTGGGAGCAACCGTAATTTTTCCTCACTATGGCGTGCCAGATCGCCTCCCGGGGACCTGCATAGCGCATGGCTGCCGGGAATACCGAAAGGACTACTCTGGTGGAAGGATAATAGTTTTCCAGCAGCACCTGATAGCATTTCATCCTTACCTCTGCAGGGATGTCGTCCTTCTTGGTCTCACCCATGAGGGGGTGGATCAAAATGGCGTCCACTATTTCAAGGGCACATTTCTGCAAGTATTCGTGAGCCCGGTGAATGGGGTTGCGGGTCTGGAAAGCAGCTACCAGTTCCCATCCTTTGGTTTTGAACAGAACCCTTGTTTCTATAGGATCCAGACGGAAGTCATTAAACTTTTTATGCTGAAGGCGGTTGACGAGGCTGATCTTCCCTCCGAGGTAGATATCGCCTATGGTCTTGAGATAGGTCACCCCGGGGTGGGAGGAGTCGGTAGTGAGGAGAACCTTCTCAGCCTCCTGCTCCCTGTCTACCTTATACTTTTCTTCCAGATGGAGGACGCCCAGAAAATGATTTTCGCTATCGTAGAGGGCAACTGGAGAGCTTTCCTTGTACTCCTCCCCCGCACCACTTTTGACAGCAAGGGTGATGGGGATGGTCCAGGGGAGTCCCTTTGCCAGACGCTTGAGGTCAAGCACACTGAGGTAATCTTCCCGGGTCATAAATCCTTCCAAGGGGCTCATAGCACCGGTGGCTATCATCTCCAGGTCGCACAACTCCCTCTGGTTTAAAACCAGCCTGGACATGGACTGAGCGCGTTCTTCTAATTGCTTTTTCTCGCTTCCGGTTACTATGCGGTTGATCAATCTGCCGCCATGGGGCTTTATCATTGGTTTCTCCTTAGTAAGATTTTTTGCTCCTCCGCTAAGAAAAAGGGATGAGGCTCATAGTTTTTTCTCAAATGCTCAATCTAAGAAAATTATTACTTAATCCCTAACTATCTTCCCTCCACCCACGGTTGGATGACTGAAGAGAGACGAAAAAACTCTCCCCGGAAGGGCTGCTCTAATATTAGGGATTGGAATTAAGAATTGAAGATGAAGTTAATAGCCTCATGTTCATCATCTCTCGGGCATCTGTTTGCCCTCTCAGAGCTATCCCTTCGGGAGCAAGGTCATCTCTGCCTCTTGCATGGGGTAAAATTAGTTCTTATTTATACTGATTCTCTTTGCAGCTAATACACAGCCTTGTCCAGGGCACCGCTTGTAACCTCACCCTGGTAATTTCTTTGCCGCAGGAGGTGCAAATTCCGTATTTTCCATTTTCCAAACGGAGAAGCGCCTCATCAATAGCTCTAATGAGCTTGGCCTCTGTTTCTTTCAGGTGGATGTTGATGACATTGTTACTGTTTCTGTCCGACAGGTCAGCCAGGTCCCCTTTACGGGCTTCGAGACCTTCCTCCTTAAAAGGGTTCCTTTTAACAGACTCCAGCAGCTCATCTCGCTTTTTAAGCAACAGTTTTTTGTAATGCTGCAGTTGCCTCTTATCCATTCCAATCCCTTTCTTAAAACTTCCTCTTAGTCTTTTGAGAACCCTTCTCTCATCTGCTTCTTGTCTTCCCGTCAAAATTTAGCTTATAACAATAACAGATTTTCCTTTAAAGTTCAAGCAATTTTATTAAAATGGGCGCCCCGCCATTTCAGCCCTCGGTGGAGCGATAACCTCACGCAGGAGCTGAAAAAAGTTTCCTGCCAGAATCTTGTCGATCTCCTCGTCAGAATACTCCTTCTCCTTCAAAGCTATGGTCAGGCGGAACAGTTGGTCCACATCTTCTATCCCAGCCCCATCGCGCCATAAAGGATAGATGGCTATGCTGTTGAGACCTTCAATCTTCTTCAAATACTCTATCTGCTTGATAAAGACCTCCAGGTTATCGTCCGCTCCCAGGGCAAGGGCTATTATCCCCTTATTTTCGATGATGGCTTTTACATCCTCCTCGTCTATTTTTGTTCCTTGCCCTTCGTCCAAAACTTTAACCTTGGAGACAAGTATCGGCTCCTCGGACTCCGCCAGCACCTCCTTCAGTATTCGAGTGGAGAAGTCCTGCAATTTGATGAGCATACCTATCTGGTTCATGGTGTGGATTGCCTTCTTCCCTTCTTCAAGAAGTCCCTTTTCGGCACAAACCCACACCTCATCGCACTTGCCCAGGGTCAGGAACCTGGCCCCCATTTTGTATGCCATCCGCAGAGTGGCTAAATCACCCTTGATGACCGGCACCCCTCCTATTCCTATGAGGAACGAGGTCTTGGGTACCCGGACATTGCTCCTCACCTGGTTAGGCTCGGTGACCACTGCGCCTTTGATTTCTTTTCCGCTCATCTTCTGAAAAGCGGAGTCGAGCTGGTGGATGAGCAGGTCACCGATGGCGGGGGGCTGTTTGAAGGTGCCAAAATTTATCTCTGTCAGCTGAATATCTATGCCCATATCGACAAACTTCTCGGGCTGTCCAATGGCGTCTTCCAGGGCGACCGACCGCAGGTTTACCAGATTGGCAATCCGGAAGAGGTATCGGGGCAGCCTATCTGCGATGATAAACTCCTTCTCCATATCGGCTATCGCCTCTGCGACCCGATAGACCACCTGACAGGTGAGCTCCACAATCTCGGGCTTGATAAACTGGCTGTCGTCCTCGGGCTGATGATAGTTGGGATGAGAGCCGGTGGAGAACAGGAAGAAAGCCGGCACGCCGCGGGTAAGGAAGGGCGTATGGTCGCTCCCTCCCGGACCACCGCGGTTGGGAACTAACTTATCCAGCTCCTCCTGGCTGAGGGTAGTGGTAATATCTTCCCATATTTCAGGGGCAAAATAGTAGCCGCTGAACCTCACCTTCCCATCTCCTAAACCAACCATATCCATATTCAGGTTGAGCACAGTGTTGTCAATGGGGAATATGGGATGCTCGGCGTAATGTCGCGAGCCAAGCAGACCCTGCTCCTCAGCCGCCCAGGCGGCGAATAATATAGTTCTTTTGGGATGCAGACCGTTCAACTTCATCACCCGAGCAACCTCCATTATTACCGCCGTCCCAGAGGCGTTGTCGTCCGCCCCGTTGTAAACTTCCTTGTCCACTGAAACTCCAAGATGGTCCATATGCGCCCCCAGGACTATCACCTGCTCCTTGAGTTGGGGATGGGTGCCGGTTATCTTGCCGAGGACATTTTTGGTCTTTCGCTGCGGGTCGAAGGTTATGCGAGCCTTGAGTTCCGCCTTTCTGCCGGTGGGGAAGGACTTAGGCTTCAGCTCTTTGTCTATCTCCCCTTGTATCCCAGCAGCGCTTTTACCCGTGCCTTTAAAGATGAAGTTGAGAACCCTATCGGCGATACCGAAGACCAGAAAATTCTTCCGATAGTCTTCCTTTTGTAATCTCACATAGGCCATGCGCATGGTTGTCTGCCTGGGGTTGGGGGCGAAAATGACCGCCCGAGCCCCATGCTCGGCGGCAGTCTTCACTTTATAGCTCGGGGTGGCCTCCTCCTCCCACTTGGTGTAATCATCTTTAGGAGCTCCGCTGAGGATTAACGCTATCTTATCCTTCACATCTATCCCCTGATATTCGTCAAACCCTTTATCCGGCTTGCTTATCCCGTAACCGACAAAGACCAACTCTCCGGATACCTTGCCGCCGCCAGAATAACGGGATATACTATAATCTTCCCTGTACCCGTACTCGAATTCTCTCGTTTTAACAGGGGAGATGACCTTCAGACCCACATCTCCATCAATATTGTAAAAGGTAATGGTGAAATGCTGAAAGTAGGTTCCGTTATCACCGGCTGGCTCAAGACCGAACTCTTTGAACTTCTGAGCAATCCATTCGGCAGCTTTCTCCCCACCAGCAAGCCCGCTTTTACGCCCTTGAAAACTATCCGCGGCTAAGTATTTGATAAAGCTGTAAGCGCTTTTACCATCGACCTTATGTTGGGCGATGAGAGGCACAACCGACAGGGAAAGGATAACCAGCATGGCAAATAAATATGACTTTCTTTTCATATCCCTTACTCCTAATACTTTGAAAAGGTTAAATAAAACAGGATTTCATCCTCCGTAATAGCCCTCCCCTTTACCATAATCATTTAATTTGAAGCTATCCTCAAAGGAAGAAATCCTTCCCTATTTTTAAAGGTTCTTATTTTATATCAAAACTTGCTCTCTGTCAAAATATTATTTCCCTTTTGAACTTTCGGTATTCCAATAGATAGGGGTGTATTTAGAGGAAAGGGAACTTTAGAATATTATTCTGAATAGCATCCCTTGGTGGGGGGATAGTATGATAGCCTGCAGAGGGTAATCCTATGCCCCCCGGCTCATGGAGGCGAGAAAATCTTTGTTAGATTTAGCAGCGGAGAGCTTTTCAATCAACAGCTCCATTGCCTCGGTATTGGGCAGCGGAGACAACACCTTCCTCAATATCCATATGCGATTCAGCTCGTCGGGCTCAAGCAGGAGCTCCTCTTTGCGGGTGCCTGACTTATTGATCTCGATAGCAGGGAATAGCCTTTTTTCCACCAGCTTCCTGTCCAGATGGATTTCCAGGTTTCCCGTTCCCTTAAACTCTTCAAATATGACATCGTCCATGCGGCTACCGGTCTCTACCAGGGCGGTGGCAATGATGGTGAGACTCCCACCCTCCTCTATGTTTCGTGCAGCTCCAAAGAATCTTTTCGGCTTCTGCAGGGCATTGGCATCGAGCCCGCCGGAGAGGACTTTCCCGCTGGGAGGTATGATAGTGTTGTAAGCCCGCGCCAGCCGGGTGATACTGTCCAGCAGGATGACTACATCCCTCTTGTGCTCAACCAATCTCTTCGCCTTTTCCATAACAATCGATGATACATGAGCATGTCGGTCAGCTGGCTCGTCGAAGGTGGAGCTTATCACCTCGCCCTCAACCGAGCGGAGCATGTCGGTCACCTCCTCGGGTCTCTCGTCAATAAGCAGGACGATGAGGATTGCCTCGGGATGGTTGGTGGTGATGCTGTTGGCGATGGTCTGCAAGAGCATGGTTTTGCCGGTGCGGGGAGCAGCTACAATCAAGGCTCGCTGCCCTTTGCCGATGGGAGTCAGAAGGTCCAGCACTCGGGCGGAGACATTGTCGCGTCCGGCCTCCAGACGGAACCTCTCGTTGGGGTAAAGGGGAGTTAGGTTGTCGAAGAATATTTTCTCGCGAGCAACATCAGGATTCTCAAAGTTTATGGCTTCCACTTTTATGAGGGCGAAATAGCGCTCGTTCTCTTTGGGGGTGCGAATCTGTCCGGAGACGGTATCTCCGGTGCGGAGGTCGAACTTTCTGATCTGGGAGGGTGAGACATAGATGTCGTCCGGTCCTGGCAGATAGTTGTAATCGGGAGCCCGCAGGAAGCCGAACCCGTCAGGAAGAACCTCCAGCACGCCTTCTGCAAAGATGAGCCCATCCTTCTCTGTCTGAGCTTGAAGAATCCGAAAGATAAGCTCCTGCTTCCGCAGCCCAGAGATGCTTTGAATATCCAGCTCTTTGGCTATATTGGTGAGCTCCGATATGTTTTTCTCCTTAAGCTCAACTATGTTCACTAACTTCACTCCTTTTGCAATGGGGGAATCTATCCCTCGATTTTTGTTTTATCACACTTCCCATTATGAAGAGCTTCTTGTGACCAGCATTGTTATTGCGATTCTACGGAAACGCTGGTCAATCTCCATTTCCTTAGAAAGTGCTTTCAGTATGGTATTTGGTCACAACCTCAATAATACCGACTTTTCTCTTTTCCCCACCTTTGACATGTCTGCTAATAAGGGGAATTTACGGTATGGAGCGAACTCTCTTTCCTGGTCTTGCGAGGCCTTTTTTTATAGCAACCGGTTCTTCATGGTTACCTGATTTTTCTCATTAGAGATGCGATAAACACAACCTTCGGAGCTATGAGATTAAGTCTGCCGGATAGAAATCGGATACAATCAGTTGGTTAAAGCTGGTGGCGACACCTGGCTTTCTATTACCCCTCTTTTCAAAGGGGCTCTTATCTCTCCTTTGAGCGGAGAGACCGGTTTTTCCAGAGCGAGAGGCAATGCTTCTTCGATTGTTTCCACCAGATATATCTTTAAACTCTTTTTGATTTCTTCCGGTATTTCCGCCAGTTCTTTTTGGTTTTCTTTAGGAATGATTATGTTGTATATCTCAGAACGATGGGCTGCCAGAATCTTTTCCTTGAGCCCACCCACAGGGAGCACTTTGCCCCTGAGGGTTATCTCCCCCGTCATGGCAACATCACTTCTGACAGGGATATCAGTGAGAGCAGATATGAGGGAAATAGCCATAGTGAGCCCAGCAGAGGGTCCATCCTTAGGGATAGAGCCTTCGGTGAGCTCCGATATGTTTTTCTCCTTAAGCTCAACTATGTTCACTAACTTCGCTCCTTTTGCAATGGGGGAATCTATCCCTCGATTTTTGTTTTATCACACTTCCCATTATGAAGAGCTTCTTGTGACCAGCATTGTTATTGCGATTCTACGGAAACGCTGGTCAATCTCCATTTCCTTAGAAAGTGCTTTCAGTATGGTATTTGGTCACAACCTCAATAATACCGACTTTTCTCTTTTCCCCACCTTTGACATGTCTGCTAATAAGGGGAATTTACGGTATGGAGCGAACTCTCTTTCCTGGTCTTGCGAGGCCTTTTTTTATAGCAACCGGTTCTTCATGGTTACCTGATTTTTCTCATTAGAGATGCGATAAACACAACCTTCGGAGCTATGAGATTAAGTCTGCCGGATAGAAATCGGATACAATCAGTTGGTTAAAGCTGGTGGCGACACCTGGCTTTCTATTACCCCTCTTTTCAAAGGGGCTCTTATCTCTCCTTTGAGCGGAGAGACCGGTTTTTCCAGAGCGAGAGGCAATGCTTCTTCGATTGTTTCCACCAGATATATCTTTAAACTCTTTTTGATTTCTTCCGGTATTTCCGCCAGTTCTTTTTGGTTTTCTTTAGGAATGATTATGTTGTATATCTCAGAACGATGGGCTGCCAGAATCTTTTCCTTGAGCCCACCCACAGGGAGCACTTTGCCCCTGAGGGTTATCTCCCCCGTCATGGCAACATCACTTCTGACAGGGATATCAGTGAGAGCAGATATGAGGGAAATAGCCATAGTGAGCCCAGCAGAGGGTCCATCCTTAGGGATAGAGCCTTCGGGAATATGGATGTGGATGTCTATTTTGCGGTAGAAATTGGGGTCAATCCCTAATTTGGCTGCATTGGACCTGATGTAGCTCAGACCAGCCTGAGCTGATTCCTGCATTACGCCGCCCAATTGCCCGGTGAGGGTGAGCTTCCCTTTGCCACTCATAATAGTGGATTCGGTGGGGAGAATTTCGCCCCCCATCTCTGTCCAAGCTACGCCAAAAGCCAGCCCGACTTCGTTTTTTTTCTCCGATTTGGGTCGGTGATACCTGGGAACACCTAAATACTCTTCCACATCCTTGGCAGTAGCTATGGTGAAGCTTTGCTGGTTATCGGCAATCACCTTTTTGGCGACCTTGCGGCAGATGGAGGCAATCTCCCTTTCCAGATTCCTCACCCCGGCTTCGCGGGTATATTTTTCAATTATATTTATGATAGCCTCATCGGTGAATTCTATCTTCTTTTTTGTCAATCCGTGGGCTTTGAGCTGCTTTTTGAGGAGGAAGTTTTTGGCTATTTGAAGCTTTTCGTGCTGGGTGTAACCAGGCAGCCGCAATACCTCCATCCGGTCCCGCAGAGCAGGGGGAATGGTATGAAGCACATTTGCAGTGCCAATGAACATTATCTGCGACAGGTCATAGGCAACATCCAGGTAATGGTCTACAAATCCCTTGTTCTGCTCCGGGTCTAATACCTCCATCAGGGCGGCGGAGGGGTCTCCTCGGAAATCCATACTCATCTTGTCAACTTCATCCAGCAGGAAGACCGGATTGATGGTGGAGGCTTTTTTCATCATCTGTATAATCTGACCGGGGAAGGCACCGATGTAAGTACGACGATGCCCCCGGATCTCCGCTTCGTCTCTCACACCCCCTAATGACAGTCGCACAAATTTCCTCCCTGTTGCCCGGGCAATAGACGAAGCCAGCGATGATTTTCCTACTCCAGCAGCGCCTACGAAGCAGAGGATAGAGCCCTTTATACTGGTTACCAGCTGCCGGACGGCTAAGTATTCGATGATTCGCTCCTTAACCTTTTCCAGCCCATAATGGTCTTCGTCCAGTATTCTGGCAGCTCGCTTGATATCGCGGCTTTCCCGTGACTTCACACCCCAAGGAACCGACAACAGCCACTCCAGGTAATTTCGGGAGACCGTAGCCTCTGCCGACATGGGGGGCATTGCCTCTAATCTCTCCATCTCCTCTTGCGCCTTCTTCCTGGCTTCCTTGGAGAGCTTGGTCTTATCAATTCTCTCCCGAAAGGCTTGAATCTCGGTGTGCTTGCCATCTTTTCGGTTAAGTTCCTGCTGGATCGCCTTGAGTTTCTCGTTGAGATAATACTCCTTCTGCGCTTTTTCCATTTGCTTTTTTACTCGATCGTTGACACGGCGGTCCACACGCAGTTTGCCTATCTCTATCTCTAAGAGCTCTATCAATTTCTCCAATTGCTCTTTGGGGTTGAGGGTTTCCAGCAACTGCTGCTTCTCCTCGACCTTCACCGCGGTATGTGCAGCTATGGTGTCTGCCAGGCGGCTAGGGTTGTCGACCCTGATAGTGGAGACCAGGGCCTCGTAGGTGATGTTGCGGCTGAGCTTGATGTACTTCTCAAACAGGGCTACTGCTTCTTGCATCAGGTCTTCCATCTCAGGGTTAAGCTCCACTGTTATGGGCATGGGTCTGATAATTACCTCGGTGAAGCTTCCCTTTTTTATTTTTAAATCGACCACCTGCGCTCTCTCAATCCCTTCTACCAGCACCTTCATATTCCCACTGGAAAGCTTCTGATTCTGAATAACATTGGAGATAGTCCCTACTCGAAAGATCTCCGCTGAGCTGGGAAGGTCAACGGAGGCATCCTTCTGGGCCGCCAGAAATATTCTTCCCCCATGAAGCAGAGCATGATCGAGGGCTTTGATAGAACTCTGTCTCCCCACTACGAAGGGAACTATCATATGGGGAAAGACAACGATATCTCGCAACGGTAAAAGGGGCAGAGTCTCTAAGATTTGAGGGGAATTTTTATTGGAACTTATAAGCATATCTCCGCTTCCTCAACTAAGTTTAGTTCCTTATTTAATATAGGGCAGAGATCATAAATTATCCAGCCTTTTTTTCGATGAGGGTAATGGGGTTCTCCTCGTTTTCCACCACTTTTTTGGTGATTATGCATTCTTTGATATTGGCCATGGAAGGAAGCTGGTACATAATTTCCAGCATAAACTCCTCTACAATCGCCCTCAAGCCCCTGGCGCCTACTTTTCGCTTAAGGGCTAATCCAGCGATGCAATCAAGGGCATCATCGGTGAAATGGAGGCTCACCCTCTCAAATTCAAACAGCTTTTTATACTGTTTTGTAAGGGCGTTTTTCGGCTCTGTCAGTATGCGACGAAGGGCATCTTTGTCCAGTTCGTCAAACAAACCAATGACCGGCAGCCGCCCTACAAACTCGGGAATAAGCCCGTATTTGATAAGGTCGGCAGGCATTACCTTTTCCAAAAGCCTCCCTACACTCTCATCTCGGCGCGATTTGATTTTCGCTCCAAAGCCGACCGCTGACTCTCCAATGCGGTTCTGAATAAGCTTATCCAGACCGACAAAAGCGCCCCCACAGATAAAGAGGATATTGGTGGTGTCAATCTGATAGAACTCCTGATGTGGATGCTTCCGCCCACCCTGCGGAGGGACATTAGCTACCACACCTTCTAATATCTTAAGCAGGGCCTGCTGCACCCCTTCGCCCGATACATCGCGAGTTATGGAGGGGTTTTCGTCTTTACGGCTTATCTTGTCAATCTCGTCAATATAGATGATTCCCCTCTCTGCCTTTTCTATATCGAATCCTGATGCTTGAAAGAGCTTGAGAATGATGTTCTCCACATCCTCACCCACATAGCCAGCCTCCGTCAGGGTGGTGGCATCGGCTATAGCAAAGGGCACCCGCAGGTAGCATGCTAAGGTTTGTGCCATAAGGGTCTTACCCGTGCCCGTGGGTCCGATGAGGAGGATGTTGCTCTTGGTAAGCTCTACATCGTCCACTTGCTGTCGTTTGAGTTCTATCCTTTTGTAATGATTGTAGACGGCTACTGAGATCTTCTTCTTCGCCTGTTCCTGCCCGATAATATACTGGTCTAAAAAAGATTTTATCTCTGCAGGCTTTGGCAGGGTAGGAAGAGGTCGGCTGCGGTCTATCTTTCGTTCTTCAGTGATAATATCGCTGCATACCTCAACGCACTCGTCGCAGATATAAACATCAGGTCCCGCAATAAGCTTCTTTACCTCGTTCTGAGTCTTGTTGCAAAAGGAACAACGCAATACAGGACTGTAGCCTCTGTTTCTGACCATTATTACGTTTTCCCTCTCCTACCTTGTGTTAAAAGATGTAACCACCCCTTCCGGGGAGAAAAGCAAAACGGCATCTTGTTAATCTTTATGTTTGGCTATCACCTCGTCTATTATACCGTATTCCCTTCCTTGTTTGGCAGTCATTATGAAATCTCTGTCGGTATCCTGCCTGACTTTCTCAATCGACTTACCGGTATGAACAGTGAGAATCTCGTTCAGCCGATCCCGGGTTCTCAAAATCTCTTTCGCCTGGATGTCGACATCGGTAGCTTGACCTGAGAAGCCACCATAAGGCTGATGAATGATAATACGGGAATTGGGCAGGGCGTATCTCTTCCCCTTGGCACCAGCAGCTAAAATGACGGCTGCCATACTGGCTGCTTGCCCAATGCAGATGGTGGAAACATCGGGTTTCACAAATTGCATAGTATCGTAAATAGCCAGCCCGGGGGCAACTAATCCGCCGGGGCTGTTGATGTAAAGGGAGATATCTTTTTCGGGGTCTTCGGCTTCCAGAAAGAGGAGTTGAGCAATTACCAGATTGGCTATTGCATCATCAACGGCGGTGCCGATGAAAATTATGTTATCTTTGAGCAAACGGGAATAGATATCATAAGCCCGTTCTCCGCGGCTGGTCTGCTCTATTACCATAGGAATCAGGTGCAATTAATTATCCCCCTTCTTAACAATTATAGCCTTTTTTTTTAAAAAGTCAACCATCTTCAAGAAAAGGAGCTGGTTTTTAAATTCCTCCATCTTGCCCTCTTTCTGCAGCCAGCCTTTAATATAAGCTACCGACTTGTTGTTCTCGGCGGCTATTCTCTCTATTTCAGTCTGCAGTTCATCTGGTGAGACCACAATATTCTCTTGATTGGCAATCTGCTCTACAATGAGCCATTTCTTAACGCTCTTGATGGCATCGGGACGCTGCTCCTGACGGAACTTGTCCCAGTCGAACTCCACCCTCTTGAGGTCAATCCCCTGCATCACAAAATCGTTGGCTACCCGGCTGACCCGACGGTCGAGTTCCTGTTCTACCAAATAGGGAGGGATTTCAAAGGTATGGGCATCGACGAGCTGGCTTAACAGCTCATCAGTGAGGTCTCGCTCGGCTTCCTCCACTTTACGGCTGAGCAGGTCTTTTTCCATCTTCTCTCTCAGGTCGCCCAGGTCCCTAAAATCTCCTAAGTCACGAGCAAATTCATCATCAAGAGGTGGAATCTCCTTGATTTTGATCTCTTTGAGCTTGACCTTGTAGTGTACTTTTTTGCCTGCCAGCTTTTTCTGGGGTAGGTCAGGGGGGTAGTTGATGGTGAAGCTCTTCTTCTCTCCCCGGCTCATTCCTATTAGCTGCTGGCTGAACCCTTCGAAAGTGCGAGGGCTGCCCACCTCGATGAGGGCGTTTTCTTCCCGATGGCTGCCTCCCTTAGCGGGAGGGTCGAATTGCTCCTTCACATCCAGCATTGCCCAATCTCCGGACTGCACCCCCCGACCTTCCACCGAGATGAGCTGCGCTCCTCTCTCCTGCAGGTTGCGGAGGGCGGTCTCCACCTCTTCGGGGGTGACTTTGACCTCCGGGCGGGAGCCCTTGAGTCCTTTATAGTTCTCTACCTTAAAGGAGGGCTTAACCTCAAAGCTGGCTTTAAAATTAAGGGGCTCTCCCTCCTTGAGGGTGATATCGTCCATCACCGGTGGGCTGATGGGGCTCAGGCGATGCTGCTCGAGGGCTTCCTCATAATATTTGGGAAGAAGCCTGTTTAAGACCTCATCCTTTATCTCCCGGCTAAAGCGGGACTTGACGATGGGAATGGGTGTCTTGCCCTGTCGGAACCCCGGAAGGCGAGCAGTTTTCTTTATGGCTTGAGACGCCTGGTCGATTTCCTGTTGAACTATATCAGCAGGGACCTCAATAAGTAGCTCTCTTTGATAAGAACTTATCTCCTTCAACTCGGCTTTCAAAAATGCACCGCCTCATTAATTGTCAGGATTTACCCATTATTAATGGTCTGTGAAAAACATATCCATTGTAACAACTTTTCCGTATTTTAGCAAAAGCTTTTGCTCACTGCCAGTAATAAAGCTGACACAATTGAAATACCAGCTCTAAAATTCTCACATTTCCTATTTGCCTATCAGTTGAGAACCCGGCATTGATATAGTTCAGGCATTAGAAACCGCCCGCCATTAAAGAGGTTCTTTTTTATAAAGAATAAAAAGGAATGCGCCTCTTCCCCGAATGGGGATAAAAAACCCTTTTTATTAAAGTTGCTGGAGAGATTTCTGGAAGTCTATCACCCGGGGCGGTTTTTTGCCCTGGGCGGGCTGGATGTGATGCCCCTCGTCTCTCAGGCGTGCGGCTTGTGCCTGAGCACCTCCGGGGAACTTCTGGTTCAGGCTGCCATCGGTCTTAATCACTCGCCAGTAGGGGGTGATCTCCTGCTTTCCCGCTGTGAAGTCCTCTTCGGCGGCTTCGGCAGCGATGCGGACGAAAATCCCGGTGGTTATGGGGCAGGTGAAATCGACCTTGAAGTCCCTTGCCAACCGCTCGCGGAGCTGTGCCTGGGTAACCAGCTTCCCCTTTTCCACCGTGCGGATAAGGGCATCAACATCCAGGGGTCGGGGGATAAGCATCTTCCCTGAGCCGAACCTCTTGGCCATCTTTGAATTCGGTGAGGCAACCACTATCTTAGGCTCTTGTTCCTTCTCTAACTTCTCTCGCCAGGTGGTGCGTGTTTTAGCCATTGACTTTTACCTCCATAGCTAAGGCGTTTATAATCTTGTACCTCCTCATCTTAATTGAATATCTAACATCTTATCATATTCATTCGCAGTGCTCAAATGATTAAAAAGACCTGAAAATGGGGTTCATAAGTCAATTTTTCGGTAGACTATGCTGTGAGGCGCCTTTTATTTGGTGATGTGGTTTAACAAGTCCAGATAATCCGAAAGTAATCTTGTAATGAGAAAATTTTTCCTGACAAGCTCCTGACCCTTTTTCCCCATTTTTTCTGCCGAACCGGGATGTTGCAAAATCTGTATAATCTTATCTGCAAACCCTTCTATATCTTGAGACTCAACTAAAAAGCCATTTTCCCCATTTTTTATTTGAAGGGGAATTCCACCCACATTTGAAGCCACCACCGGTTTTCCCTTCCAGAGCGCCTCAGTTATGGTAAGTCCAAAGCCCTCTCGTATTGACTTCTGTATTATGACTGCAGAGCTTCGCTGTAAGGCATTGACCAGAATATTGTTCTCACTGGTAATAAGTATTACATCTTTATTTTCTATTAAATTTTTTG
>CABWKN010000019.1 GCA_902505605.1 Candidatus Guanabacterium sedimentis
CTTGAAATTGGTTCCGTAAACCACCATCCCTATATCAGCAGTATGGTCTAACAATTGATATTGAGGAGTTTTCACTCTACGCATCATTTCATTAGTTCCCCTTTATTCTCCCAAGTCTGACTTCACCTTAAACAGACTCATTATATCATTTCTGGCGAGCATCCCTTTCAGCCTTCCGCCCTCCACCACCGGCAGGCGCCCCTTTTCATCAGTGGTCATTTTTCTCAGGGCATCAACCGCGCTCTCGTCGGGATGAAGCACAGCATCGGAAGAAACCCCACTCATAATGTCTCTCACCTGCTTATACGCCCATTCCTCCCGGGGTAGCTTTTTAACCACCTTAAGGGTGATAATCCCCCTCAGCTCTTCACCCGAAACCACCGGAAAACTGGTATATCTATATTTAAAGAAGTACTCCTCCACCAGCCCTGCAACGCTGAGTCCCTCATCTACCGCCATCACATTGCTGGTCATAAGGTCTCTGACCCTAACTCCTTCCAGTGAATGCTGTAAAACCACTACCTGATATAGGGATGGTGGTTTACGGAACCAATTTCAAGGAGCTGTATTCCAACTCGGCTTTTGCCATGTTCGACCTTATTACCGATACCTCCAGGGTAAAGCCGAAGAACTCCATGGTGATAGAGGTCGAAGGGAATAATCCCGATGAGCTTATGGTGAACTGGCTGAGTGAGCTACTGTATATTATGGAATCTCGCTCCCTGTTGCTGAAAGAGTTTGATATTCTTGAGATAGACCGTAACCGGTTAAAGGCGGAGGTGCGGGGGGAGCACTATGACCCTGCCCGGCATGAGTTCTTTACCGAAATAAAAGCAGCGACCTATCATCAGCTCACGGTAGAAAAAATAGATAACCGATGGAAGGCTCAAATCATATTTGATACTTAAGCACTTATCTTAAAATCTATTAGCATAAAAAAGGAAAGAGAGAAGATAGCATATGGGATCCCAATCGCATGAATTAAAGAGAATCAGCGATTACCTATGGGAGATACCGCAGCGGGGGAATATGAGGGTTCCTGGTAGAATTTATGCCAGTTCGGCTCTGATGCCTCATATTGAATCGGACCAGAGCACCTTGCAGGTTGCCAATGTAGCCCATCTGCCGGGAATTATCAAGTATTCCCTGGCTATGCCCGACATTCATTGGGGCTATGGGTTTCCCATTGGAGGGGTAGCTGCCCTTGATGTGGAAGAAGGGGTCATCTCGCCGGGAGGGGTCGGCTATGACATCAACTGCGGGTGCCGATTAGCTCGAACCAATCTTAAGCTTAATGAGGTGAAAGGCAAGATAAAGCCGCTCATCCAGAGACTGTTCAGCACTGTCCCCTGCGGTGTAGGTTCCTCAGGAGCCATCAGTAAGCTCACTCCCACCGAGTTGAAAGACGCACTGGTTAAGGGTGCCCGATGGTCTGTGGAGAAGGGCTTCGGGGAGAGAGGGGACCTGGAGCATATAGAAAGCTATGGGGCTATGAAGGAGGCTGATCCCGACAAGGTGAGCCGCAGGGCTATTGAAAGGGGACTGGAGCAGATGGGAACCCTCGGTTCGGGCAACCATTTTCTGGAGATCGATGTGGTGGAAGAGATATATGAGGAGGAGGTTGCCGAGGTGTTCGGGCTCTTCAAAGAGCAGATTGTGGTGCTCATCCATACTGGCTCCCGCGGACTGGGGTATCAGATATGCGACGATTACCTGAAGGTTATGCTCAGTGCGATAAATAAATATAGACTCAGCCTCCCCGACAAGCAGTTGGCGTGCGCCCCCATCGGCTCTGCAGAGGGGAGAAATTATTTCGCGGCAATGGCGTGCGCGGCCAACTACGCCTGGGCTAATCGCCAGGTCATAATGGCGCTCGCAAAAGCGTGCTTTGAGCAGCAATTTCAGCTCTCCCCCAGGGAGTTAGGTTTTCAACTTATCTATGATGTGTGCCACAATATAGCTAAAATAGAGGAGCACACGGTCGATGGAAAGAGGCGAAGGATTTGTGTCCATCGCAAAGGGGCTACCAGAGCTTTTCCTCCCGGGCATCCCGAGACCCCGCGCGTTTATTCCAAGGTGGGTCAGCCGGTGTTGATTCCTGGGGATATGGGGGATTCCTCCTTCGTATGTGTGGGGAGCGAGGGGGCTATGCAGAAGACTTTCGGCAGCACCTGTCATGGTGCAGGTCGGGTGATGAGCCGGGCCAAAGCTGCCAAGGCGAGTATTGGGCGTCCCATTCAGAGGGAGTTGGAGGCAAAAGGAATCTATGTGCTGGCAAAAAGCAAGAGGACACTGGCAGAGGAGGTTCCCGAAGCTTACAAGGATGTAGCAGAGGTGGTTGAGGTTATGCATCGGGCAGGGGTCTCGCCCAAGGTGGCTCAGCTCAGACCCATTGGGGGTATTAAGGGTTAAGGATAATAAGCCCACTTCAGAACAGGCTCCCGCAGAGGATAGGCTACACATATGAAGGAAGCCCGGTTTTACGAGAAGCTGGATGACGAACGGGTTAGATGTAATCTCTGTAATCATCAGTGTCTGATTCATCCTTCTAAAAGAGGTATCTGCAAGGTGAGGGTGAACCGAGAGGGTGTGCTCTACTCCCTGGTGTATGGTCACCCTATTTCTGCCAATGTGGACCCCATTGAAAAGAAGCCTCTCTTCCATTTCATGCCGGGAACTTCCACCTTTTCCATTGCCACTGTGGGGTGCAACTTCACCTGTGGGCATTGTCAGAATTACTCAATCTCCCAGCCTGCTGAGGAGGATATCGGAAATGGGCGTGAGGTTTCCGCGGAAAAAATTGTCGCTTTAACGAGAAATTACCACTGTCAGAGTATTTCTTATACTTACACAGAGCCTACTATCTTCTTTGAATACGCTTACGATACCGCTGAGATAGCCACCTCAGAGGGGCTGAAGAACATTTTTGTCACCAATGGTTATTTGACCAACGAGGCTCTGATGGCTATTAAGCCCTACCTTCACGCAGCCAATATCGACCTTAAAAGCTTTAACGATCAGACCTATCTGAAAATCTGCGGTGCCAAACTCAATCCGGTGCTGGAAAACATCAAGCTGATGAAAGAGATGGGGATATGGGTTGAGGTAACTACCCTTGTCATCCCCACCATCAACGATTCCCCTGAAGAGCTGACCGAAATAGCCGATTTCATTGTATCGGTAGGGAAAGAAATCCCCTGGCACATAAGCCGTTTTTATCCCCATTACCAGATGACCTCTCTTCCTCCTACCCCGGTGGCGACCCTGCACAAAGCTCGCGAAATAGGGCTGAGCAGAGGGCTCAGATATGTTTACAGCGGGAATGTTCCCGGGGACAAGGGGGAAAAAACCTATTGCTATCAGTGTAAGGAGCTGCTGATAGACCGTTATGGATATCAAATATTGCATAATATCATTAAGAATGGCAAATGCCCTAAGTGCGGAGCAATTATAGACGGGGTGTGGGATGGGAGCACCTGAGGAAGAGAAATTTTATAAGAAAGCCATTTTTAAGAGATACCTTTTTAGCGGGATTAATGGATTCAGAAAGCAAATCAAAATTGTCCGAAAGATTTTCCAGCCAGAGTTTTCACTTCTGAAAGAAATTAAAATCCTGTATATGAAGTCTTATCGGAAGCGAGACTCACTTTGATAAGGTGTTGATGCCTGGCAATGGAGGGTAGTTTGAGCGAGCTGAATTATCAGAAACTTCGGGAATACATGGTAAATATCCAGATAAGAGCCCGGGGTATTTACGACTCTAAGGTCTTAGCCGCTATGCTGAAGGTCCCCCGTCATGAGTTTGTCCCTCAGGATATGCGTCCCTACGCCTATGAAGACCGCCCCTTGCCCATCGGTGAGGGTCAGACTATATCTCAACCCTATATGGTTGCTTTGATGACCCAGTGTTTGGAGTTGGAGGGACCGGAGAGCGTTCTGGAAATAGGAGCCGGCTCCGGCTATCAGGCCGCTATTTTAGCAGAGATCGCGGCGAATGTGCGCACTATAGAGAGGCTTCCCTCTCTCTTGCAGAAAGCACGGGAAGTGCTGGCTCGGCTCGGCTATACCAACTACGAAGCCCGGGTAGGAGACGGCACCCTGGGGTGGGAAGAGAAAGCTCCCTTCAACGGAATAATGGTCACCGCTGGTGCTCCTGATGTTCCTCCCAGCCTGCTTGAGCAGCTGGCAGATAAGGGGCGCCTAGTCATCCCCATTGGTCCCGAAAGGTATCAGACCTTGTACAAGATTGTAAAAAAGGGTAAGAAAATAAGGCGAGAGTTTGTTACTTACTGCTCCTTTGTCCCTTTAATTGGTAAAGAGGGATGGGGTAATCCTTGAATAAATTAGTGGGGAATTGCCGTATACCTTTGAAAAATATGCAGGATGAGCGAGTTTTTTGGTTTCATAAGCATCAGTAGATAAAATTTTAAATAAAGCCTTGATTTCCGCTTAGTGGTGGTATATATTGAATAGCAAAGTGGGCGATTAGCTCAGTGGGAGAGCACTTCTTTCACACGGAAGGGGTCACTGGTTCAAATCCAGTATCGCCCACCATTTTCATTTCCGTCCTAAATATGTTTCTTTCTAAAGCGGTCACAATGAAGGCCTATTATCAATAGCGGTAATGCTATTTAATCCTTCCCAGCTAATATCAATGATGGACTCGCCTTTTATGAGATCGAAGCTGTCGCATTTTCAGCTGAGGCTTCTCTCTTCTTATTCTCGGCAAGGGATTTTTCCCCTGAGGATTAGTGCCCGGTGCGTTGATTGAGGGGGAGTTATACTCAGAAGAGTGCTGTGAGGGGGGAGTTATTTTTTTATTTTTGACTTCGTGCCAGTACTGGATTATCTTTCGAGTAGCCTGTATGTAGTAGAGAGCGCTTTGGGGATAATAGTTCAGATAGCCCATTGGCTCCAGAAAGCGCATTACCGGTTCAATTTGAGTCCCCTCATGGAATTCGTTGAAAGAGGTGATGGTGAGAATGTCGGGCTGCGAGGATATAGCTGCCTCAGCCATTCTGTCGTAAGTTTTCCCATCCTCTCTTGGGATATACCTCGTCTTCTCCCCGGTGTATGCTTTTTCCCGAAAGTCTATATAACCGGGGAGAATGCTGGGTGACCATAAGAGTCCTGCCGAGCGAAACCACTTGCCTAATTCTCCCCACTGTGGAGCGGTCTCTACACCATAAGTATAAACTCCGTCAAAGCCGCTGCGCTGGCATCGTCCGAGGTCAAGGGTCTGCGCCAGAAAGACTGACTCGCTGCGGGGGTCAAGTCGCAGGCGGTAAAGCATAAAGTTCCATTCCTCGTCGGAGATATAATCCCGGTCTTCCTTTCCCACTGAGCTTTTAAATATGTAAAAAAGGGGTTTTTGCTCCTCAGTGCGATAAAACGCAGGGTGATGACCATACTCATCTAATAGGTAAAGTATATCATCGATAAAAGATTGCCGACGATAAGCATAGGGCTCTATGTGAAAGTTCACTTTCACATGGAACCGATGAGCAGTATCCAGAATTAAGGGAGTGCTAAGGTCTTCAAAGGAGTGCTTCCCCCAGAAGGAGAGGCAAATAACACCTATCCTCGCCTGGCTTATCCACCGCATATGCTGGCGCACCACCGAGGCGTCAGAGGTGCTGTAAGCCCCTAACAGGGGAAAATAGTCCGCAGCCAGGTCTGCCGCCGGACGGTGTCCCTTGAGGTTCCAATGGTACCATTTCCCATTAAATTTTGGATTTGCATACCACGGATAGTAGAATATATGAACATTCCTGTCCAGCCTTGAGCTGTCAATGGCTTCTTTTGGATGGTAAAGAGCCATTCCCGCTATGCCCAAGGTGGCGAGGTGGAGGAAATCCCTCCGGCTCAACTCACTTGAAAGCTTTTTACCAGTCCGATGTTCTGTTCTGTCCATAACCTTGTATGAGAGGATACAGGATTATTTCTGTCTGAGAAAGATTGGGTATCACTCCTTACTTTAACAAAGATACTCTCTTTTTGCAATCTTTCCCAATTTCTCTATATTTTGTCTCCTTTTTGGACGCTATTTGGAGATAAAATAGTTTATTTTTTAAAATAAGGTGATTGACTATAATAGCAGCGATATCAGCTAACTGAAATTTCGGTAATAAGTGTTGACATTTATTCATTAGATATCATATTATTACACGCTTAGCAAAGGAGACCATGGGCAATGAAATGCTCTAAATGTCACTTTGACAATCCTGATGATATCTATTATTGCGGCAAGTGTGGGACGTAGCTACTTTCCTAAGAAGAAGTCCCTTTATCTAGGACAGAGACTCTCCAGGAGGCAACAAGAGAATTAGCCAGAGGAGGCACTTTTGCTAAAAGATACGAGGTTATTGATGAACTGGGGAGAGGAGGTATGGGCAAGGTCTACAGGGTAATAGATAAAAAAATAGAGGAAGAGGTGGCGTTAAAGCTCTTAAAACCTGAAATCGCCGCTGACGACAAAACCATTATGCGGTTCAGGAACGAGCTGAAATTTGCCCGCAAGATATCCCACCGGAATGTCTGCCGCATGTATGACCTCAGTGAAGAGGAAGGGACCCACTACATCACCATGGAATATGTGTCCGGTGAGGATTTAAAGAGCACCGTTAGAAGAGTGGGACAGTTGAGTCTGGGAAAAGCTCTTTCCATAGCCAAGCAGGTGTGCGAGGAACTGGTTGAAGCTCACCGAGCACGCTCCCTAAAGGCGAAGGGGATAACCGATGCAGGAGTGATGATTGGCACACCGGAGTATATGTCTCCGGAGCAGGTGGAGGGGAAGGAGGCAGACGGGCGTTCTGATATCTATTCCTTAGGAGTCATTATTTATGAAATGTTGACCGGAAGGGTGCCTTTTTCAGGCAATACCCCTTTAAGCATAGCGGTGAAGCACAAGACTGAAGCACCTCCAGACCCCAAACAGGTGAATGCTCAGATACATGAGGACCTCAGCCGCTTAATTCTCAGATGCATGGAGAAGGATAAAGGGAAGAGGTATCAGGGGGCTAAGGAAGTTCTTTCCGACTTAGGCAAGATAGGTAAGCCTGAGGTAGAAATAATCAGTGCG
>CABWKN010000020.1 GCA_902505605.1 Candidatus Guanabacterium sedimentis
AGGAGATATAAAGAGAAAAGTGATTTAGAGTTTCCCAACGATTACCCCGCCTGGAATGGATTGCTGAAATTAGTCTTTATGAGAGACTCCGCAACAGTTGACATTGTTAATAATATTAAGTTTGTAACCCATGAAATTGCTCATAATTGGTGGCTCAACACATATACTTAAAACCAGAGCAACGCTTTCGCATTGATGGAGAAACTTTTTGTAGCTTTTCCGATAATTATTTCAAAAACTATAAGATTAATTATCACATCTAAGGACATTTACTTTATTAGTATTCATTTTTCGGGAGCTTCAAATTTTTACTATTCTATAGGCTACAAATAAAAGAACAATAAAATTACAACAAATATTGCTTCAGATTTCTTGGTTTGTCTTCTTTACTTCAATTCTTTTGGTTTAAGATCCTCTATGATTTGTGCATCCACCCAGTATACATTGCCTAGGCCGTTGCTTAAACTTCTTGCCTTCGCTTTCACCTCCTCCAGCGTCAGAGGCCTATCGAAGTAGCTCGGACCCAGCCACCGGCTGCTCACAAAAAACAAGTACCGACCATCATTCGAAAGCAGGGGAAACCGGTCCTGGCCGCCTGTGAAATTCAATTTCTCTGAGAGGTTTATCGGGGCTGCCCAGGATGCGTCATCTTTGCGATAACTGATCACGAGATCCCCGTCATCGGATTCAAAAATCAGATAACTCTCGTTAGGGGCGATGAACGGCCAGCTTTCATACCCAGGTGTGTTGATGACCTCTCCGAGATTCTCGGGTTCTGCATACTCTCCGTGATTGAGAGTCAAACAATAGATATCCATCTGTCCATAGCCGCCCTCACGCATAGAACAATAATAAAGAGTGCCGTTATCGCTCACCGAGGGTCCCCGTTCCCATCGGTCCGAGTTGATCACATCTCCCAAGTTTTTCGGCGCACACCATCCATGACCCAGGCGTTCCACGACCCAAATATCGATATTCCCCGTATAAGGATCTCCCTCGATCAGCGGGCGTCTTGATTCGAAATATATTTTCTGTCCATCGGGAGAGAAGCAGGGATTGCCGTCACTGTACCTACCGCTAAACGGAGCCACCTCCGGCTGGGTCCATCGACCGTTCTCCTGCCGCATAGTCAGGATGACCTGAGGTCCATAGAAATTGATGAACACGGACCAGTAAACCTCGTTTCCGTCGGGAGAGAAAGCAGGGCTGCTGTGCTCGTGGTACTCGGTTGTCATGATTCCAGGTGCGAATAGTTCCGGTGTCATTCCCGGCGGTTTCTGGCCGAGGTAGGGACCTTTGAGAACCGGGAAATCATCCTGTTGAGCGCAACTAACGAATACAAACATAATGGGCAATAAAATTCCAAGATAAACTGCTCTATACTTCATAAGTTTTATTCTCCTTTTAATTCTTATCGTTCAAGATCAGCTATGATTCTTTCTGCTGTTGAAGGTGTTCTTCACCTCGATTTTCTTCACGGCGATGTGAGGAACACCCTGCAAAACGGAATATAAGCCACCTGCATTCACTTTTTCACCGGTTTTTCTTTATACTCTGTGAAGAAATCCTCTCCGAAGTCTTCATTGATTCTGACTTCTTCGATGATGAATAGATGAGGCGGATTCGCTGTATTAAAAACCCGCATGTTCACATGAGGATAGAGTATGCCGCCAATATCCCTGTAATCGTAATACAAACGGGGATTTTCTCCCCTAGAGCTGCTTGTCGGCCAGATGCCGTGCAGCAGACCGGTCTCGACATCGAAATAAAGATCTTCGACTTCTCCATCCGGGAATGTCCGGCGGAGGTGGTAGTAGATAAATGGTTCGGTTTCAAATCCTTCAAGCCCGATATACTCGTAGGAAATCCCTTGCTTCTTGTAGTCGATAAAATTGTCATCGATTCTCATATGGAGCATTGATTTTGTCCACCAGTAAGAGACTTCCTGACGTCCAGTGGGACTGACCTGCCAGACCTTTTTTCCGTCGCTGAGCAAATAACTTGTGCTTTCCGGAGACCGCATCTGACGGACAAAGTGCGGCTGTTTGTAGTAGCGGACAAGCGGATTGTCCCCTTGACCGAACCGCACATTTCTTCCCCTGAACATCAACGTTTTAACTGAGAGTATCGCGTCCCGGCCGCCGATGGCCTCCACATGTCTTGCGATGACTTCATCAGCAGTCTTGAGCAGCTTGTCGCCGAGACGTTCCTTGAGCTTTTTGATGTTTTCCTGGATGAATGACTCCGCTGACTGTTTTTGAGCTCTGACATCCTGGGTCTGGAGAACAATAAAAACAAGGCCCAAAGCCGCCAGGATAATCATACTCTTCCTGTTATACATTTCTTTTTCTCCTTAAATACGAATAAAATCCAAAAACAGCACATTTTTCCCTCTTATATTTTGATTCCTTGAGTTTAAGATTTTCTATTATTTTTGTATCCACCCAATAGACATTCCCCGCACCACCGCGAATAAGATTTGTATTTAATACCGATATTCTGCTGCTGTTAAAGAAAAAATATTTGCCATCAAAAGAAACGAAAGGGAGCCTGTCTCTTCCATCTGAATTTATTTTTGGCCCCATATTCTTGGGTAATGTCCAGGTACCGTCATCTCTCCGAAAACTGATATAGAGGTCAGAACTTCCGTACCCCCCGGGCCGAAAGGAAGAGAAGATCATATAGCTCTCATCAGGAGCAACATATGGAGGGCCTTCATAATTATTACTGTTAATTTCACTCCCCAGAGGCTCAGGTTCTGTATAGCAGCCCTCTATCAATGCAGAGCGGACAATACCCTTTGCATTAATATAATAGAGCGTGCCATCATCGGTTACACAAGAGCTATACTGGCTTCGGGTACAATTAATGGTTGGACCAAGGCTGATTGGGCCTGACCAGTTGTTGGCTGATCTTTCCATTTTCCAAATTTCATAATTCTGAGTGGTAAACAACAGCGTTTTTCCATCAGGTGACAGAAAAGGCGCCAATCCCATGCAGAGAGATTTAGGCCTTGTCCACCGACCATTTTCTTCTTTCATGAACATGATATTATGCTGTGATTCTTTGGATATTGAATAAAACACTTCGTTTCCATCCGGTGAGAAATAAACACCACTGTGCAGATCGCAATTGGAAATAACTCCCGGCATGTATAACTCAGGAGTCATCCCCGGCGGTTTCTGGCCCAGGTAAGGACCTTTGAGAACCGGGAATTCATCCTGTTGAGCATAGCCTTTGAAAAACAGTAAAGCAGAAAATACTAATACGATAAAGATGGCCTTATGTTTCATACTTACTTATCTCCTCTTCCTAAATGCTTCATGCCTCAAGTCTTCAATGATTTTGGCATCCACCCAATAGATTTCTCCGTTACCATTTTGTGGATTATTCAATTTCTCTATAATTTCCTCCTCTGAATAATCTCTCATTTTGTTTCTAAGTTTGGTGAAAAAGAGATACTTTCTGTCATGGGTAACAAATGCTCCGACTTCGAAATAAATACTCTCTCCGCCTCCCGAATAACCGTTTCTATTAGACTATATCTAAAGCCGCTTTGTCAAGGGATAAGGCTTGGTTAACATAGTGGACGGTCATTTGAGCTCGGAGAGTTTTCTGCTTTGGCGCTGTTTCCTGAAAATAATTCTTGAAAATGTATGAGCAGTAGAGGTAAAATTAGGTCTAAAAATCATAAGATATAGTTACTAAGGAATTGAAGTTAATTATTATTTGAAATATTCCATTATCAAAAATAGGAAGGAGAGAAACCATGAAACTCAGAATCATTACCTGGTTTACTTTGCTGTCCGTGCTCCTGGGATTAGCGGCGTGTCAGAGGGAGAACAAAGAGTATCTGAACATATTCGAGATTGCATGGCAAAAGGTTAATGAAACGCATTTTGATCCCACCTTCGGCGGTGTGGATTGGAATGAAGTCCATGACCGATATCGACCTCTGATAGCTGCTGCAGAGAGTGATGAAGAGTTATACTCGCTTATCAACAAAATGCTATGGGAACTGAATGTGTCCCATGCCGCCATAATTCCTCCAGGATATTGGCCGCACGTTCTCCCAACTATATTTGCCGAGGGCAGCATAGGAATTGATGTTCGGCTGCTCGATGGCGAGGCAGTGATTAAATCTATCGAAGCCGGCTCTCCCGGCGATAAAGCAGGTCTTCGCCCTGGATTTATCATCCAGCGTATTGATGGGGTTGCAATTAAGCAGATAGCTGAGGAAGCAGAATTAAATATGTTGCCCCCATATAATAGCCGTCATAGGGTCAATTGCATCACCAGGGAAATACTGAGCCGTATATACGGACATCCCGAAGCAGCTGTTTCTATCGCCTATTTGAATGAACACGGAGAGACGAACGAGAAGAGCATTGTACGTAAAGCTCGGGCAGGTAAGATAGACATCGTGCCACCTATCTTTTTAGAGTTTGAGTTGAAGCGTTTGGATAATAGCATAGGATACATACGATTCAATATCTTTCTCCCCCCAGAGCAAGTAATCGTTGGCGTGATAAAATCCATGCTTGACGCTCCTGGGCTCATTTTTGATTTCCGTGGGAATCCGGGGGGAGATAATCCGGAGATATTGGCCAAATACTTAGTTAAAGAGCGCGCATTGGTCTGGCGCAAAAAAACCAGAGACAGAACTGTTGATGTTGCTCTTGAACCTGCGAAAACTTCTTATGAAGGCCCGGTGGTCGTACTGCTCGATGCCATGAGTATGTCGGCCAGCGAACTATTTGCCGCCGGCTTGCAGGCAATTGGTCGGGCTGTGATTGTGGGCGAACGCAGCCCTGGAGCCGTTACGAAATCGGAGATTATGGAATTGCCGAATGGCGCTTATCTCATGTATCCGGAGGCTCAACACAGCACTCCCGATGGCATAGTATTAGAAGGACACGGGGTAGTGCCGGATATTGAGGTATCACTCGATAGAACGCTGCTCTTACAAGGGGTCGATTCCCAGCTTGAAGCAGCAATCAGATATATCAAACAAGAAATGCGGCAGTAAGAGAACGCAATTATATCAGAGCGGTGGAATGTCGCATAATTAATTATTTCACGACATTCTTGCACATCCTGAGGTAAATAAATGGATGTCGCAAAATATCTCGTGCCATTCTTTTAGACAATGAAGGTTGTCTGTATATTCCCATTCTCCTTCCATTGACCTGGAGATTTTCGGTGTGATAGGCTTGTTCCAACACATCAGTGGGTGAAAATTGTGAAGTTATTGCACGACAAAGAAAACGAATTTCCAATATTTAGCAATTCCCTCGGATACTTTTTCAGTTGCTTAATTCCTTGTCTCATGTACGATCAGCGTTTTAGTCATTTCTCAGGAGTTCTAGCTTAGTAACATAACGGGATAAACACATTTGTCATCGAAATGCGGATAGGCACTGTGATGTGAATTTTTTCTCTGAAAAAACAGCTTGTTTAAAGCCGGCAGGGATGCCAAGACACTTGCCGATTGAATTGTTAAATAATTTACATAACTAAGGAGAGCAAAAAAATGCCTAAAACCACACCGCAGCAGATCCGGTTCACACCCGGGATGACCGTGCTATTCTTTGTATTGACGTTTGCGATTACTTGGGTTGTTTTGATTCCAGCATTGGCGTCGGTGCCCAGAGGTCGACTAACCCCGTTTTTCATACTGGCTGCCTTTGGACCATTTTTCTCTGCCATAATAGTTGTTTGGACAAGCCAGGGATTGTCTGTGCTTCGCTGGTGGTTAAGGTCGATTTTCCGGTTACGCATACCAGTTGTTCTGTATTTGGCCGGTGCGTTCTTTCTGCCGATCGGAGTTGGAGCGCTGCATTATGGTCTTTATAGCGTCCTGGGGGGAGTACCATACTTCTCAGATGCAACACCGTGGTACCTTTATCTTCTTTACCTGCTTCCAACGGCTGCATTGACCGGGGGTAACGAGGAACCTGGATGGCGGGGATTTGCTCTGCCTGCGCTGCTCCAGTGGTTCCATCCGGCGTTAGCCAGCATAATACTGGGCACGATTCATGCAGCGTGGCACCTGCCGCTCATGAACTACTACGATACAACGTTCGGGTTGTATTTGTTCGATGTGGTGGGGCTGACATTCATCTTTAATTGGTTGTATTTCAAATCACGACGCAGCGTGATCCCGGTGATGCTTTTTCACGCCGGGACAAACGTGATCTACAGATTTATTCCAACACCAGCAGACGTACTCGGCGGACTAGGTTCCTTCATGTTTCTGAGAGGTATCGTATATTGGGCCGTAGCGATTGTGCTCTTGATTATAACGAAAGGCTGGCTGGGCTCCAGATCAACAGATTCCGAGACCAACTCGCACTGGCATTCCACCCCTAACTAAAATTAATATTTTTCTATAAACTTAGTTGAGGAATAAATACGTTTCACGAATATGGTTTATGAACGATGAAATGTCGTGAAATATTACATTTGGCGACTTATTAAGATCCCCGTCAATCAATCCTCCGGGCTATCTAAACTTTTAGATATATTGATTGCAATATAATAAGGATATTGATAGGATATTAATGCATTCTTAGTATATTTTTATTTAGATTAATAACTTTTAGATGGTATGGGAGCCATATTTTTCTCAAAGTATAGCCTGCAATATAGGAATTGTTAGGCAGCAACTTGCCAGTAATTGAGAGGAGAATTTAATATGAACAGAATTTTAGGATTGATTGCACTGTTTACAATAATCACACTCCTGGTAACCGGATGCCGAGAACAAGTCCCAATGGCTGAGAAAATGGCAAAGCCGTTTCAGGAGACGCTCGATCAGCAGCGAACCGAGTTGGAGGTTCCGGGAATCTCGGCAGCGGTGATTCTACCCGATGGCACGACATGGCTTGGCGTGAGTGGAAAGTCATCAGATAGTGAAGCCATGACTTCGGCTATGCTCTTCGGGCTTGGCAGTGTTACCAAGACATATATCGCAGCTCTAATTCTCCAACTCGCAGAAGAAGGTAACTTGTCTGTTAAGGACTCGGTAGGACAATGGATTCCAGAGTTAGGCCAGATTGATGGAAACATCACCATTCGCCAACTGCTCAACCACACCAGCGGGCTATACCGGTACCAGCTCAAGCCAGAATACCTGGCAGCGATCACTGTACAACCGGAAAGGGTCTGGACAGCGCAGGAGATCTTGAAGGAATTTCAGGGTGAACCTGAGTGCCAGCCAGGGGCGTGCTGGGGAGAGTCAGCCATGGACTATGTTCTGCTTGGAATGATTATTGAGAAGGTAACCGGTTCCTCTGTTTCAAGCCAGCTCGTAACGAGGTTCTTCACTCCTCTGAAGCTTGAACAAACCTTCCTCTATCCCGAGCAGAAATACCCTGCTGAAATGATGGCCCACATGTGGTGGGATGTCACCGGATCCGGTGAACCCGTCGATGTTGTAGCCGGCGCCGGAGCTCTACCCTTGGCAGGCTTGTTCAGCTCGCTGTGGACTTCGGGGGCAATGCACTCCACAGCAGAAGACCTGGCACGCTTTGTCAAAGATTTATTCGAGGGGAAAGTGCTCGAGGAAGACTCACTTGAGGAGATGTTGTCGCCGGGCCCAGAACTATACCCAGGCGCCCACTATGGGTTTAGTGTTATTATTGACCAAATAAATGGACAAACGGTTTACTGGCATTCCGGCGGAGCCGGATATTCATCAATTTATTACTACTTTTCAGAAGATTGTCTAAGCATTGCTGTCCTTTGCAATCTAATGGTAGACCCGAAACCCATAGCAATCGCACTTTACCAGGCATATGCGGAGCATCAGAAGTAATAGGGATATTCCAACCCCATTTGGAACATGTGCTGCTGTTCAACATTGCATGGAGCCGACTCGCCTCCGCTTTGGCGAGCGGATGATGCTTGACCGTTAAGCAGAGGAATGAATCATAGCAAAAGAAGTTGAAAAAGCATTCGGAGACAAGATTAATTCGTCCGAACTGTTCAATTAGTCGTAAATCATATGGCGCGAAATATTACATTATTCGACATTCTACTATTTTCAAATCTTCATAGGCGATAAAAACGTGCCTCTTTTTAGCTTGTGTGTCGACATGAAAAAAGACAAGAAATAAAATAAAACAAAAAATTTATGCTGGCTAGAATAAAAGATAGTGTTGAATTAAAATTAAGGGAGGAGATTTAATGAAGGGATCGATCATGTCTGTTAGATTCGCCCTTGCTTTGTTAGGGATTTTCCTGTTGGAGTCGTGCTCGAGTAATGGGCTAAGGCCGGTCGAAAGGATGGTTGATGTTGGAACGCACAGGCTGCATGCGGTCATCGCTGGTGAAGGTTTACCGGCGGTTGTAGTCGATGGTGGGATTGGCGTCAGGTCCGAGGAGTACCGCCCCCTTCAGGAGAGAATCGCTGTAGAGACGACGGTCATCACGTATGACCGTGCCGGATACGGTCTAAGCGAGGCCGGTCCTCTCCCGCGGGACAGTGGTACAGAAGCGGACGAGCTGAGGGTCTTGCTTCGGGAACTGGGTGTTCCCGGTCCATTTGTTCTGGTAGGCCACTCGCTGGGTGGATTGAATGTTGAAGTCTATGCTGGTTGCTATCCAGATGAAGTCGCTGGGTTGGTATTGCTCGATCCTCCACCCCTGGCCTGGCTGTTGGGTGAGGGCTATCCAGAGCTCCTCAAGTTGGCAGAGCAGATGACTGACGAGTGGCAGGAAGCTGCAGATCGAGGATTCGGTTCAGCAGACATTCAGGAAAGAAGGGAGGCTGTGTTCCTCCAGATGATTGCGTCAGAACACCGTGAGATGCTGGATAAAAGCGCCGGTCTTGCTGAAGAGATAGAGACCTTTGCCAACGTCCCCCTGCTGGTAATCGCCTCGGGTGTTCCGAATCCCATGCTTGGTGCCGAGGCAGCCAGTTATCAGGAGTACTGGATCGAGCAGAGTCGAATTCTGGCCTCTAAGTCGAGTCGAGGGAAGCTGATATTAGTGGAGGACAGCACACATCGGTTACATATTGACGCGGCTGATACGGTAGTAGAAAGCATTCTTTCGGTCGTGGAACTAGTCAGAGGACATCGGTGAAATAGACGGCTATAACCATGTTTCTAAATTGAAGCCACCTAATAACAGCATGCAGCTGGAGGCGCTATGTGCCATATCAGATGTCAAGAATTTGACGACCGAAATAAAACCGGTTTGCCTTCCTTTTTTTAAAAAGATTGCACCAACACGAGTTCGCATATCCCAGGTTTTAGCAGTTTGGATTAGTGTTGTTATTCTGAATATTCTGATGCTACTTGTTTCAGTAAGACCTAACGTTTAACCTGGAACGCACCAAATTAATTATTTCACGACATTTTATTCTCTCTAATCTATTCCCAGCCATCTGAAGAAATAAGTTACCTCTCCCACAGGGTGAGAAAAAAAGGCGGTAAGAGCGCGTTGCTCCTGCTCTCGCCACCTCGTTGCGTAAAAGGGAATAGGGGGAAGTACCTATCAGATTACAGCGACCACCCCAGTCGGTGCAGGCGAGCCGTGGTGTTCCCTAATTTTTTGGTTACCCGCTCAATTGCCTCAAGACTTTGCTGGAGGCTTTTCTCCATCAGCTCCATTGCCCTCTCCATGGCTTCAAGGTCGAGTTCTCGGAGCCGGCAATTTATCCTCTTCTGAATGCGTTCCATGACCCTGTTGATCCTGTTTATTTTTATTTCCAGGCGGTAATCTTCCACCCGGATGCGAGGGATGCGAATAGCCTTTTTTAATTTTGGTTCGCCTATAATGATTAGATGGCGATCGTCCTTCATCTCCACGGTGAGTTTCTGGCTCTTTCCCTTGCGGAGGATTTCAAAGGTGAGCTTATCACCCTCCTCGGCTTCCTTGAGGATGTCGCGCAGGTTCTCTTTGTTATCCACCGCCTTGCCGTCGATACTGATGATGACATCCCCCGGCAGGAATCCCGCTTCTGCCGCTGGGCTTTCCTCTTCCACCTCTAACACCAGCACTCCTTTACCCGATTCTCGCTGGAAATACTCCCCCAGAGAGGGATTCAGGTTCTGCAACGTAAGGCCGAGCCTGCCGCCCCAGAAAAATCTGAAAGGGGTAAATGATGGCAATACAAGTGGCCCCAAAGATATGTGAGGGTAGTATCTGCGAAGCTTGCCGATGGTGACCTTTATGGTCTGGGCTTTGCCCTGGCGCATAATCTTAACCTGCACTTCACTTCCCGGCTCACATCCCCGCACAAATCGGGTAAGGTCCTCGGTATTATCCACAGGTTTGCCGTCAAACTCGGTAATCACATCCCCTTCTTTCAGTCCCGCCTTGTCAGCCGGGCTATCGTCTGCTACATTGGTAATCAGCACGCCCCGGCGGTCCTTCAACCCATAGGCTTCCAGCACATCTTCAGATATTTCACTGATGGATACTCCCAGGTAGCCCTGCTCCACCTTTTCAGTTTCAGTCTCCTGCCTCTCCGGGAAGGGGTAGCTGTTTCCCGGTGAACCCAGAAGGATAAAGGATATCAGAAGAAAGGTGGCAACGCCCGCCATGGCTATGTTTATCCGTTTCATCTGACCAACCTCCTTTTATTTTATTTCACACTATCAATTTCCGTTTCTACTTATTTAGACGCCTGCAATGAGCAAAAAGTTTAAAAGTGCACCCTCTTCCATAGCTTTCCGCTGACGAAATTAGCTTGTATAGGTCATATCACTTAATTTATAATGTAAAAGGGATTAAACAGTAATGTCCATAGAGAAGGAACAGACAGAAAAGATTCTGCAGGATTTCAAACAAGGAAAAATAGGGCTGGAAGAAGCCCTCACCAGACTGAAGCTTTTTCCCTACGAGGACCTCGGCTTTGCCAAGATAGACCATCACCGCCATCTGCGCAAGGGATTCCCCGAGGTGATTTTCGGCACCGGCAAGTCTGCCGAGCAAGTTATCTCCATCGCCGAACGGATGGCAGATGCCGGTGGTCCCATTCTCATCACCCGGGTAAAGGAAGTGGTCTACAGAAAGATAAAGGAGCGATTCCCGGAGGCCGTTTTCAACCGCTCGGCTTCTGCCGTGGCCATAAACAAGGAGGATAAGCTCAGGGGGAAAGGTGTTATTGCCGTGCTGGCGGCGGGGACATCCGACATCCCGGTGGCAGAGGAGTCTGCCTTTACCGCCGAGGTGATGGGAAACAGGGTGCAGAGAGTCTATGATGTGGGGGTAGCGGGTTTGCATCGGCTACTGGACCATAAAGGGGTGCTGCTGTCTGCCCGGGTAGTGGTGGTGGTAGCCGGTATGGAGGGTGCCCTGCCCAGCGTGGTCGGCGGGCTGGTGGAGGCGCCGGTGATAGCGGTACCTACCAGCGTGGGCTATGGCGCCAGCTTCGCTGGGGTTGCTCCCCTGCTGGCTATGCTCAATTCCTGTGCTCCGGGAGTGGTGGTGGTGAATATCGACAACGGGTTTGGAGCGGGGTATTTTGCCAGCCTGCTTAACAGGTTGTAAATTAACCAAAAAAATGTATATTTTAACTTGACAACCAGGATATGGGAAACTATATTTAAGACAGAAAAAAGAAAAAGAGGATTTGATGAGTTTCTATTTTAACAGGATCGGGGGTGGAAAATTACATGCCCTATGTCAGGGTGAACGAGAATGAGTCCCTGGAGGATGCCCTCCGGCGTTTCAAAAGGAAATGTCAGAAGTCGGGCATTATCTCTGAAGTAAAAAAAAGACAGCATTATGAGAAGCCGAGCGTAAAGAAGAAAAGGAAAGCCATCGCCGCTCGTAAAAAAATGCTGAAAAGAATGTCTCAGGAGCGAAGGTTAGGACTTTACTAAAATACACACAAACCAGCGAATTCTCCTTTCCTCAGGCGAGGGGGGAGGAGTGTTTATTATTTAGAGACTTCCGATACAACACTCGGCACTTGAAGAACAAAAAAGATTACTCGGTGCACTTGGGGAAATACCGAGTGCATTTTATTATATCAGATTATGAACAGAGATGTAATCGAAACCTTAGAGTTTGATAAAATCAAGGAGATATTGCGAACCTTCACCGCTTCGCCATTAGGAGCTGAGTTATCCGAGCGATTAGAACCTGTCAGCGATACCAGCTGGATAGAAGATGAGCTCAGGCTCACCTCCGAGCTCATGACCTACTACCACAGCGGTGGCTCCCTCGACCTTTCCCAATGTGCCCCCATAAAACGCTCCCTGGAGAAGTGCCGCATAGAAGGTACGGTTATTGGCAGCCAGGAACTGCTGCAGATTCAGCGGGACATAAAAGTCGGAAAGAGGATTAGAGAGAAGCTTGGGGAAGCTCCCTCGCAGCTCAGTCGTCTGCAGGAGCTGGCCAGGGGAATACCTTCTCTGGCCGGTATTGACAAAGCCATTGCCGACTGCATCAGCCCGGAGGGCGAGGTTTACGACTCCGCCAGCCCCCGGTTGCGGCAGATACGAAACCGACTGAAGCTCCTACAGCGAAGGCTCCGCACAACCCTGGAGAAGATACTCCACTCCCCGGGGAGCCAACGCTGGTTGCAGGAGCCCATCATAACCCAGCGCAATGGGCGTTATGTCATACCCCTGAAAGCAGAGTTCAAGGGGGCGGTGCCGGGAGTCATCCAGGACCGCTCCACCAGCGGCTCCACCATCTTTATTGAGCCTCTGGCAACCGTTGAGCTTAATAACGAAATTACCGAACTCCAGATTGAAGAACGCAGAGAGGTGCTTAAAATTCTCACCCGGCTGACCGGTCTGGTCAGTCAGCAAGAGGAGGCTTTGGTCCAGCTGGAGGACCTCTTAGCCCACTTCGACCTGCTCAATGCCAAAGCGCTCTTCAGCCTGAGGCTGGATGCTCAATCCCCCAAATTCAGCAACGATAATCTGCTGGAGCTCCACGAGGCTCGTCATCCTCTATTGGATAAGAGGTTGTGGGACCGCATTGTGGAGGCGGAATTAGCCGACGAGGTGCGCCGTCAGGAACAGGATGTCGTCCCCATCAGCCTTCGGTTGACCCCGCAGAACAGCACCATGGTGATCACCGGTCCTAATACAGGAGGAAAGACAGTGACCCTGAAGACCGTGGGGCTGCTATCCCTTATGGCGCACGCCGGGATTCCCATCCCCGCCAAAGACACCACCCTGCCGGTTTTCCAGGCTATCTACGCCGACATCGGCGACCAGCAAAACCTCATCCAGAATCTGAGCACCTTTTCCTCGCACCTGTTGCGGATAAAGGATATGATGGGCGGGCTCAAGCTCCCCAGCCTGGTCCTCATCGACGAAATCGGCGCGGGCACCGACCCCTCCGAAGGCGCAGCGCTGGGGATGGCTCTTCTCGACTTTTTCCACCGCCAGGGGAGTCTTAATTTAGTGACTACTCATCATAATGCCCTGAAGACCTTCGCATTTTTACAGCACGGTATGAACAACGCCTCCATGGAGTTTGATGAGAAGACCCTGAAGCCCACATTTCGCCTGATCCAGGGGATTCCTGGCAGAAGCAATGCCTTCAGGATAGCCGAGGGGTTAGGTTTGCCAGCCTCGGTATTGAGGGAAGCCGAGGGCTTTCTGGGAGAGGAAGAGTTCAAGGTGGAGGAGTTCATCAGGCGGATGGAAGAGGAATTGAAGGGATTGGAGCAAGAGCGCAGGGAGTTAAAAGAGGCCAAACGGAGCGCTTCCGATGAGGCTCAAGGGCGGCTGGAGAAGCTCAATGAGACCATAGCCAATTACGAGATGCTCATCGTCCAGCAGAAGCGGGAATGGCAGGGATTAATGAAGAGGATGAAAGAGGAAACAAACCAGCTCATCCAGAGCCTCAAGGGGAAGGCTTCGGAGTAGGAACTGAGAAGATTGGCTCAGCAAAAGCTCTCGCGTCTGACCCGTGAGTTGACCCCTCCGCCCCCTGAGCAGCCACCTTACCCCATAAGCGAAGAAAAGGGGAAAAAGCAGGATAGCCCCCTGAAAAAGGGAGAGAGGGTTCGTATCGCCGGCCTCAATCAGGTCGGCGTGGTGGAGGAAGACTGGCATAAGGAAATGATGAGCTCTCTGGTTGCTGTTGCGGCGAGAGGAAAAAGGTTGAAGATTGTGCGGCAAGCTCTGGAGCTCTTAAACTCGGAGGAGAAGAAGGATAGTAAGTCAGTGGCAAGGCAAGCATATAGTTATAAGAAGAAAGGTAGGGTGGCTTCCGAGCTGAACCTCATCGGCTGCACGGTGGAGGAAGCACTTTCACGCACCGATAAGTTCCTTGACGATGCGCTGCTGGCACAGCTCACCATCGTCAGGGTGATCCATGGGGTGGGCAGTGGGAAGCTCCGCCGAGCAATATCAAAGCTGTTAGAGGAGCAGCCCTATGTAGTGGATTATCGCTCCGGCTTGCCCGAAGAAGGGGGGTTAGGGGTCACCGTTGTGACCCTGGATGTATGAGCACAAAGGTGAATAGAGGATGAGCGGCTATTTTCCGAGAGAATTCTTAACCAAAGTAAGAGGAGCGTCAGACATAGTGGAGATAGTCTCGTCCTATGTAAAGCTGCGGCATCAGGGGAAGAATGAGGTTGGGCTGTGTCCCTTTCACTCGGAGAAGACCCCCTCCTTTACCGTAAGCCGCGAAAAACAGCTCTTCCACTGCTTTGGCTGCGGTGCCGGTGGGGATGTCGTCAAGTTCATAATGCTCATAGAGAACCTCAGCTTTTACGAAGCGGTGAAATTCCTGGCCGAAAGGTGCGGACTTCGGCTCCCTGCCCCCAGTAAGTCAACCGACCAGAGAGACCGCCGAAAGGAGCAGCTCCTCAAGGTCAACGAGCTGGCACTTCGTCACTTCGTTCGTAATCTGAACCAGGAGAGCGAGGGGAGAAAGGGGCTGAACTATATGCGGGAGAGAGGCTTGAGCCGGAAGACCGCAGAGAGCTTTCAGCTCGGTTACGCCCGAAGCCAGTGGGACGACCTCTATCGCTTTCTCCTCCAACAGGGCTTCAAGGAACCCACCCTTGTTGACAGCGGTCTGGTAGCCAAAAGCTCGCAGGGGGAGGGATATTACGACTTCTTTCGGGGTCGGCTGATATTCCCCATCTGCAACTCAGCGGGGAGGGTCATCGGCTTTGGCGGGCGGACAATAGGAGAGGAGGAGCCTAAATACCTCAACTCTCCCGAGACTATATTGTTTAACAAAAGCTGGTCGCTTTTCGGCATCAACTTAGCCCATCAAGAGATAAGGAGAAAAAACCGCGCCCTGCTGGTGGAGGGCTACTTTGACCTGATGACCCTCTATCAGGCTGGCTTTGCCAACGCGGTGGCACCCCTGGGGAGCAGCTTCACCGAGGGACAGGCAAAAATGCTCTCCCGGTATACCAAAAATGTGGTCATCAACTTTGACCCCGACGAAGGGGGCAGAAGGGCTACCCATCGGGCAATAACCACCCTCCTTACTCAGGGCTTCAGGGTGCAGGTCAAAAGCCTCCCCGAAGGGCTGGACCCCGATGCCTTTGTCCAGAAGCATGGTCCGCAGGGCTTTAAAGAGCAGCTTGACAAAGCGCTGCCCGCCATCGATTATCTGATGGAGGAAGCTAAACAGATGGTCGACCTCTCCCATCCACAGGGGAAGGTGGCTGCCCTTAGCTTCGTCATCCCTTTTCTGGCGTGCATTGGCAACCAGATGGAGAGAGTCAGCTATGTCGGGTATCTGGCAGAGAGGTTTCAGGTGGAAGACCGGGCCATCCTGGAGGAGCTCCGTCGGGCAGTCCGAGGGAGGAAATCGTCCCTGGGAGAGGAAATCACCTCCCTGAAAGCCAGTCTAAAGGAAGCCGAGGTGAGGCTGCTGCAGATACTCATCTGCCAGCCCGAGGTGAGAGAAGAGCTGCTCCCTCTCGTCGACCCCCACTGCTTCTCCCAGCCTATTGGGGAGCGGCTTCTGGCTATTATCAGGGAGCTGCATCAGGAGGGGAAGGGGGTTACTTTCGACCAGATATTCGACCAGTTGGAAGAAGGGGATAAAAGCAGATTTACTCACATAGCTCTGGGCGATAACTTTAGCTGGACTAAAGGATTTGCTCTGGAGTGCCTTAATACAATGAAGCGGGATTTCCTGGATAAGGAAATAAGAAAAGTTCAGCAGGAGATAGAACAAGCCGAGACAGATAAAGCTGCTGAGTTAGACAGGCTGCTTCGGGCAAAATTGAGGTTGCTTCAACAGAGAGATGCACTATAAATTATATAAGGGGGTTGTTTAGTTTATAGATAGTCAGAATTTCAGAAAACAACCAAGGCATGCATCATTGAAAATGAAACTTATGAATTCTATTACAGCTTCAAGGAGCAGGAACTTTGAAAAGCGTTAATCAATCCGAAGTCATTGCGAAAATTATGTCCTTTGGTAAAAAGAAGGGTTATCTCCTTTACGATGAGATAAATGAGCTTATCCCTGAAGAAGTGACTTCCCCCGATGAAATTGACGACCTGTTTATGCAGCTTTATGAGGAGGAGATTGGGGTCTTCCCTACTGAGCAGGAGTTCCGCCGCCAGAAAGAAGGCAAAAGTAAGCCAGCCAAAGAGCTTGAAAAGAGCAAGACCGCTCTCAAGATTGCCGTCCTGGAAAAGACCAACGACCCGGTCAGGCTATACCTCAGGGAGATGGGTTCAGTACCGCTGCTTGACCGCCAGGGAGAGGTAGAGATAGCCAAGCGCATGGAGAGGGGTAAATGGAATGTCATTAAGGCAATTTTCCGTACCCGGTTGGTTATCAAAGAGGTTATCACTCTTGGTGAGCTGCTGGAGAGAGAAGAAATAGACATCAGGAATATAGTAAAGCTTTCCGAGGATGAGTTAGTCAGGGAGGTACTGGAGGAGAAAAAAGCTGAGATATGCAGCCTGGCCAATAAGCTGAAGGACCTGGAGCGGAAGTATTCCAAGCTGAAACTACAGCTTGCAGCATTGCCCGAAGATTCCCCAAAGGGGCTTCCCATAATAAGGGGCTTGAAGAAGCATCGGATCACTATGGCTAAGTTGGTGCGGAATGTAGAGTTCAGCGATGCTCAATTTAAGAAGATGGTTCGCATGATTAAACAAGAGGTAGATGAAATTGAGAAGTGGGAAAAGGAGATAGCCAAAACAGAAAAGCTCATGGATAAAGCGACTACCAAAGAAGAGAGGAAAGTCTACAAGCAGAGGGCAGACAAATATCGGGAGGTAATCCGCAGCATTGAAGAGAGATTAGAGGAGCCTGCCAGCGCTCTCAAGGAGACCCTGCATATTATTTATATAGGAGAAGAGGAGACCGAGAAAGCCAAGCGAGAGCTGGTGGAGGCAAATTTGAGGCTGGTGGTTTCCATTGCCAAAAAATACACCAACCGGGGGCTCCAGTTCCTCGACCTCATTCAAGAAGGAAACATCGGATTGATGAAGGCAGTAGAGAAGTTCGAATACCGCAGAGGGTACAAGTTCTCCACCTATGCCACCTGGTGGATTCGCCAGGCCATTACCAGAGCCATCGCCGACCAGGCGCGCACCATCCGTATCCCGGTGCACATGATAGAGACCATCAACAAGCTCATCCGCACCTCCAGGGCTCTGGTCCAGGAGAAAGGTAGGGAGCCAGCCACCGAGGAGATTGCCCGGCGGATGGATATGCCGGTTTCCAAAGTCCGCAAGGTGCTGAAAATAGCTCAGGAGCCCATTTCCCTGGAGACCCCCATTGGAGAGGAGGAAGATAGCCATCTGGGAGACTTCATAGAGGACCAGCGCATCGAATCGCCCGCCGAAGCAGTGATTAGCACCAACCTCAGAGAACAGACGAGAAGCATCTTGAAAACCCTCACTCCCCGGGAGGAGAGGGTCTTGATACTGCGCTTCGGAATGACAGATGGGACCGAGCATACCCTGGAAGAAGTGGGTCAATGCTTCCAGGTTACCAGAGAGCGGATACGACAGATTGAAGCCAAGGCGCTCCGTAAGCTCCGCCATCCCTCTCGGAGTAAAAAACTGAAGACCTTCATGGAGATCTCCAAATTTTAAAAGTAATCTTTGATTTTTATCTCTTTTTGTATTATAATAATGAGCCGATAACAGGCGGGCCCATAGCTCAGCTGGAAGAGCCACCGGCTCATAACCGGTAGGTCCCTGGTTCGAACCCAGGTGGGCCCACCATTTATAGAGATGAGAGAAACTGGCTGAGGGAGAAATGGCTTCCCTTTGTGAACACATTTTTGAAAGAATTCATAAGGTATGCAGGAGCACACTATAAGACGACCGTGCCCTTTGAAGAGGGCTAATCAGCGACAATAAGGTGTTCTTTTATGAACACCTTTTTTAATGCCTGAATTTAGCCATGACGCAAGAGGTTAATGTTAAACAGACCATCACCCTCCTTCGCCGCCTCCAGGAGAGCGATTTGGAAATTGAGCAGTTAAATCACAAAATCGCATCCATCCCCAGAAAGAAAGATGTTCTCAACCGGGGGCTGCAGCAGTATATACAGATGGTCGAGCAGGAGGAGAACAGGCTGGCAGATTCCCGAAAAGAGCGCCGCCAGCTGGAGCACAGCCTCGAGGACCATAACCTCAAGGACGCCCGTTACGCGGACCAGCTCATGCAGGTCAAGACCAACAAGGAATACCGTGCCCTTCTCACTGAAATAGAGCAGCTTAAAGCGAAAATAAGGGAGATAGAGGATAAGATACTCGACCTCATGGAGGAATCAGAAGAGCTGGAAAAGAGCATCAGGTGGCGAAAGAAAAAATTGGAGAAAAAGAAGCAGGAGGTGGAAGCCGAGTGTCATCGACTGGAGAAAGAGGAGGAGGCACTCAACCATCAACTGGAAACCAAAGAGGCCTTTAAGAGCGAACTGCAAGACAAGCTTCCCTTAGAGTTGCTCGAGCAGTATAATCGGATAAAGAGCGTCCGCCATGGCATAGCTCTTGCCGAGGCAAAAGATGGCTTCTGTCAGGTATGTCATGTTCGCCTCCGCCCTCAGGTCTACTACGACCTGCGGGCAAATAAAAGCATCCTCCTGTGCGACAACTGCCACCGCTTCCTCTTCCTTCGGGAGGATGAGGTAGTTGACCCTACCAAGCTGATGTAAGCTCAGAGGGTGAGGGAGAGAATGACCGTCCGCATCTATATAGACGGCAGCTCGAGGGGAAATCCCGGCGAGGCAGGATACGGCTTCTATGTCACCGATTCCGAGGGTGAAGAGCTGGCCGCCTGCTATAAGTATCTGGGGTTTAGAACCAACAACTACGCCGAATACCAGGCTCTTATCGCCGCGCTCAAGTATGCCATAAAAAATAATTACCCACAGGTGGAGGTCTACTCCGACTCACTCCTCTTGGTCAACCAGATAAAGGGTCTTTATAAGGTGAAAAGCCGCAACCTCATGCCCCTTTTTCTTCAGGCTATCCGCTTGATGAAAAAGCTCTCCTCCCTCCACATATATCACCTTCCTCGCAAGAAGAACCGCCGCGCCCATAATCTCGCCCACCGAGCTATTGACCTCAAAGCACGCATCGAGTCAAAAGAGTAATAAATATAAATCTCATTTCTCTATTGACATTTTTATGGATTTAATTTATCATTTTTTACAAAAGGAGGTAGTTTGGGTGATAAAATCGTGCTCAAGAGTTCTTCTTTCCAGCGCTTTTCTTCTGTTTTTAGACATTTAATTTATCTAATGAATCTCTCTTCACCAGGAGGCAAATCTCCTAAGAAGACGATAGCACTTAAGTTAAGGGAGACTTGAATTTATCTTTTTCTTTTTTAAAAGGAGTGTAAAGATGGGTAATAAAAGATTTTATTTGACAGTCTCATCTTTTCTGGTTCTCATCCTTGCCGTGTCTGGGATGGTATCTGCTCAGCGGTTGATTGACCTGGACAAGGTATGGGGGGATATGCGGGTGCTGGGAGATGACTCATATGACCGGTCTGGCAATGCGGTTGCTTATGGAGACATCAACGGCGATGGCTATATGGACATCATCATCGGCGCTCCTGAGGCTGACCCCGGTGACCCTCCACGCAGCAATGCAGGAGAGGTCTATGTCATCTTCGGCTCCAGCTCACCACTCTCAACTATTGATTTAAGCACCCAATCTGCCAATATCACCGTCTATGGGAAAGATGCAGATGATTTATCTGGCTGTGCAGTTGCCAGCGGGAATGTAAATGGTGATGGATTCGATGACATAATAATCGGTGCCAAGCAATCTTATTTCACATCAGCGAGCGGTCCCGGAAAGGTCTTTGTCATCCTCGGCTCCAGCTTCCCAACTCCACCCTACATCATCGATCTGAACGCCACTTCAGCCGACATCACCATCTGCGGGGATGCTGCTAATGACAATTCTGGCTGGGCGGTGGCCAGCGGGGAAATAAATGGCGATAGTTATGATGATATTATTATTGGCGCCCCTTATGCTGACCCTGATGGACGCACCGATGCCGGGGAGACCTATGTCATCTTCGGAGAAGCTTTTACTCCACCGATAACCATAGATTTGAGCACCGACGAGGCTGATATCACCGTCCTCGGGGATGATGGCCCGGATGAGTCGGGCTATGCAGTGGCCAGCGGCGATGTGAATGACGATGGATTTGGTGATATAATCATCGGTGCGCGGTTGGCTGACAATGGCAGTCTCATCAATGCCGGAGAAACCTATGTTATCTTTGGTAGTAACTCACCATCAACTCTCATTGACTTGAGCAAAAATTCACCCAGCATCACCATATATGGTGATGCTAATGATGAGCGCTCTGGTTGTGCAGTAGCCAGCGGGGATGTGAATGGTGATGGATATGACGACTTGGTCATTGGTGCCCATTGGGCAGAACCTGGTGGACGCTTCAGAGCCGGGGAGACTTATGTCATCTTCGGCTCCACCTTCCCACATCCACCTTACACCATAGATTTAAGCATAAAATCAGCAGATATTGCCGTCTACGCGGCTGAATCTTGGGATTTGTTGGGCAGTTCGGTGGAAAGCGGTGATGTGAACAATGATGGATTTGAAGATGTAATCATCGGTGCCTATGCCTATGGGGAACTACCCGGTGGACTCTACAGAGCCGGGGAGACCTATGTCATCCTCGGCTCCACCTTGCCATCACCACCCTACACCATAGATTTAAGCACAGACTCAGCAGATATTACCGTCTACGGGGTTGAATCTGGGCATTATTCTGACATTTCAGTAGCCAGCGGGGATGTGAACGGTGATGGATTTGACGACCTCATCATCGGCGCCTGGTATGTTAACCCTGGTGGGCGCTTATTAGCAGGGGAAACTTATCTGGTCTTAGGTGGTGGTGCCTTGATTACCTCCCATGGTCTTGGTGGGAAAAGCTGGATAAAGGAATTCAGCCTCCTGGCAAACAGTTGGAACACTTTCAAAGCCTTCGGAGCGGTGAACAGCCAGGGTGAGGTCCATATGGTGGTTAGTGATGTAGATGCCGACAGCCTGGATGAGATTGCCGCCGGTCAAGGCGAGGGAGCAAAGTCCTGGGTGAAGTTCTTTGAGGTAAATGGCTTCCCCATCAGCACCTTCAAAGCCTTCGGAGCATCAAACACCAATGGCGAAGTCCATTTGACCATAGGGAACTTTGATACCGACTTCAGTGATCAGGAGATAGCCGTAGCTCAGGGCGAAGGTGGACAGTCGTGGGTGAAGCTCTTTGAGATTGATGGCACCTTCATCAGCAGCATCAAAGCATTCGGTGCGTCCAATGCCCAGGGTGAGGTTCATCTGGCAAAAAGCGACTTCAATAACGATGGTATTGACGAGATAATCGCCGGTATGGGAGAGGGCGGTAGCTCCTGGGTGAAGATATTTGAAAGCACATGGGGCTTGTTGATAAGTTCATTCAGGGCATTCGATTCTATCGATAACCCCGGCGGCGAGGTGCGTCTGGCGGTGGGGAACTTTGATGCCGACGCTGACTTAGAGATAGCCGCATCCACCGGTTATAATGGAGGAAACAAAGTCCGGCTGTTTGACAAGGACGGCACTTTAATCAAGCAATTCTTAGCCTTTGGCTTTGGTGGCAACCCCAACGGTGATGTGCAGATAACTGCGGCTGATATAGATAACGATGGCGTGTGCGAGATAATTTGCGGTCACGGTGAAGGCGGCAGCTCAATGGTCAAGGTGTTCAAGCCTGATGGCACCTCCATCCTCAGCTTCAAAGCCTTCGGTGGAGTAAACGCCCAGGGCCAGGTGCACTTAGGCAGAAGCAACTATTAAAAAGATTACTGTTAGTATCGTAAAGCAGCAGCTTCTAAGCGGAGTTATGTCTGCTTAATGGAAGATTACTTTCCTGGCAATGTTTCCATAAGACGGTTATCACGCTTTAAGCATAAGACCGTCAGCAATTTCCCTCCTTTTTTCCTGAAAATGTGAAGCCAAAGCCTAACTGAGGAGCCGTGCAGGAGGGAAAGCCGCCTTTTCTCGTAAAGCACAGGCAATATCTCAGCCAACATTCATTGACAAAGACGAAATTTAATACACTTTTTTCTTGACATTATCAGCAGTTTTGTGATAATTTTTTAATATATTCTCTCTCTCAAGAAAGGAGATGAGAGAGGCGAGGTTAACCAAAGATTATGAAAAGGTTTTTTACTCTGAGTTTTTAACAGATGATTATTCTGCTCAGAGCTGTAGTGGGTAGGTATAATTTTCATGCAAATGATTAATTTTTCATATAGATAGCAAATGATCAATAATTTGCCTCACCTCGGTGGTGGGGGAGGTTTTTAACCTACTTTAAAAAAGGAGGTAGCCAAAATGGCGAGGCGGAATAGTTTTATCGTTTCCGTTTTTCTGGTATTTATCCTTGCCATCTCAGGAATGCTTTTTGCTCAGCGGGTGATTGACCTGGATAAGGTATGGGGGGATATGCGAGTGCTGGGTAAGGCTGCTTATGACTATTCTGGCTCTGCGGTTGCCTATGGGGACATCAACGGCGATGGCTTTATGGACATTATCATCAGTGCTTATTTTGCTGACCCCGGTGACCCTGCACGTACTGATGCCGGGGAGACATATGTCATTTTCGGCTCCAGCTCACCGCCCTCAACTTTAGACCTGAGCACGGAGTCAGCCGACATTACCATCTACGGAGATGATGAAGGCGGTTTTTCCGGCTGGGCGGTGGCCAGCGGTGATATAAATGGAGACGGCTTTGATGACATCATCATCGGTGCTCGCAGGGCTAATCCCGGTGACCGCACCTATGCCGGGGAGACCTATGTCATCTTCGGTGCCAGCTTCTCATCACCACCTTACACCATAGATTTGAGCACCACCCCAGCCGGCATCACCGTCTGCGGAGCTTCTGCTTATGATTATTCTGGCTCCGCGGTGGCCAGCGGGGATGTGAACGGCGATGGATTCGACGATATCATCATCGGTGCCTATTATGCTGACCCCGGTGACCCTGTACTTACTGATGCCGGGGAGACATATGTCATTTTCGGCTCCAGCTCACCGCCCTCAACTTTAGACCTCAGCACGGAGTCAGCCGACATCACCGTCTGCGGAGCTTCTGCTTATGATTATTCTGGCTATGCGGTGGCCAGCGGGGATGTGAACAATGATGGATATGACGACCTCATCATCGGTGCCTATTATGCTGACCCCGGTTACCGTGGGGAAGCCGGGGAGAGCTATGTCATCTTCGGTGCCAGCTTCTCATCACCACCTTATACTATAGATTTGAGCACTGACCAGGCCGACATCACCGTCTGCGGGGATAATGCTGATGATGAGTCTGGCTCCGCGGTGGCCAGCGGGGATGTGAACGGCGATGGATTCGACGACCTCATCATCGGTGCCTATTATGCTGACCCCGGTGACCCTGCACATACTAATGCCGGGGAGACCTATGTCATCTTCGGTGCCAGCTTCCCCTCACCACCTTACACCATAGATTTGAGCACCACCCCAGCCGACATCACCGTCTGCGGAGCTGCTGCTTATGATTATTCTGGCTATGCGGTGGCCAGCGGGGATATAAACGGCGATGGATATGATGATATCATCATCGGTGCCAACGGGGCTGATGCTGCTGGAGGAGGTAATGCCGGGGAGACCTATGTAATCTTTGGTGATAACTTCCCCTCAGCACCTTACACTATCGATTTGAGCACTACTCCCGCCGACATCACCGTCTGCGGGGCCA
>CABWKN010000021.1 GCA_902505605.1 Candidatus Guanabacterium sedimentis
TGCCAGTACCTGAACATAGAGCTGGGAGAAATTGTCATCTCCAGATTTAGTGATGGGGAAATCTACTGTCAAGTTCAGGAGAATGTGCGGGGGAGAGATGTTTTTATCATTCAATCTACCTGTAGCCTCTATGTATCTTCTTGTCTCGTTGTTCAAAGGATGGGCGATATCTCTAAAGGTGCCATTCTTCAGCTTTTTGCTTGGCATAGAGATGAACAGCCCATTTGCACCATTGATGATTTTTATATCGCTGACAATGAAAGAATCGTCAAAGATGATGGAGACAAAAGCCTTCAGCTTTTCTTCATTAACAGGGAACACCCTGACTTCTGTAATTTCCATTTGACTTGATTCCCCCCTCTATGGTTCAACAGCCCATAAGCTTTGGATTAAGTAACTGTCATTATTCTACAGGTTTTTCCCTCCCTATAAACCTCCTTATTCTATCGGCTAATAGTTGACAAATAGAACCCCTTTGCGGTAGTCCTTAGTTGTGAGGGTATGAGCTAATATTACCCTATATCCCATAGCAACAAGGTTTTTCTGCGCCCTTTTAGCCTCCTTATGCATAGTGAAGAGGCCATAAATTGTGGGTCCGCTTCCCGACATCAAGCTGCACTTCGCGCCCTGCTCAATCATCAAATCTTTCACCCTTCTCAGGTCTGGATAAGCGTGAAAAACTGCTTCTTCCAGATCGTTCACCATAAGATGTGCAATATCACTCTCCTTCAGAAAAAAGCCTTTCATACTACTATTATTTTTCTCCTTTGTCAACAACAAATTCGCTCTCTGATAGACCTCCGAAGTAGCAAGAGAGAAAGGAGATACCACCAAAACTACCCACCAGCGAGGGAGGTCAGCCAAAGGGTAAAGCTCATCACCTCGTCCCAAACCAAGACAGCTCCCCCCCATAAGAAAGTAGGGGACATCAGCACCTAATTCCCGGGCAATATCGTAAAGATGAATCCTGTCCAAGGAGAGACCCCATAGATGGCTAAGACCTATCAGGGTTACTGCGGCATTGCTGCTCCCTCCGCCCAAACCAGCTCCCAGGGGAATTTTTTTGTCAATCTTAACCTTCACCCCCCGGTCTACACTGAAGCACTCCCGCAGTCGAAGGCAGGCGCGATGGACAATGTTGCGGCTGTCGATGGGAAGCTCCCGACAATTGGTCACAATCTCTGTCTCCCGAGGTCGCTCCTCTAACTGGATAGTGTCACATAAGCTAATTGACTGGTAGATGGTTTGGACCTCATGATAGCCATCTGCTCGTAGCCCCTTTACCTCCAGAGCTAAGTTTATCTTGGCAAAAGAGCGAAGGCTAATCATAAGGTAGCTCCTCTAATCATTTTTCAGCGTCCGAAGATTATAGGACCCCTGCTTTTAATTTCTTCCAGTAACACTCTCCTCGCTTTAGCGGGAGGGACGAAACGGAACGCCGAGCTCTCTATGGCCGGGAGGTTGCAATTTATCTTTGCGGCATTTAAGGTCAACTTAACCCTCTCTTTCACCAGAAACACGGTCACTCTGCCCGGCACTTCCTTTCCGCCTAACTGAATGAAATGGGAATACTCCACATTAAAGAGGTCTTTCTCGGTGGATAAGTCTCTTATACTCCCTCTTATAAGACGCTCCTTGATAGGGTCTATCCAGTAGACTGCCTCCAAAGGGGCACTCTGGCTTCTTGCTATTACCCTGATGAGCAATGATTTCGGATGCCATTCCACCCTTGTTATCTGATAGTTGGAAAAAGAAAGGAACTGTCCCATCCACACAAGAAGTAGCTCCTCACTATCGAGTCCGATTCCCAAGATCTTCTTGAAATTCTCTCTGGTAGGGCTCTCATGGAGATATTCACCCGCCTCCGGGTAGTAAAGAAAGAAGGTGGAGCCATCCGAAATCAAAAGGGTGGTAGCCAATCCCATGGGGTTAAGAATCTCCAGGCGGAAAAGGCTGGGTTTCTTCATCACCAGTGTATTCTTCGCCTGATAGCTTCTCCCTCTATGCTCCGCCTTTATGGTAAAAAATCCGCCCATGCTCTCTATTTCAGACCAGCTATCCTCAAGTAGCCTGGGATAGACACCCGCCCTGGCAGCCACCTTTTCAACTACTTCAGGGGGAACGCTGATCGGGCGAACACCATGACAAGCGGGGAATAGCAAGCTCACCATCGCCAGGATAACCAGCAAAAAGTGAACAGAGAACCTGCTTTGCCAGAGGTGAGATAACACCAGAGGATTACAACGATAATAAGAAAGAGTCCCCCGGCGATTCTCAGTTTTCCAGCTTGGTCTTGAGCTTTTCAATTTTTTCCCGCACTTTATCGGCATCTTCAATGCCTAAAGAGATTGATTTCTCCCACTCTTGGAGAGTTTCTTTGAAGCGTCCTAATTTGTAATAAAGGTCACCCAGATGGTCATGAATCTCCGGGGAATTGCCCTCTTTTTCAACTGCCAGGGTGAGATATTTCTCAGCCAATTCCATATTGTCCAGCTTGAAATAAGCCCACCCGAGGCTATCCAAGTAGGAGCCATTGTTCACATCGAGCGCTAAAGCTCTCTTGATAAACCCTATAGACTCCTGGAGTTTGATTCCTTTCTCAGCCAACATATAGCCCAGATAGTTAAGAGCTAAGTGATTGTTGGGATTTTGGGCTATTACCTTTCTAAAGGTATCTTCAGCAAGCTCAAACCTTTTTGTTCTCTCGTACACACTTCCCAGATTGAAAAGGAGGGTGTCGTTCTCGGGATAGACACTCAAAGCCTTATTGAGAACCTCCTCAGCCTGTGTATACTTCTTAGCCCTTATATAAATCTCAGAAAGGGCAATGTTGAGGAGGGAGTCGTTCTCCCCCTTTTGTATCTTTTCCGTGATGAGCCTTGTTCCTTCCTCTATCTGCCCTATGTCACCCAGAATCTCCGCCTTCAATATAATAAAAGTATTTGAAGAAGGTGTAATCAGCATCTGCTGGTCACAGATTTCCAGCGCCTTATCGCTCTCTTTGTTGCGGTGATATGAGAGCACCAAGTAAGGCAAAATCGAACGATCAATCTTGGGGTTTAGATTCAATGCCTGCTGAAAGGACTGAACGGCACGAGCAAAATTCTGGCTCTGGTAATAAACAATACCTATCTTAGCCTGCAGGTTCGCTATCTCATTATTCCCCAGATTAATATCTCCCTTATCCCTTAGAGAGAGGAGATGAAGATAAGCATTCAAGGCTTTGGGGTACTCCTTTAGATCGATATAAAGCTGAGCAAGGTGAAGACGACCATCCACATCGTCGGGATATTTTTCCAGCATCTGAAGGTAAAGCTTCTCCGCCTCTTCATATCTTTCGAGCTTATAATAGCAGAAGGGCAAGTAGGTAAGAGCAAAGCGGTTATCAGACTCATAGGAAAGTACGGTGGAGAGCTCTTTAGCCGCATTTTCATATTCCTCACCCTCAAGATATTCCAAGGCTAAGCTGTTTCGCAAACCAGCATTATCAGGAAGGGCTTCCAGCCCTTTCTGATAGGTCAATATGGCATTGGGGGTGTCTTTGAGCAAATGGTAAATGCTTGCTAAGGTGGTAATCGCCCGCAGATAGTTAGGTTTTATCTCCAGAGCTTGCTTGAGATTTTCTATGCCAGAGGGGTAATCTTTCTGCTCCAAGTAGTTCTTGGCTAAATAGAATCTCGCTTCCTCCGATTGGGAATTGCTTTGAAGATATTCATAAAGGGCTTTAATCGACTCCTGATAGTTTTTCTGAGCCAGGTAAAGCTTCCCAAGGATCAGGTATATCTCACTGTTTGACTTATCGAGCTTTAATGCTGCTTCAAACTCCTCGACCGCCCTCTCCGCATACTCGCTATTATCATCGGCATAGAGGAACAGGCTGTAATAAATACTTCCTAACAGCTGATGAGGAGAAGAACTCTGAGAGTCGAGCTCAATTGCCTGCTTACAATGACCTATGGCTTTTTGAATATATCCTCTCCGATAATATAAAACAGCCAGCGATTCATAGAGATAGGAGGATTGAGGGTCCTGCTTCAGAGCCTCCTGGTATTGGGTAATTGCCTCCTCGTATCTATCTCTCAACTGGTACAGATATGCGAGACTGAAACGGTAATAAGCCTCCGCCTTTGCTGAAGGATGCTCCTCACTCCTTGCCTGCAGAGCGGAAATGATCCCTCCCTCCGCTAATACTGCAGGAACTATGAGAAAAAAAATGAGAAAGAAGCAAAAAATAAACTTTAAGGGCAATGTCCTTTTCCCTCCCCGGATTCCTCTACGGCAAAGCATCATCATAATTTCTGTTTTCAATAGAATTATTTCACATTATCCGCTTCAAGTCAACCAATTTTTTGTATCAAAAAAAGCAAGATAATTCCCTTCGATGAGAAAGAAACCAAAAAACAAATAACTCCGCCATGGCAAGGAAAACACCAACTTCTCCGCTCCCTGAGAGAATGGGAGAAACAAGTTGCTCTGCTTCTCCCCTACATCATGCGGCTAAGGTAACCTTCCCCTGGCGAACCTGACGAAGGCAAAAATTACCTCTTGACTTTTTTCTATCATATTATATAATTATGCGATAATTGAGATTAAGTCGCAATAAGATGGGAAAGTTGCCATCTCATTTTTCCACCACGAGGGAGGGATTTAGTGCGTAATTCATTTGCTCCCAGGCGGTGGAGGCTCACCGCTGAAAGAAGAACTCTCCTGAGGGAAATACACACCATCCCCTACCATTTCACTGCACAAGAGCTCCTTTCCCGGATGAAAAGGAAAAGGAAGAAAATCTCCCGGGCTACCATTTACCGCACCCTGCGGCTCTTCCAGCAGGAGAGATTGATTGAGAAGGTTGAGCTGGGCGGGGAAAATTCCCGATACGAGTGTATCTCCCACCGTCCCCATCACGACCACCTGATCTGTGTCAACTGCGGGAAGGTCATTGAGATTCAAAGCCCCGCGCTGGAAGAGAATAAGGTAAAAGTCTGCCAGTCACATGGCTTCCTGCCCAGAAGCCACACCCTTCAAATCCTTGGCTATTGCGAGAGTTGTCGTCAAAAACTGAAAATACCCTGATATACCACAGGAGGAATAGAGAATGCCTGCTCACCACCGAAGGAGAAGGAGAAGGTTTAGAGGAAGAAGTTTCCCCGCCTCTCTACCCCGTTTTGTCCTTGTCGGCAATCCCAATGTGGGAAAGAGCGTCATCTTCAACCTCTTAACCCGCAGATACGCCAGCGTTTCCAACTACCCGGGCACCACGGTGGAGCTTGCTTCAGCACGCACTACCCTCAATCGCCAACCCGCTTTGATCGTAGACACTCCCGGAGTCAACAGCCTCATACCCATGTCCGAGGAGGAGATGGTCACCCGCGATATCCTTTTATTAGAAGACCCTCGGGCGATAATTCTGGTAATCGACAGCAAAAACCTCAGAAGGGGGCTACTGATAGCTCTCCAACTGGCAGAGATGGGGCTCCCGTTCCTCATCGACCTCAATATGGAAGACGAGGCTAAAAGCCTGGGTATGAAAGTAAATGTAAGCAAGCTGTCGGAGCTTCTGGGAGTCAAAGTGGTTCCTACCGTCAGCACTCACAAGAAAGGGATAAAAGACCTTACAGACCTCATTCCTCAATCATCTCATGCCAGCTATCCCATATCCTACCGGCCGGAGATTGAGGAGGGAATCGCACAGCTCGCCCCTCTCATAAAATCGTCTCGCATAAATAAACGGGCAATAGCCCTTATGCTCTTAGCCGGAGACAGAAGCCTTATTCCCTGGCTCTCATTTCAACTCAGCAGAGAAGCTATTGAGCAGATCGACAACATAAGATCACGCATTGAAGCCAAGTTCCACCAACCCATCAGCTCTCTTATCAACCAGCAGCTTCTTCAGGTAGCGGACGAAATCATCCACAAGGTCCAGAAGGAGCAAAAGAGGGAACGGAGAAACTGGCAGGAGGTCGTAGGACGGCTATCCCTCCATCCTCTATGGGGCATTCCCATACTTCTGTTTGTGTTGTTTCTGGTTTACCAGTTCGTCGGAAAATTCGGGGCAGGCACCACAGCTACCTTTATGGAGAATGTGGTCTTCGGCAAATATATCAATCCCTGGGTAACAGAGGGAGTAAAATATCTCCTTCCTGTTAAATTCATTCAGGAGCTCATAGTGGGAGAATACGGATTGGTGACTATGGCGCTGACTTACTCTTTTGCTATTATCCTGCCCATTGTCACCTATTTCTTTCTGGCTTTTGCACTGCTGGAAGACTCCGGCTATCTCCCGCGGTTGTCAGCCATGCTTAATTCTCCTTTTAAAATTATAGGGCTAACCGGAAAAGCGGTCTTGCCGCTGATGTTAGGCTTGGGATGCTGCACCATGGCTACGCTTTCCGCAAGGATTCTCGATTCCAAGAAAGAAAGAATTCTGGTTACCCTTCTGCTGGCTCTGAGCATCCCCTGCTCGGCTCAGATGGCAGTCATTCTGGCGCTGTTGGCAGGTATCTCGTTCAAGGCAACCCTGTGGTGGGGAGGTACCATCATCGCTGTGCTCATAGGCACAAGTTTCGCCTCTTCCCGCCTCCTCCCCGGTGCTTCCCCCGACTTCATTATGGAGCTTCCCCCCATACGCCGTCCCCAGCTATCCAATATTCTGTTGAAGACCGGTTCCCGCATCATGTGGTATCTAAAAGAGGCTGTTCCTCTTTTCATCCTGGGAACCCTTGTGCTTTTCGTATTGGACAAATTCAATGTGCTTAGCTATCTGGAGAAGGTCGCCTCTCCCGTGATTACCCAATTCCTCGACCTTCCCTCCCGGGCAACCCAGGCTTTCATCGTCGGATTCCTCCGCCGAGACTATGGAGTAGCTGGTCTCTATATGCTGGCAAAGCAGGGGCAGTTATCCGGCATCCAGATTGTGGTCAGTGTAACTACTCTCACCCTGTTCGTCCCCTGCATCGCCAATCTTTTCGTGATGCTCAAAGAGAGGGGATGGAAGGTAACCTCCCTAATGCTCGCCTTTATTATACCAGTATCGCTATTAATAGGCGGGTTGCTAAACTTTATTTTGCGAATCTTTGCGGTGCAATTTTAAAGAGAGAATGTCAGAAAACAAAAATATACCGAGGAAAGTCTAAAAAATGGAAGACAGGGAGACTGAAGAGGTCTTTGAAGCCTTATGGACCTTGCAGGAGAACGGGACGCCTCCCACCATAGAAAACCTCTCTCGCATCGCCCACCTCGAAAACCCCTCTGAGGTGATAATAAAGCTGGTGGAGAACGGAACCCTTAAAGAAAAGGAGGGGAAAGTCTTTTTCACTCCCGAATCCGAGAAGAAAGCTGCTGAGATCATCCGCCGCCACCGCCTGGCGGAGGTTCTACTGCACGAGGTCTTAGCCATCGAGAGCCCTCAAATGGAATCCAACGCCTGCGAGTTTGAGCATGTCCTCAGCCCTCAGGTGACCGATAGTGTGTGCACCTTTCTGGGGCACCCTCCCTACTGCCCGCACGGGAAGCCTATCCCCCGCGGGAGCTGTTGTTCTAAATTTCAGGTTAAGCTTAAGCCCCTGGTTACCCGCCTCAGCGATTTCCAGCCCGGCGATGAGGGAAAGATCCGCTACATCGCTACCAGAGTGCACCCCCGAATGGGTCGCCTCAGCTCCCTGGGGGTGGTTCCGGGCAGTATGGTTAAGCTGCGGCAGAAAAGACCCTCATTTATTGTCGAAATCGGTCATACCATAATCGCCATCGACCAGGATATCGCCAGCAACATATTCGTCCAAAAAACCTCCTGAGGCGAGGATTATCTTTCACCTCCGCACAGCAGGTCCAGCTCTCCCTGGCACTCTCCTACCCGCATTTGTAGAAGGGGGGGTACTCTGCTCCCCATTCTCAAGGGGAAAAGAATTGATTTTACCCTGTTGATATAGTAGAATTTAGAGAAATGTTTGGCAATTTTTTTTGCTTTTAATACCGCCAGTGAAGGGGGCATTTTAATGTCTACTTCTGTGCAGATTTTCCAGAAAGATAAGTTAGAGGAACTGGAGGAAGAGAGGTTAGCCCCCTACGCCCTGAAGAGCCGTCGCTCCCAGAGGCTGTTGCCAGCCACCGAAGAGGGGCGGAAGTTCGACTACCGCACCGAATTCCAGCACGACCGCGACCGCATCATCCACTCCCTCGCCTTTCGCCGGCTGAAGCACAAAACCCAGGTCTACCTCCCTTACGATAACGACCATCACCGCACCCGCCTCACCCATACCATCGAGGTCAGCCAGATAAGCCGCACCATAGCCCGTGCGCTGCTGCTCAACGAGGACCTCACCGAAGCCATCGCCCTGGGGCACGACCTGGGGCATACACCCTTCGGGCAAGCGGGTGAGGAGCTGCTTGATAAAATCATGAGAGGAGCTGAAACCCTCGGCATCCTCGACCGAGAGCTTCTGCGCAAAGGGGGAGGCTTCCGGCACAACTACCAGAGCGTCAGAGTAGTCGACCACCTGGAGCAGCGCTACCCGCATAACGGCATCAACCTCACCAATGACACCCGCGAAGGGATACTGAAGCACATACCTTTCGAACGCCGCATAAGCTATCCCGGGTTCACCAAAGAGGGGCTCCATACGGAGCTTGCCCCCCCTTTCGAGGCGCAGGTGGTCGCCTTAGCCGATGAACTCGCCCAGCAAACCCATGACCTGGAAGACGGGATGCGGGCCAGAGAGGTAGCCCTTGAAAAGGTGGAGGAGCTGGCCATTGCCCGCCGGGTTATCAAAAGGATAGCCCAACCCTACTCCTCTACCACCAATCGATACCTGAAGCAGAACATGCTCATCCGGGGGATAATCCACCTCTGCGTCACCGATGTCATCCGCCAATCCGCCCGCAGCCTCAGCAGCTGGACGGAGAGGCATAAGATAAACTCCACTGAGAATTTCTACGCCAAAAGAGAGCTCATCAAATCCCATACCATCGGCTTTTCCCCTCAGGGGAAGAGGCTGTTTCAGGAGCTGAAATACTTCGTGCACAAGTTCATCATCAACAGCTTCGCCATCAACCGGGCAGACGGAAGAGCACGGCACTTCCTCAGCGGACTCTTCCGTGCTTATTACCAGAACCCCCGGCAGCTCGACAGCTATCAGCTCCTGCGCTTCAAGGAGCTGGAAGGAGTACGCTATCTGCGCGATGTCCCCTCCGAGGAGCTCGACAAAGAGATAAAAAACCGCTACCAGCGCAACCTCCGTTTTATCCGCCTCATCTGCGACCACATCGCCGGGATGTCCGACTGGTACGCCCTGCGGGAATACGAAAGGCTATACCTCCCGTCAACCGAATTTACGGGATTTTAGCTATGACTACCATAAAAGCTACCGAAAACGAGTCTAAAAACCAGCTCACCTCCTGGCTCAATAATTTCGTGTCCTTTAGAAATTACATAACTGCGGTTTAAAAGATAGTGAATGATTATGAAAGATATCTGAAAGATTTAAAGGGGAAAATATTTGAAGCCTTTTACAGAAGAACTCTTGACCACCGGCAGGCAGATATATTGACTCAAACTATTTTTGAAGAGCATAGTATTCCTGATATATAATGTAAAGGGGAAGATATGATGAAAGTAGCGCTGGGAAGTGACCATGCCGGCTTCGAGTTGAAGGAAGCGGCAAAGGAAGTGCTGGAGGAGATGGGGGTCGAATATGACGACCTGGGGGTGCACTCATACAAAAGTGTGGACTATGTTCCCTACGGCAAGGAAGTAGCGCTGGGCGTAGCCAATGGAAAATACGACCGGGGAATTCTCTTTTGCGGCTCGGGCATCGGAATGTCCATCGTTGCAAATAAGATAACCGGCATTCGTGCCGCCCTGTGCCACGAGCCCTACACTGCCCGGCTAAGCCGCGAACACAACGATGCCAATGTGCTGGTCTTAGCCGGCAGGGCAACCGGTCCCGGAATAGCGGGAGAGATAATCAGAGTCTGGCTGAACACTCCCTTTGCCGGCGGAAGGCATCAAAGGCGCCTTGACCAGATAAAGGAACTGGAAAAATAGTAATCATTATCTTTATGTAAATAATAAGGAGAAACGAACGATGAAAATGTTAGAAGAGGTCGACCCAGAAGTCGCCCAGGCTATATGGGACGAAACCGACAGGCAGGCTTACACTCTTGAGCTCATCGCCTCGGAGAACTTCGTCAGCGAGTCGGTGCTGGAGGCGATGGGGTCGGTCTTCACCAACAAATATGCCGAGGGGTATCCCGGACGCCGCTACTACGGCGGATGTGACTTCTGCGATGTGGTGGAAAGCCTGGCTATTGAGCGGGCAAAAGAGCTCTTCGGTGCCGAGCACGCTAATGTCCAGCCCCACTCGGGAACCCAGGCCAATATGGAGGTCTACTTCTCCATGATGGAGCCCGGGGATACCATGCTGGGGATGAACCTCTCACACGGCGGGCATCTCTCTCACGGGCATCCGGTCAACTTCTCCGGCAAGCTGTTCAATGTTATCCATTACGGTGTGGACTCCAAGACAGAGACCATTGATTACCAGCAGATGGAAGACCTGACTAAAGAGCACAAGCCCAAGCTGATTGTCCTCGGAGCCAGTGCCTATCCGCGGGATATCGACTACCAGAAGGTAAGGGAGATTGCCGACAAAGTGGGAGCTATGGTAGTGGCGGACATCGCCCATATTGCCGGCATGGTGGCTGTGGGGCTGCTTAACGACCCGGTTCCTCACTGCGAGTTTATCACCAGCACCACCCACAAGACCCTGCGGGGTCCACGCGGAGGGCTCATCCTTTGCCAGGAGAGGTTTACCAAGGATATTGACCGGGCGGTATTCCCCGGCTATCAGGGGGGACCGCTGGTGCACATTATCGCCGCCAAAGCAGTCTGTTTCAAGGAGGCTCTCAGCCCGGAGTTCAAGCAATATCAAGTGCAAATCATCAAAAATGCCAAAGCCATGGCTGACCGGCTCCAGAAAAATGGTTTCCGCATCGTCTCCGGAGGCACCGATAACCACCTGATGCTGGTGGATGTCTTCAACCGAGGGATTACCGGCAAAGATGCCGAGGCTGCGCTGGGGAAAGCAGCAATCACGGTAAACCGCAACACCATCCCCTTTGATACCAATAAGCCCTTTATCGCTTCGGGGATACGAATCGGTACTCCGGCGCTGACCACCCGAGGAATGAAGGAGCCGCAGATGGAACTCATCGCCGACCTTATTTCCCGAGTACTACAGGATATTGAAAACGATGATACTAAGGAAGAGGTGAAGAGAGAAGTACACCATCTCTGCGAGGAGTTCCCCCTTTATGAGCTCCGACTGGAGGGATGCCAGGGGCTGAAAAGGTGCTTCACCATCTCCAACCCCAGACACCACAGCTGATGGAGAGAAAGTTGGCAAAGCCAAAACCGCAGCACAACAGACCCTCGTGGGACGAATACTTTATGGAGATAACCGAGCTGGTATCTCGCCGCTCCACCTGTCTCAGACGGCATGTGGGGGCGGTGGTTGTGAAAGGTAAGCGGATACTGACCACTGGCTACAACGGCGCCCCCTCGGGTTTGAAGCACTGCAGCGAGGTCGGCTGTCTGAGGGAGCAGCTCAATATCCCTTCCGGTGAGAGACAGGAGCTGTGCCGGGCTTCCCATGCCGAGCAGAACGCCATCATCCAGGCAGCCCAGCACGGGGTGAGCATAAATGGAGCCACCATCTACTCAACCCACTTCCCCTGTGTGACCTGTGCTAAGATGATAATTAATGCCGGCATAAAAAAGATAATCTACCAACAAGGCTACCCCGACCAGCTCTCTGAGCAACTGTTACAGGAGGCGGGCATTGAGCTGAAAAAAATGACTCCGGTAAAGCTTACCCTAGCGGCGGATGAGCCGAAAGCAAGGGGAAAGGTCAAATAATAACGGCTTACAATTCTGACCCATTTAACATCCCGAAATAGTTGGCAGCCATGGGAAAAGGGAAGCTATTTTTAGTGAGCACCCCCATTGGGAATCTGGAAGACATCACTTTCCGGGCGCTGAAAACCCTGCAGGAAGTATCCCTCATTGCGGCGGAAGATACCCGGCGAGTGAGGAAAATTCTCAACCGATATGACATCTCCAATCGGATTACCAGCTATCATCAGCATAACGAGCTGCCCAAAGGTAAAAAGATTCTCACCGAACTGATGCAGGGAGCTGATGTAGCTCTGGTATCTGATGCCGGAACTCCCGGTATATCCGACCCCGGCTACCGCCTGGTCAAGAGCGCATTGGAGGAGGATGTTGAGGTGGTCCCCATACCGGGTCCTAACGCGGCTATAGCCGCTCTTTCTATCTCCGGGCTTCCTACCGACAGCTTCTTTTACGGAGGATTTCTTCCTCCAAAGAAGGGGGAGAGAAGAAGGAAACTCCAGCTGTACCAGGAAATTACCGCAACCCTGATATTCCATGAGTCACCCCATCGCTTGATATCGACCCTGGAAGACCTCCACCAAGTATTGGGTGATAGGCGAATGGCAATTGCCCGGGAATTGACCAAAATCCACGAGCAGGTGTGGAGGGGACGGTTAAAGGATTTAATGGACAACATTGATAAGCTTACCCTCCGAGGGGAGTTGACACTGGTGATAGAAGGCAGAGCAAAGCGTCCCCAGGTCGCACCCCTTGAGGCTGCTACCATAAAGGATGACTACCAAAGGCTCCGGGAGGAATCTGGCTTGAGCCAGAAAGAGGCTATGAAGCAGATAGCCAAGGAACGGGGCATCAGCAAAAGCGAGGTCTATAAGGCTATTGTCAAAGGGTAACTTTTTTTCAGAAGAGATATTAAAGCTAACGACTTATGAGGATAAAAGAGAGTGTATGAGAATCTGTTGATCACCGCTGGTCTCATCGTGGTAATCGGCTTTTTCCTCCGCTATTGGATTAAATTAAGCCGTACAGCAAAAAAACGCTCCATAAAGGAGCTGAAGACCGATGAATTCAATTATTATATAAAATTTGCCTCCAACTACGAAAAAGGGAGAAAGGAAGAAGAGAGGGGGAATATAAG
>CABWKN010000022.1 GCA_902505605.1 Candidatus Guanabacterium sedimentis
GGTCAACCCTCACCCCGAGGTTGAGGGTGAGCCTCTGCCCTACCGTCCAGCTGTCCTGGGCGTAGATGCTGGTGGTCCAGTTTGCTTCCCTGAAGTCCAGATGGTGGGCATCAACATCCACATAGGAGAAGGAGGAGTTTCTCGGGCTGGGGAGCGCTGCCGAGCGGGACGAGTTTATCCGCAAGTTCTGGCAGAAGCGCGACCCTACCCCCGGCACCCCGGAGAACGAGTACCAGATAGAGCACTACTTCCGCATAAAAACAGCCATAAGGTATTTTAAGGAGAGGGGGAGGATAGGCTGGAAGACCGAGCGGGGGAAGGTCTGGATAATGTTCGGTCCCCCTGACGATGTTCAATACAAAGCCGGCGCTGCCGATGTTGCCCCCTTTCAGAGGAGGGATTTTCAGCAGGGTCTGGAGCGCTCCGTCTGGATATACAATATCCCCGAGAATCCCTTCTTAGCCGAGCACCCCCAGCTCACTTTCCAGCGCACCGCTTTAGGCAACTATGCGCTGACCGGGGTCTCCATCTCTGACCTCCCTCCTGAGGCAGCCTGCTACCGCCGCAGCATCCCCGAGGATGAGTTAAAGAAAATGCTTGGTCAGCAGCAGGAAGAAGCTCTTGCCGCGATGTCGGTCGCCGAGCATGCCCTGCAAGAGCTAATCACCACCGGCACTGCCAAAAATGAGATCGGCCTGGAGCTGTCGGTCAACTACTTCCCGGCTCAGCCCCCCTCCAGCTATCTTCCAATGATCTTACTTATCAACAACAAAGACATCAGCTTCACCGAGGTAGAGGAGCATCACCGGGCAGAGCTGAATATCCTCGGCAAAGTACTCCAGAAAGAGGAGGGTCAGGAGCCCAGGGAGGTGCAGAGCTTCTCGCTCCCCTGGCAGATAGATTATACCGACGAGGAGTATTCCCAGTCGGCGGATAAGTCCGATATGTGCTCCCTGGGATTCCCCTTGTTGCCGGGAAGCTACGACCTCTATTTAGGAGTCTGGGAGAAAGCGGGGGACCGGCTGACAACCTTAGCCAGGGAGTTGGAGGTTCCCGATTTTCACCGGGGGGACAAGCTATTTATCAGCTCGGTCCTGTTCGCCAGAAATATGAACAGCCTGGATGCTGTCCATCCGGGGTTGGAGAAGGTAACCAGGAACATTGTGATGGGAATGATGGAGATAGAACTCTCCCCGGAAAATATCTTCCACCAGAGCGACCAGCCAGTCCTCTTCTTCTATGTAGCTGGGGCGAGCCTTAATCCTGAGACCCAGAAGCCTGACATTCAGGTAGAATATGGTCTGAGGAAAGGGGAGGAGCTTTTAGGCAGTTACCCTTTGCAGAAATACGATGTGCCAGCAATCGCCCAGCCCTTCCCCTTGTCCAAGTTCCCCCCCGATGATTATATCATGGAGATTAAAATCAGCGACCTGGTCTCCGGACAGGAGATAGTTACCTCGGTGAGATTCAAAGTTATATAAAAAGGAGATGAGCTAAGTATGGTAATAAAAATAAGAAGTATTTATCCCTTAATAGTCCTGGTCATCCTGCTCTCGCTCCTTCCCACTCTCCTCTGGGCGCAGGCAGGAAGGGGAAAAGGAAGAGTGCGAGGGACGGTGAAGGACGAGGAGGGCAACCCCATTGTGGGAGCTAAAATCGTAGCCGACACCGACCGCTATGAGCTCAAGTTTGAGGCAGAAAGCGACCAAAATGGCAGATGGGCCATAATGGGAATGGGTGTGGCTCAGTGGCGCTTCACCGCCAGCAAGGAGGGCTATATCCCCGCTATGCTCAACCTCAATGTATCCACTGTGAGGTCAAACCCACCCCTTGACTTTGTGTTAAAAAAGGCTACCACTGCAGAGATCCTGGGTGGCAAGGAGGAGACTCGGCAGCTAATCCTCCAGGCGGAGCAGAACTTCAACTCGGGCAAATATAATGAAGCCTTACAGGCCTATCAGCAGGTCTTAGCCGAAAATCCATCCATCTATCAGCTCCATGTCAATGTCGGAAGCTGCTATCTGGAACTGGGGGAATACGATAAGGCTATTGCCGAATACGAGGCATTTTTAGAGCAGGAGCCCGACTACAGCCCCGTCCTCTCTAAATTGGGCGAGACTTATGTGAGAAAGGGGGATTTCGACCAGGCAGTAGGTTACTTTCAAAAGGTCATCGAACACAGCCCCGATGAACACACTACCTATTACAACATTGCCGAGATATACTTCGACAGCGGGGATGTGGACAAAGCGATAGAGTATTATCAAAAAGCTCTGGAGGTCAAGCCCGACTGGGGCAAAGGGCACCTTAAGCTGGGTTATGCCTACCTCAACAAAGGAGATAACGAGCAGGCGGTGCTCCACTTTGAAAAGTTCTTGGAGCTTGAGCCCGACTCACCCGACGCCCCCCTCGTCAAGGAGCTGATTTCTCGGATAAAGGGCGGCTCTGTTTGATCAAGGTAATTTTTACAAAAAGATAATCTGAAGCAAAGCGACAAGATGAGAACAGGAAAGAAATTCATACTTTTACTGCTGGCAGTTTTGGTATCTCTATCAGCGGTTGCCCAGAAGAAAGAACTCCCTCGCAAGTATGATAAATGGCTCAACGAAGAGGTGGTCTATATTATCACCGAGCAGGAGCGGGAGTTCTTCCTCCAGCTCACCACTGATGAGCAGAGAGATAAGTATATTGAGACCTTCTGGCGGGTGAGAGACCCCTCTCCTGGCTCCCCCCGCAACGAATACAAGGAGGAACACTATCGAAGGCTCGAGTACGCCAATAAGTTTCTGGGGAGAGAGACCTATCGCCAGGGATGGCAGACCGACCGGGGCAGGATATACATCCTTCTCGGCGAGCCCCAGAACAAATCCATCTTCCCCAGCAGTGACACGGCTTATCCCATGGAGCTGTGGTTTTACTCCCAGGACCCCGGCACCACCGGGCTCGACCCCTTCTTTTATATTCTTTTCTTCAAGAGGGGAGGCATAGGGGAATATAAGCTCTACAGCCCTATAGGGGATGGCATAGAGAGCCTGGTTACCGGTGAAGTAACCGTCATGGGCGACCGCGACAGGATGTTGGAGAAGCTGGAGAGGGTAAATGTTGAACTGGCCAGGGCGGCCATGAGCCTGATACCGGGAGACCCTACTCAACTGTATATGTACAGGTCTTCGCTTACTTCAGATATGCTGCTGGCTAAGATCGACTCCTTGCCCCAGAGATTAGTTGATACCGCCTATTTAGACCGCATGTTAGCCGGCATCCCAGGGGTGGAAGTTGAATATTCCTATAAGATACTGAACATTGGCTCGCTATTTATTCCCTTCCGAAATGCGGCGGGGGATTTCTTCCTTAACTATGCCCTCCAGATAGAGCCCGAGTACTTCAAGATTGGAAAATATGAGGACACATACTACGCCACCCTGGAGGTAATCGGCTCCATAACCGATTCGCAGGGGCGGAAGATGGCGGACCTGCAAGACTTCGTAAATGTGGAGTTTGAGGAGGAGAAAATCAAGCGCATCGGGGGAGCTCCTTTCCTCTATGCCGGACGGGCGCTTCTTCTCCCCGGCAGATATACTATCAACCTCATGGTTCGCAACAAGGTCTCGCTGGAGTATGGAGCAGTTCAGAAGGAGGTGTTCATCCCGGAGGCGCACATAGATTACCTCCACATCAGTCCCCTGCTGCTCACTTACAATGTCCAGCAGCTTTCTGAGGTCCTCCCCGACAGGGAGATAGCCTTCCAATTTTCTGAGTTGAGGCTCTTTCCCAATATCAATCTCACCTATGCCAAAACCAATGTGTTGGGAGTCTACCTTCAGATTCAGTATCCCCCCACTTATACCATTGCCGACCAGGCTGAGCTTAGCGTGAGATTTGACATAACCAGCGGTGAGCAGGAAGCCAAGGTGCTCACCGACTCACTGAGAGATTATGCCACCGCGGGGGCGGAGACCGTCGCCCTGCTGAGGAAGATCCCTCTTATAGATTTTGCTCCCGGCGCTTATGAGATTACCGCTACCGTGCTCAAAGGTGAAAAGGAGATGATAGTCTCAGAACCGGCGGCTTTCACCATTACACCCAGACCTACCGTCCGGGCACCCTGGTTTTATACCCGGGATTATCCCACCGTGGACACCTATATCTATCACTCTATGAAAGGAAGGCTCTACGCGGCAACAGGGAAGCTGGAAGAAGCAGTGGCTGAGCTGCAGAAGGCGGTTACCCAAAACCCGGATTACATAGTCGGTCGTCTTCAGCTGGCGGACCTCCTCCTTAACAAGAGGGACTTCCAGGAGGTAATTCACATATTAGAACCGGTGGTAATATACGACCCCAATAACTACGATGCCCTGCTCAGGCTGGGCATAAGCAGCTCTGGGATGCAGGAGTACCGCGATGCAATTCGATATTACGAGCGAGCCCGTGGGCTGAAGCCTCCCACCACCGAGCTGCTCAATTCCCTGGGTGCTGCCTACTACGATTCGGGCAATCTCGAGAAGGCAAAGGAGGTTTTCGCCGAATCACTCAAACTCAAACCCGACCAGCCCTATATCAAGCAGCTTTTAGAGAAGCTCTCTTCCTGAGGGAGGATACCTGGTTCGGGGGAAGTCTTTACCATTGAATCTTATCATTTCCACCGCTGACAACAGGGATGAACCATAGGAGCGTGGAAATATTATAGAAGGGAGGTGGCGTTTTTGATACTAAACAGAAGGGATTTTTTAAAGACCTGCGGCGCTTCGGTGATAGCGCTGGGGACGGTAACCACTGTGGTGGAAGCCATCCCTCGGGACGAGTCAGTGCCTTTCCATCCGCAGAGAGCGGGGTGGTACCCTGACAATTTATGCTGTCCCAGAGGGTACGGGGAGAATTCCCTCGGGGCTCCGGGAGAGATATGGAGGGATGCACTCTCCCCGGAGGGCTACTTCTGACCTCCGAAGCGACTTTCCGATGAAGGAATCAACCCTCTTTTTAACCTCTCTTTCAGGGAGGGATGAATTATGACCTTAAGCAGAGATGAATGTGGTTCTATTTTTGACAAAGTCTTCAAGCTCTCCCATGCAGATACGGTGGTAGCCCAGCTCGATGGGGGAATAAGGGCGGGTTCTCGCTATGCAATCAACGCCATGACCACCAATGTGGTGGAGGAGAACATCGTGTTAGTGGTCAGCTGCCGCTTTGGTGACCGCCAGGGATTAGCTTTCACCAACCAGTTTGATGACGCTTCGCTTGAACAGACGGTCAGACAGGCAGAGAAGATAGCCAAACTCTCTCCCCCCAATGAGGAACTGCTGCCGTTGGTGAAGGGACCGCAGACATATATGCCCATTAACGCTTACTTTGAGGAGACAGCCCAGTTCGGTCCTCAGCCGAGAGCGGAGAAGATAAGGGCGTCCATCGATATTGTCAAGAAGAACGCTCTCATCGGCTCTGGCTATCTCCCCACCTTCAATTGGGTCAATGCCATGGCTAACTCAGAGGGTGTTTTCTTCCACCATCGATGGACTGGCTGCGGGTTCCTCCTTACCGTGCGCACACCCGACGGGACTGGCTCAGGGTGGGCACGCGACCAGGGAGTCCGCCGGGCGAAGGAACTCAGGGTGGAGGACAAGACCGAGATTGCCTGCCAGAAGTGCCTCCATTCTCGCAATCCACAGCCGCTGGAGCCGGGAGATTACACGGTGATAATGGAGCCCGAGGCTGCCTCCAGCTTCCTGATGCTTATGATGTCGGCTTTTGAAGGTCGGGCAGCCATGGAAGGGCGAAACTTCATGTCCGAGGAAAGAGGCAAAACCAAGCTTGGTAAGAAGGTTCTGGGGGAGAACATCACCATCCGCACCCAGCACAACCATCCCCAGATCCTGGGAAGCCCGCTGGGACCCGATGGTCTCCCCGCCAGGAATGTGACCTGGGTGGAAAAAGGGATTATAAAAACCTTAGCTTTCGACCGCTTCTCGGCACAGAAGTATAACCAGGAAGTGACCGGCAGACCGATAAACCTGATGATGGAGGGGGATAAGTACACCCTCGACGACCTTATCGCCTCAACCGAGAGGGGAGTTCTGATCACCCGTTTCTGGTACATACGGACGGTGGACTTTATGAGCATCCTCAACACCGGGTTGACCAGGGATGGTCTCTTTCTCATAGAGAAGGGGAAGATAACCAGGCCTCTGGTCAACTTCCGCTTCAACGAATCCCCGGCAGTGGTCTTCAACAACATCACCATGATGAGCAAGCCGGAGAGGGCAATGTTATACGAGAGCTTCGGCGATTTCGGAACGGCAATGGTCCCGGCGATTAAAGCCGATAACTTCACCCTCTCCAGCGTTGCCCCGGCTGTATGATAACCATTCCCCCTAAAAAAGAGGAGGTAATTTAGCGATGAAAAGGGAGTTAGCCGATATAGCCCTTAAAACCTCAAAAAACCTGGGAGCTACCTATACTGATATCCGGATATGCACCTACCGAGAACAGTCCATAGCCGCCCGGGACCATATGCTGGCTTCGGGAATGTTAGGGGGATTTGGACAGGGGCGCAATGTGGATTCTGTCAGCTCCGGATTCGGCATTCGGGTGATGGTCAACGGTGCCTGGGGCTTTGCCAGCAGTCCTCACATCACTCCTGAAGAGATTAAGCGCGTAGCCGCCCTGGCAGTGGAGACGGGGAAGGCCAGCGCCCTGGCCAGGGAGGAGCCGGTCAAGCTGGTGCCGGAGCCGGCGTATCAGGACCACTGGCAGACCCCCATCCAGAAAGACCCTTTCAAGATACCCCGGGAGAAAAAGGTGGAGCTGCTGCTGGAGATTAACCGCCGTCTCCTCAAGCACAAGTATATCTTGCGGGCTACCTCTTTTATGAGCTTCGTCCACGAGTCCAAATATTTCGCCAGCAGCGAGGGCTCCTACATAGAGCAGGACATCTACCGAGCCGACACCGATTACACAGTGGTCGCCTTTCGCAATGGTAAGGTCAAGACCCGCACCTTCTCTGTGCCGCCCCTGAACATAGGATACGAATATATTGAGAAAGCTCCCCTGCTGGAGAACATCGACCGCACAGCCGAAGAGGCCATAGAGCACACCCTCGCCCCACCCTGTCCCTCGGGGCGAAAGGACCTTGTCCTCACCCCATCGCACACCTGCTTGCTCATCCACGAGAGCATCGCCCACCCCACCGAGCTTGACCGGGTAGTAGGATACGAAGCCAACTATGCCGGCACCTCGTTTGTCACCACAGATAAGCTGGGGAAGCTGCAGTGGGGCTCCAGGCTCATGAATGCAGTCGCTGATAACACCAATCCCATTCTGCGGATGTCATCGGGCTATGATGATGATGGGGTGAAAAAGCAGAGGTATTATCTGATAAAAGAGGGATTGTTTGTCGATTATCAGACCTCCAGGGAGACCGCTCCTTATATCGACGCCAAAAGCAGCCGCGGCTGTGTCTATGCCTCCAGCTGGGCGAATTTCCCCATCCTGAGAAACACCAATGTGGGAATTGAGCCCGGTCCCCCCGGCTCCCCCACCCCCGAGGAGATCATAGCTGACACCAAAGATGGCATCC
>CABWKN010000023.1 GCA_902505605.1 Candidatus Guanabacterium sedimentis
TTTATATCATCTTCGGCTCCAGCTTCCCATCACCACCTTACACTATAGATTTAAGCACCGACCAGGCCGATATCACCATCCTTGGAAATGGAAATTATGATCGATGTGGCTCTGCTGTGGCCAGCGGGGATGTCAACGGTGACGGATATGACGACCTGCTCATCGGTGCCCCAGGGGCTGCCCCAGGTGGACGCACTGGAGCCGGGGAGACCAATATGATTGCAGGCGGTGGTGCATTTATCACCGCTCACGGTCGTGGTGGCAAAAGCTGGATAAAGGAATTCAGCCTGCTGGCGAGCGACCGGGGCAGCTTCAAAGCCTTCGGAGCAGTGAACAGCCAGGGCGAGGTCCATCTAGCAGTGGGCGAAATAGATGCGGACGGGCATGATGAGATTGCCGCCGGTCAGGGTGAGGGGGCAAAGTCCTGGGTGAAGTTCTTTGAGGTAAACGGCTCCTGTATCGGCGGCTTCAAAGCCTTCGGTGCATCAAACACCAACGGTGAGCTTCATCTGGCCATAGGCAACTTCGATGCCGATACCTCCGATAACGAGATAGCCATAGCCCAGGGTGAAGGGGGGCAGTCGTGGGTCAAGCTCTTTGAGATTGATGGTACCCTCATCAGGAGCATCAAAGCCTTCGGGGCTGCCAATGCCCAGGGTGAGGTCCATCTGGCAGCCGGTGACCTGGAGAACGCCGATGGCATTGACGAGATAATCGCCGGTATGGGCGAGGGCGGCAGCTCCCGGGTGAAGATATTCAACTATGATGGAACCGTCATCCGCTCCTTTGCGGCATTCGATTCCACTGATAACCCCGGCGGTGAAGTGCGTCTGGCAGTGGGGAACTTTGATGCCGATGCCGATATGGAGATCGCCGCATCCACCGGTTATAATGGAGGAAACAAGGTCAGACTGTTTGAAAAGGACGGCACCTTAATCAAGCAATTCTTAGCCTTTGGCTTTGGCGGCAACCCCAACGGTGATGTGCAGATAGCCGCGGCTGATATAAATAACGACGGCGTGTGCGAGATAATTTGCGGTCATGGAGAGGGAGGGAGTTCCGCAGTCAAAGTCTTTAAGCCTGATGGAAGCCTGATGCTCAGCTTCAAAGCCTTCGGTGCGGTAAACGCCCAGGGCCAGGTGAACTTGGGCAGGAGCAACTACTAAGCGACATTACTTTAAATGTTGTAAAATAGTAGCTTCTGGGAGAAGGGCTAAGAACTTATTAAGGCTATTCTTTACTACTTTGAGTGAACAGGCTGCCAATTAAGGAGCCTGGCGAACCAGAAGCATAGGGGATTTTATCATTCTAAGACTGTCACCATTGATTTAAAAAGCTACTTCTTTCCTCAGCAATCCTCTGCCTCTTCCAGGAAAGGAACCTCTGCTCATTGTTAACCTTGCGGTGCAGGAGGAAGGACTGAAGGTTGATAACATCCCGGCAGGTAGTGGTAGGCTAACGTCTTGAGAGCAAGGGAAGCGCCGCCATTAATCCTCTGCTTAAGATACTCGTTAATCAAAGGCTAATAAAATCGGGTTTCGGTCATTATCATTAAACGGTGCTTTGCCGTCAAAATTACTTAAATAATAAATCGCCTTTAGAAAAAAGGGGCAATAAGCTTGACTTTTACCTTAGTTTTGCTATTCTAAATTAATTGATGTGCAACTTTAGAACAAAAACTGTTCTTAATATCAATTAATAAAGGGAGGGCATGATATGAAAACCTTCGGTAAAACTTTACTAGCTATTTTAACCATTTTTCTCCTCTTCATCCCTTTTCTTCTTCAAGCGGCGGAGGTTCAGGTCAGGGTTATCAAGGATGCGAATGATTTACCCGAGAAATTCTGCCGTATCTGGGAAAAGGGTGATTTGTTGATTTCAGATGGGAAGCATCTGGCTGTAATCGGCGGGGTAAACAGACCTCTGCATGACATACTGAATTTCCCGGCATCCAATGCCATGGGAAGCATCCTCAGTTTTGTTCCTGCGGGAAAAGCTCTGGTGAGCGACCTCAGCATAGGCTCGCCAGCCATCAGGATAAAAAACAAAAAAATATATCTCGCTTACTCCTCTGTGAGGCAAGTAAAGGAGAAAATTCCCGCAGGAGGTCTTGGCTTCGAAGCCACCGCCCTTTATGCCGGAAAACAGGGGCGAAAAGCCCAGGTCACAACTACCTATCGTTTCTCCCCCAATGAAGGAAGAATAGACATTATCTCCACCATAGCCAACACCGGAAAGGTAGCCTTTGAGGACCTGAGCTACTCCATCTATTTCGATGCCTTTCACCGATACTACTTCAATCCTTTCCATGAGGAGAAACACCCCAACCTGAACTTCCGAATGTATCAGAAAAAAGGTCATTATCTGGCCTGGCTGAACCTGAATCCTTATTCAGAAACACCACAGCCGGGAAAGCTGGCACCCGGTGAGGTGTTTGAGGTCCGCTACATTCTGCTAACTGACACCCGCAGCGATGGCTTGCTGCGGCAGCTTTATCACATCCTACAAATCGACCTCATACCGGCTACCATTCTGTTTGAGGACTTCGACGCAGGGGTAATGGAGGTCATCGTCAGGGACGCTTTTTCTTCCTCCATCTTCTTTCGTTCATTTCTGGAAGAGCCTGCTATGCTTGAGCTTCCGCTTCCCAAAGGGCACTATGTGGTAAGTGCGCATTTTTTCCCGGCGGTATGTGAGGAGCTACTGGTGGTGGGGAAGGAAGAGAAAAACCTGTGCACTCTGCAGGACCTCCCTCAGGGGACTCTGAAGGTAAAAATCACCAACAGCGAGGGCGAATTTGTCCCCGGCAAGGTCACATTTATTGGCCTGGACCCCACCAAAACCCCCTATTTTCAGCCCGAAAATCCGATAGAGTCCGAAAGGAGCTGGGAATCTTTCAAGAATTCCCTCTATCCTCAGAGGTATGGGCTGGAGGTAAACCTTCCCGTGGGGACCTATTTGATTTATGCCTCGAGGGGTCCAGAATACACTGTAGACCAACAGGTCATCGAGGTGTTAAAGGACGAATATCGGGAGTTAACTTTCATTATCGACGAGGTGGTTAAAACTCCCCACCTTATCGCCCTTGACCCCCATATGCACACCCATAACTCTGATGGATATGTGACCATTGCTGAGCGGATAAAATCGGTGGTGGCTGAGGGGATAGAGGTGGCCGTGGCTACGGACCACAACTATATCTCAGACTATAACCCTGTCCTTAACAAGCTCGGCTTGAATAAATACTTAGCGGTGATCGCCGGGAATGAAGTTACCACCTCAAGGGTGATCCACTATAACACCTATCCTTTGAAATACCGACCACAGGAGGAGCATAACGGCGCCATCTATCCTCTGGCTTATGAAGCCTCGCCGCTTTTTAAAGCCAGCCGAAAAAAAGACCCTGAAGCCATTCTTCAGGTGAACCATCCCCGCTCTGGAACCATAGGATATTTCAACAATTTTCATCTTGACCCGGAGAGCGCCGCCACTGCCCACAAGGCGCTGGATACCTCTTTCGATGTGCTGGAGGTGATGAATGGTCCCTATTTCTACGGCTCCAATTATCAGTCTATCCAGGACTGGCTTCATCTGCTGAACCGGGGTTATTACTTCCCCATTGTGGGTTCCTCAGATTCCCACGGCATTGATAAAGGAGAGCCCGGCTACTCCCGCACCTACATCTTTTATGAAGGCGAAACAGGCGATAACCTCAATCTGTCTGCCCTGGTGCAAGCTATAAAGACAGGACGCTCATTTGTCAGCAATGGACCGGTGGTGGAATTCAACATTAACGGCACATACACCTGCGGCGATTCCTTTACCGCCGAGGGAGGCAAAGTTGACATCTGGCTCAAGGTGGATAGCGCCCCCTGGGTGGCGGTGGATGAGGTGAGGCTCATTGTAAACGGGCAGAGAAAGCTCATCCTCCCTGTTAAAGCTCAAGAAAGGGTCATTGAGAAATTCACAGAACAGGTCAGCCTCACGCTGGATGAGGACTCCTACATAGCCGTTGAGGTGCTGGGCAAAAAATCTCTCTACCCGGTGCTGCAAAGCACATCCAGGGATGGGCTGCTTGAGGATGCCATTCTTCCCTACGCGCTGACCAATCCCGTGTTTGTTGATGTCGACGGCAACGGCAAGTTCGACCCTCCCGTCCCTGAAAAAATCAAGCTCACCAGCGATATACCCGAATCACCGGCACCAGCCGAACATAATTGATAACGGGTGAACAAAGGCGGAACGGTGAACAATGAGGGGAAGATGTAAACAATCGCCGCTCAACAAAAAGGGGTATTTTTATCTCTTGTTAATGGTCGTGCTGTGTGTGATGTTGGTGAACTGCGCCGGGGAAGACCAACCGCAAGCCGAAGGGGAAAAATCCGAACTCATCCAGCCGGCGAAATGGTGGGAGAAGCTCCCCCGCCCGATTTACGCCACTCTGGAGCCGGTGGAGACCAGCCAAAAATGGTTTGAGGTGTATCGGCTGATTGATAATACCTATGCCATCTACGAGCCCTACCAGTTTGAGGAGGCGCTCAGCTACCTGCTGGTAGGCAGTGAGAGGGCGATCGTGATTGATACCGGCACCGGCATCGGCGACCTCAAACAGGTAGTGTCCGAGCTGACCGACCTCCCCATTTCAGTGGTGAACACGCACACCCATTGGGACCATATCGGCAACGATTACCAGTTTGAGGAGATCGCCTGCTATAATAATGCTGACTGCATCAGACGGCTGCAAGCCGGTGTCGGCAATGCCGCGCTTCAGAGCAGCATCACCGGGGAGTCGCTGTGGAAGCCGCTGCCGGAAGGCTTTGACCCGACCACCTGGAGCATCCCCCCGATGGAGCCGACCCACCTGCTGGAAGATGGCGCCCTTATCAATCTTGGCGACCGCACGCTGGAGGTCATTTACACACCCGGTCATTCCCCCGGCTCCATCTGCTTGCTGGACAGGAAGAATCGAATACTGTTTACCGGAGACACATTCTTCCCCGGTCCTCTGTATGCCCATACCGAGGGGGTCAATATTGACCACTACATGGCCTCTATTGAGCGGCTGAAGAGCCGTCTTCATGAGTACGATTATCTGTGTGCCGGGCACAACGACCCGTGGGTGAAGAGCTCGGTAATCCCCCGGGTGGCGGATGCCTTTGAGGAGATAATGGCGGGCAAGGGCCAATACCAGGAGGGTGACGGCATACGCCGATATTATTTCGAGGGATTTGATATCCTGATCCGCGCCGATATGATTAAAAGGTAACCTGCGCGACAACCAGAGGAGATAGCCCGTTACTGGGCGCTTGCAAAATATGCCCCTATGTTCTACAAAGTTTTTGCCCCCTTATAAAACGGCAAGCGGTTGAGAGAAATATCGCATCATTTATTGCATCGCTCTATCACGCGTGAAGCTGAAGCATAGTAACTAATCTCACTCAATATTTCCGTCCACTTCATAATGTTCCGCTGTGTTCACGGCCATAAATTTTGCTTGACATCAAATTTTTCCTGTTTTACAATTTGCAAGGGAGAGGGGGTAAAATCCCGCAAAAAGCAAATTTCAGTCTTTTAAAGCTATATCTCACCGTAAGCTTTAAAAATATTAAGGAAAGGGGGAAGCAATGAGGCTGAAAAACTACTCTTTTCTGATGGTATTCGCCCTTGTCTTGGTGCTTTTCTCCTGCGCCCCACCGGTAGAGGAAGAGATGGATGTGGCGCAGGTTCGTGGGCTAATTGAAGAGGCGAATCTCAAATTTGGTGAGGCGATCCGTCAAGGGGATGCCGCAGCCCTGGCCGCCTTATACACCGAGGATGCCACAATCCTGCCGCCGAACAGCGATATGATTCAGGGAATGGCCGGAATTATGGAATTCTGGAATTCAGTCATTCAAATGGGAGTAACGGATGCGGCGTTAACCACGGTGGATGTCATGGGTGCAGATGGGCTGGCTTATGAGGTCGGCAATTACGCTATGACCATCCAGCCAGAGGGACAAGAGCCCGTTGAAGATATGGGCAAATATGTGGTGGTATGGAAGCTTCAGGCTGATGGCTCGTGGAAGATGCATGTAGATATCTGGAACACCAGCATGCCACCGCCACCGCCACTGCAACCATAAAGGGCTAAGAATTTCTTTAAATAAGAATTATCTCATAAGCTTCTGCTTACTAATAGGAGGGAGAAGTCTATACAAATTAATCTCAACAGCCCCTGACCCAGCATTGAATCTGCCGGAGAAGCGAACGAGCGTAACTTTATCGTAACTCCTTTTTCCCACTCTAAAATATGTGCAGGGAATTAGGGGAGAAAATCCAGCAAAAAAGTGATCTCTTAGTTATCACTTTACTCACCAAACCAAAGGGGGTGTGTCATGAGAGGTAAAGTTTTAATCTCTTTAATGGTAGGCCTGGTGGTTACCCTTTGGGCGGTAGCCGCCCTGGCGCAGGCTGAAGAACAGGAAGCTCAGCTCTATTTTATTGAGGATGTGGTGATGAAACCGTCCATGGTCGCTAAGTATGAAGCGGTTACGAAGGAAATTGCTCCCCTGTGTACTCAGCATAAATTTCCCTACCCATTTTACGCATTCAGTACAGATGACTTTCATTACTACTTCGTCTATCCATTGGAGAACTATGCCGACATAGACAATCTGGACAAAGCCTCTGAAGAGTTGGGAAAAAAGATGGGAGCGGATAAATGGCAAGCGATGATGAAGCGTTTCGTTGGTACCTTTGAATCTTCCCTGTACTCTGTGATTCGCTATCTGCCCGAGCTGTCCTATATTCCAGAGAAACCGCGGCTTAAGCCTGAGGAGGCAAATTTCGTCTTCTGGGAATTTTTCTCTATCCCGGTTGGCAAGGAGAAAGAACTTGCCGAAATCTGCCAGGAGTGGATAGAGCTGTATAAGAGCCAAAAGATTGCTGATGGATGGGAGACATATATGGGGGAGATAGGGATAGAAATGCCCATCTATATCTTCATCATGAGGGCGAAGAGTGCCGTCGACTATTACAGCCAGTCGGAAAAAATTCAAAAGCTACTGGGTGAGAAATACCAGGAGTTATCGGCAAAATGGTTTGCTATTTGCAGGAAATTAGAGTTCAGAACTGGCAGATTTCGCCCAGACCTTTCCTACATGCCCGAAGAAAAGTAGACCACAACATACTCAGCTTGGATACGGCGGTCGTAGTTTTTTAAGCGACCGCCGATTATTTATTAGGCTAAAAAATTGCCAAAATACATTTTTTGTGATATATTTTTTAAGCTTTGAACTGGCGAGAAATAAAGCAAAGACATCTCCCTCATAGCGTGGTATGTGCAGCTGCAGCGCTCATAGTGCTTAAATTGCACACAATTATTCTGTATGTTATCATCTCAGATAACAGGCAAATGTAAAATCATTATACAAAAGGGGGTCAAAGTGAATAAGCGAAATCTTTCCTATCTTGTAGCTGCTTGCTTATTGCTAATAATTTATGTTCATTGCGGACCGGAACCCATCAAGGAAAACGGCTTCACCAGGGCTAACTATTGGGTTCCGGATATTCCTCCCCAGGCGCACTATACCATAGACTGCCGGATTGACTCTTCTGCCGCTCTGTTAGAAGGTACCCAAGTAATACGATTTACCAACAGCACTCCGAGACCCATTCACCGCCTTGCCCTTGACTGGGCGATAAGCAGCGACCAGACACTGGAAATCACCGTCAAAGGGAAGCCGGTTCCCATTGCGGCTGAGCCCGGACAGGTGAATCTCCCCTCGCCGATTCTTTTTGACCTTCCACAGGTCCTCCGTCCCGGCAAGCGCATTGAGCTCAACCTGAAATTTTCCCGCAGCTTACCCGCACTCGGAACGCAGGATAAAATCAAATTGACGGTATGGCATCCCCGACTGTGGTGGGGATTCTGGACGCACGAGGATTTTGAGGTCAAACTGCAGGTCCCCGCGGAGTATGCTCTGGCTACCAGCGGTCGATTAGACGAAAAGTCAGGATATTATCGCGCCCAGGGGGTTCGCTCATTTGGATTATACCTCGGAAAGGAGCATAAGGCTATTGAATCACTTGCCGGAGAGGTGCTGGTGCGATGCTTTTATATTGACCGGGATGTGGAGCTGGCGCGCCTGCTTCTGTCAACTGCGGTGGATGTGGTCAACTTCTATGGGGGGCGCTTCGGACTCTATCCCTACCAGAGCTTGACCATCATCCCCGGGGACGACCGACCCATGGGGGGCTACCCGGTGGCCACCGGCATGGTAGCCATCCACGGACAGCAGCGGTTCACCGAGGTCCCCGATACGCATTGGAAATGGATCACCGCCCATGAAATCGGTCATCAGTATTGGCTGGAATATGTCCTCAATAAAGAGCCCATCGACTGGGGCTGGCTGATGATTGGCATGGGTATTTACACCGACCGAGAATATTGCCGTGCCAGAGGAATGAGTGACAGGCATCGGGGGATGATGCAGGGTTACATCGAAGGCGTGCGGCAGCACCTGGACACCACCATAGAGCTGACTGCCGAGCAGCTTGATGAGGTTGATTTTGATTACAACAATGTGGTGGAGCATAGTAAAGGGTTTAGTGTCATCAGCGCCCTGGCGTGTGTGCTGGGGCAGGAGACCTTTGACCGCATCTATCAACGCTGCCTCCAGGAGTTTGCCGGACGCCGATTAGGCACCCATGAGTTTCAGGCTGTGTGCGAGGAGGAGAGCAAGCAGAACCTGGGGTGGTTCTTCGACCAGTGGGTGCGCTCTAACCGATATCTGTCGTATCAGATTACCTCCCAGAAAAGCACCAAACAGGAGAACCGATATGTGACCGATGTGCGGGTGGAATGCCTGGGCACGCTGAAAATGCCGGTGCCAGTGGTGGCTTACTTCCAGGACGATACACAACAGCTCCAGTTCACCGACCGCCTGTTAGAGGTAAATGTGCTCAAGTTTGAAAGCACAGCCCCGCTCAAGGAGGTAAAGCTCGACCCGCACGGCGAACTGCCGCTGGTGGTCCCCCCGCCAGAAATGACCGAAAAAGAGCTGAGCAAAAGAACCGACCAGATGGAGTGGACAGGGGTCGGCAAGCAAGCCCTCGACCTGTTTCATAAAGCCCAGGAGCTCAACTCAGCAGATTTTAATGTGTGGAAGAAGCTCGGGCTTACCCTGTATGATGGGGAGTACTATTCCGAGGCGCTGGAAGCCTTCGAGCGCGCCGCTAAATTGACCGAAGGACAAGCCTGGGTCATCGTGTGGCAGGGACACATTCTCGATATTCTCGGTCGCCGGGAGGAAGCTCTGCAGCGCTACCGTGAGGCTCTGGAGAGAGGCGAAGGCATCAACAGCCAGCATGACCAATATCATATGAGAATCAACCGGGAATGGGTGGAAGAGCGCCTCAAAACACCCTTTCAGCGACAGTGATTTATATCAATAGAAGATTAAAAAACGAGGCATTTCAGGGAAGCGCGACCCCTTTTTTTAAAAAAATAAAGTAAGGGTAAACCATCTGAGATTTTTAAAAGGGGGAAGAAAATGAAACGCCTGGGCATAGTGTTGCTGCTTGTCCTATTGACAGGCATAATGGCAGCTTACACCCCATCTCAGGAAAAATCGGTCAAAGAGGAAAAGGAGACCTTCCTGGACCGAAATGTCCACATTGAAAAAGAGCTGATTACGGACATTCCTCAAGTGACCCGGTGGTGCGACCGATTGGACCTTATCAAGCGTAGGGTCAATGTGGGCGACTGCCAGCTCTATATGGAGGAGGAAGGGCAGGGCATTCCGCTGGTGCTTATCAGCGGAGGACCCGGTGCTACCCATCACTATTTTCATCCCCATTTTTCACAGGCAAAAGAATTTGCCAGGGTCATTTATTACGACCAGAGGGGATGCGGGCTCTCCGACTATGAGAAGGGACAGGGATACACTGTGGAACAGGCAGTAAACGACCTGGAAAACCTGCGTAAGGCGCTGAATATTGATAAATGGGTCTTGCTCGGTCATTCCTACGGAGGATTCCTGGCACCGTATTATGCGGTAAATTATCCCCACAGTGTCGCCGGCCTGGTCCTGGTAAGCTCCGGTGCCCTGAGTTTGCCCTCAAATCTCATTCCGACTGCAAAGTTCGATTATCTTTCCCAGGAAGAAAAGGAAAGACTGAAAGAAATCCACACCGAGCTGCGCACACTGTATGATGAGAAGAAACTCTCATGGGAACATTATTGGAAACTTCTCATATACAACCTTGACCTGAACGGGAATTGGAAGCACCAACATTATTATAAGCCCTCAAAGGAAAGGATGGCTCAGAACGCTCTCTATGAGTCGAAAAGCGATATTGATTTTAACAAAATTATGAGTAAGAGCAGGAATAAAGTCAACTTGAGCGGGGTCTTTGATAACTGCCCCATTCCCACTCTGGTGATAGAGGATAAATGGGACCTGATTAAAGATGCTTTATGGGATGTGACCTGGAGTGATGATAAACTGGATGTACTGCAGCCTGACCATCCTGGAGCCAAAGTGGTGATATTCGAACATTCGAGCCACGACCCCTACGCTGCTGAGCCTGAAAAATTTTTCCTTGTCCTGAAAGATTTCATCCAAAGCCTGCCCGAAATCTCAGATGCAGGTTTAGCCGCCTGGAAAACATACCTTGCTGAATGGAAGAAGGAAAAAGAACGGCAGCCGGTGGGAATGCTGGAATCATACGACTGGGGCTATGAATCCAACAGAAAGCTGGTAAAAGAATACTCAAGGGAATGGCTCAAAAAATTTATTCTTTCATCGGATTTTTTGAAGACAGGCTTTGCTTTGTATGATTTCAAAAATTATGAAGAGGCGCTGCTTGTTTTCAGGAAGCTCTATGAATTCGCCCTGGAGCAAGATGACAAGGTATATTCGGTAATGGCATTAATCTGGCAGGGGCACATGCTGGACCTGCTGGGAAGAAGGGACGAAGCCATTGCTGTGTATAAGAGTGTAGTGGATATGAAGGTAAACCGCAGATTTACTCATTCAACATATGGGATGACATATATTCCCAGCACTTATGCAGCAAAAAGGATGAAAGAGCCTTTCCAACGGATAGAAAATCGTACCAAATAATACTATATCGGAAATTATAAACTCTTGTTATTAAAAATAGTATTCTCGCCTCTTGTCAACTCCCTCAATTTGCGTTGACATCACATATCTCCCGTGTTATATGTTTTTAGGAATGACCTGGTGCAATTATGCTAAAATTTTTAGCACCATGAGAAAAGTAAAGCACTCTTTATAGGAGGAGAAAATGGACAGGAAGACAGTCTTGATATGTCTGGTCGCTTTTTTGTTGATAGCCGGCGGCGTATCCCTTGCCCAGCCTGAACAGGAGGGGAGGGTAGTTACCATCGGAGAGATAAAGGCTCTCCCGGGACAGACGGTGTCGGGATTCCTTGAGGTTGAGGGAGGCACTTATCCCGATGCTCAAATACCGATTTCCATTATTAACGGCAGTCAACCGGGACCGGTGCTGGCGCTCAATGCTGGCGTTCATGCGTATGAGTACCCACCTATTGAAGCGCTAATAAGGGTGCGAGCTCAGCTTGACCCTCAAAAATTAAAGGGCACCGTGCTGCTGGTGCACATCGCCAATCTGCAGGCTTTTCAGAAGAGAATCATTTATTATAATCCCTACGATTGGCTGAATTTAAACCGTGTCTTTCCCGGTGACCCCGAGGGCAGCATATCCCAACGCATTGCCCATACCATCACTCAGGAAATCATTACCCGATGCGATTACCTCATTGACCTTCACTGCGGAGACGGTAATGAGGCGCTGATTCCCTATTCTTACTGGTCAAAGGGAGGGAACCCCGAGGTAGACGCAGCCTCAAAGAAATTGGTCGAAGCCTTTGGCATTTACCCCATTATCGAAAGCCAACGCCCGCAGGACGCTAAAGCTACTGTTTATGTTGATAACACCGCCATCCAGATGGGCAAGCCGGCTTTTACCACCGAGTCGGGTCAGCTGGGGATTTTGGACGAAGAGTCTGTGCAGCGGCTGTTAAGAGGGATTGATAATGTCCTGAAATACTTGCACATGATCGAAGGCGAGGTGAAGGATTTCGGGCGACCGGCTTACATCAAAAAATATGAGGTAATTCGGTCCAATCATGACGGAATCTTTTACCCGTTGATTAAAAGAGGCTATTATGTGCACAAAGGGCAGCCCATCGGCTATGTAACCGACTATTTTGGAAACAAGCTGGAGACGATTTTCGCTCCTTTCACCGGACAGATTCTCTATATTATCGCCACCCCTCCTGCCAATAAAGGAGAGCCAGTGGTGGAAGTGGGGGAGTACTAATTCAAGATTATGGGGATAAGGAAGCTTGCGCATTCGAGTTTTGCTTTTTCCCCGCTCAGGCAGGGACGAATCTCATCTGGATTCTATTACCTTCACTAACAATGTTTTTACATCGTAGCTGAGCGTTGCTCCTGAACTGCATTCAGAAAGGAGTATGAAGAAATTAGGTAATAGAAGTGCTTTTTGAGAGGGGCAAATCGTATACAGTACCAAGACAATACCCACCAGGGCTTACCGTATCTTAATCCACGCCGAAAATCTTCGCCAACTCAATAACCCAGGGTATGGCATAACCTCCCGCAATGGTGAGAATTAAAGCCCGGGGAACCTTTCCTATCAGAGTACCCACAAAGAACTTCTTTACATTGTATCTTGTTCCGCCGCACACCAATCCTATCACATCCATGGGCAGGGGCGTAAAGGAAAAAATGGGAATAGTCCAGAAGCCGTATTTGCGAAACATTCTCTCAACCTTTATAAGCGCTTTCTTCTTTCTCTTCAGGTCAACCAGCTTTCTCCCTGCTCTGCCCACATAATAGGCTGACAATTCCCCTAAGGCTGTTCCCATACCGGCAATTATGCCCGATAACAGAGGATTGAGATAACCACCCGAAGCGAAAATAATGGCATCAATGGGTAACACAAAGAAAATTGTCGCTGTTCCAAGGACCGAGATCCCGAAAACACCCGCATAGCCGGAGACTAACATGAAATTATAAGACCACATTAATAATGCAGGATGCATTAGTGTTCCGCCTATTGTTAGCTTGGCCTCAGTGGAATAGCCACATCAACCCGATGGAGACCCTCATCCAGCCATCCTCGGCGGGGTGCCAGCGAAGGTCAAAGCGTATCCTGTAGTTCTTCTCCTTTTGTATCGCTAATTTCATCCCCCCCGCCCAACATAAGGAACATATCCGCACCACCTCTATCTGATATAGCTCCTAATACTGAGAAGCCACCCAGGATATATGGGCATAATTTATTGTTTTGGATCTGGAAATTATAGAGCAGCGCTCCGCTTACTCCGTATAACATGCCAACTTCACCAGACATAAGATAAAACTCACCCTCCAGTTCCACCGGGGAGTTAAAGCTGTACCCCGCCGCCCCGCCGAAACCGTGATGAGAACCATCACCCAAGCCTATATGCCAGAACAGGGTGGTATCCCATTTAGCCTGGTCATCACTCTCCGCATGAAGCCCCGTGGCTATCACCAGCAGGAAAAGGGATATAATGGCTACTTTATATCTCATAATATCTGCCCTCATTAGTGGAAGGTCCACATAAACCCAATTGCCATCCTCAGCCAGCCTTCGGTTTCATACATGTGAAAGCGGAGGTCAAACCGTATGCTTAAGTTCTCCATTACAGCGCATTTTATCCCTCCGCCCCACATCAAATAGGGCCATGCCTCCCCTCTCTGTCCAATTACTGATATTCCTCCTAGAACATAAGGATATAACCTACCCCGTAAGAGCTCGAGATTGCAGAGCAATCCTCCGCTTACACCGTAAACAATAGGGTCAGCAAAAAAAATATACCCCTCCCCTTCTAACTCCAGCCGATGGGTAAAGCTGTATCCCACTGCACCACCGATGCCGAAAAAAATATGCTCACTAAAGACCCAAGCCCCAAACATGGTGGCATCCCATTTAGCCTGGTCATCACTCTGCGCATGAAGCCCCGCTGCTAACACCAGCAGGAAAAGGAATAGAATGGGTATGGCATACTTCTTGGCGTTATTTTCCATTTTTACAAACTCTTGTTGATTTTAAACGCTTGGCATCATCTTCTATATATTATACCGCATTATCATAGGAATCGATAGACGGGTATCTCTCATTATTTGATTAGTAAAAAAAGCAGTGAAAATCAAAAAAGTATTGATTTGGGACTGTAAAGTTAAATGTGTCTGTCATTCATAAATTAACGCAATAATCAAGCCAATGTTTATCAGGCAAAGAGACCAGAGCAAGCTCTAGAGGGGCTTTTCCATTGCGATAGCTATCATTGCT
>CABWKN010000024.1 GCA_902505605.1 Candidatus Guanabacterium sedimentis
TCTCTCTACTATATTATACCAGATAGAGATTTCATTAATTGACTTCCAGCTTTTCTTGCTCCTGAAAGGGCATTTTTTGTATTATATCACACATCCTGGAATAAATGAACTGCTATCAGACACCAGTCGCCATTTCTCGTGTCATTGTGATTATCATCACCATCTCTTGTTAATTTAACACCCACAATATCCGAAGGATGCTCCAGATTAGCTCTGGATATGCTCAATTCATCGAAATGTTCGTATTCTTTCGCATTATCGCTTACTGTTATGTTCTTAGTCATTTCAGCAGTTGGTCCCGGGTTGAGAACTTTATCTCTTTTTACGATGCAATAGTTAATATCGACCTTCAGTTGTCTACCATGATCTGCTTGCCATCGGTCCATCATACAATAAACCAGCCTGATCCTTATGTCTTTTGACATATCAAACATATACAGAGGGAACGATAAATGCACCGTCTCTTCATGGTTATCGTCAAAGTTTCTTGTCGGGCAATAACCTATCTTCCCGAGATTTGGCTTAGTTCCAGCGGGGCTCATATCCGTTGCATAGAAAGAAAGTATTGGCTTAAGCTGGTATCCTTTAACAAATAGCCTTACTCCGGTACTTGCAGATTCGGCTGCACCCATCACGAACTTACCATCAGCGTAAAGGTGAGCACAAAGCTCTCTAATGGAAGACCTGCTGCGCCCGGTTATCAGCCTTCTCGGTGTATAGCTATCCCATTCAATATTTTGGGATTGACCCGAGCCATCTGTCCAACTCCAAACCTCTGTATATTCTGCAACTCCTGGAGGGGCTCCATCTTCATCATGACAGACATAGGCAAACATTCTGCCCCAATCTTTAACATAATGGAGCTTGAGAACGCAGCAACTTGTGTCAACCCAGAATGCTGGAGGTGTTCCGGGGCGTCTATATTTTTTAGCTTCACTATAATCACCATAGTTTCCAATTTTATCTCTATCAACACGATATAAATAACCATCAGGTGCGGTGCCAAAATACCACCTTTCAGTATCGGAGTCGTAAGCAACGGCATGAACCGTATTTTGGTTTATCCTTGCAGGGTCTCCACTTCCATCGGTCTTATATCCTTCATTGATGGTTTTGCCACCGTCAGTGCTATAATAAAAACCAGGATTGGTTGCACCTATGGCTCCCATTCCTATCACATCATGCTCCCTATCATAGTCTACGGCGAAAATCTGATGAGTGCCCGTCAACTGGCTCAGCTTTGACCAGCTTATCCCCTGGTCAGTGCTCTTGAAAATTTTGTAAGCAGCCCCTCCGGTAAAAGCCAGAATGGTTCCATCATTTAATTCTAAAAGTTCATTAATCCTGAATGTCTTAGTGGTTCCAACACCTAAAGTTGATAAGTCTGCCCGCTTGGTAAATTCTGATTCACAAAAGTCATCGGAGGTCCATATCTCAGGCTTTCCATTAGTTCCCCCAACTCTCTTTGCCAAACCCATCACCACACGCTGTGTTGATTCAATATAAATCATCGCTTTTACCTGTTCGGTATTGGAAAAGCTTCTGGCAATGGTGAAGGTTTCGAGGTTATCAGTGTATATAACTTTCGCTGTATCGGCGTGACCACATCCAAACACCCAGCGATGCTTTTCGGGAATGTAGCAACCGCATAGGAAGGACGCAATATCTGTTCTACTACAAACCTCTTTCCATTGCTTTCCGAGCATCAACGAATGGTTAGCCTCCTCGGAAGCCACAGGGTTCCCTGGGTTTTTTGCAGAAGCACCGCCACTTCCCTTATCCCCTAATACATCGGGCACCTGGGGATTATTTATTTCCAAATTGTGAGACTGAGCCTCTAAACCTGGGGCTGAATTCTGTGTGTGTGTTTTTGATACTGCGTCTTTAAGCTTGGAGGTTACTGCGGTAAAGGCTCCTGCAATTTCCGAAAAAAGCACCCAGGTAACTGAACCATTAATAGTAATCCCTACATATAATTTCTCTGTATCGGTTTCATACCATATATCGCCATTGAGAGGATTAACCGATACTCTCTCCGTAGAAGTGCCTTCCCAGAAGGTTGGATTTACATTTTCTCCCCCTAATCTTTGATGCTTCATGATGTCACCTCCTTTTTAAAATAGGTCGAAAACCTCTTTCCCCAGCACAATGATTGTCTGGCAGAGCTCAGAAGTAAAAACATTTTGAAAATTTTTGATTTATATCATTGATTCTGCTCCCTTTTATAATCTATTAATACGAAAGTAAAATATCATTAAAATGCTAATAATGTCAATTAAAAAATTAACTGCCAAAAAATAAAGCCTTAAAATGGGGATTAAGTCTTTTCTTAGATTTCTTATTATTGTTCAGGGGTAAAGGTGGCAGGACGGAAAAAACCTGACATAGGTAAAAATTATCGGATTTGGCAATAGAAATCACTTCATTGCCTTTGGGTTTTGCCGCAATATATGCTATCATTATGGACGGAGGAGAGCGATGTGTACCAGATGGGCATCCTTAATAGTTCTGTTGCTCCTGGTGGCAGGGCTAATGGCATCCTTCGCCTGGGCAATTCATGAAAAGCCTCGGGGCGATAAAGAGAAAACACCCGACCTTATCATCTTATACACCGGCAATGTCTCCGGTTACATAGAGCCCTGCGGGTGAAAAATTCCCAAGGGAGGGTTAGCCCGGCGGGCTAATTATATAAAGCAGGTAGCCAGCCAATTCCCTGATGTGCCGCGGCTGTTAGTCGATGCCGGCAACTTCAGCTGGCTGAACAGCGAAATGAGCAGGATAAAGACCCGCTACCTGATTCAGGGGATGAACTATATGCAGGTGGAGGTCGCCAACCTGGGATGGAACGAGCTGGGGCGCGACATCGCATATTTCCGCGAGATGCAGCAGGAAGTCCAATTCCCCTTTATCAGCGCCAACATCCTAACCAGCGACTCCTCCGCCCCCCTGGTGAGCCCCTCCATTATTAAGGAGCTTTCCTTGCCATCTCACGAAAACGCCCCCGGCAGAGAGATAAAAGTGGGCATCATGGGCTTGTGTGCCGATACGGAACGATTTCATCTCCCCCCCACTCTCTTACCCCAGGCCGAAATCCTCCCCCCAGAGAAGGCTATCTCCCAAGCTCTGGGCGAACTCAAGAAAAACTGCCATCTGATAATACTCTTAGCCGCCCTCTCTCTGGAAGAAGCCCGCGTGCTCTGCCGTGACCACCAGCAGATTGACATTGTGCTGGGAGCCTTCGCGGGCGCTTCCACCCCGTCCCCTTGGAGGGAAGGTAACACCATCATCTGCTATGGCGGTAAAGATGGCGAGGATATCGGCGAGTTGAGGCTGTTTTTAGACGAAGAGCTGAAAATCAACAGCTACAACTCCCGCCTGGTCCCCTTACTGGAAAATGTAGGTGAAGACAAGCAGATGAAGCAACTGATGGAGGATGCCAACAAGGAGATCTCCGAACACATCAAAAAAGCCGTTAATCCACCAAAAAAGAAGATAAAATAAAGCCCCCTCCCCTTATTATTCCTCAGAACTCTCTTCCTCGTCCTCTTCCTCCTCTTCTGCTTCCCGCTTCTTGCCGAAGACTATGGCGATAAGAATCCCCAGGCAATAAAGCCCAATCATGGGCACGGCAAAGGTGCTCTGGGTAACCACATCCGGGGTGGGGGTGATAATCGCCGAGATGATGAAGCATATTAACACCGCATACTTCAAATTCTTGATTAAAAATCGCGGCGTAACCAGCCCCAGCCGGGCGAGGAAGAAGATGAGAATAGGGAGCTCAAACACCAGCCCGAGCCCAAGAAGGATTTTGGAAGCCATGGAGAGATATTCCCTGATGGTGATGATGGGACGGAATGGCTCTCCCCAGCCCAGCAGAAATCGGCACACCATAGGGAAAGCTACATAGTAGCCGAACACACCTCCGCCAATGAAGAAGAGGGAGGCGAAGATGATGAAAGGGAAGGCGTATTTTTTCTCCTTTTTGTAGAGTCCGGGCGATATAAACAGCCACAACTGACCAATCACCACCGGCGCCGCCAGAAAGATTCCCGCCAGAAAAGCGACTTTCATATAGAGGAAGAAGGGGTCAATCAAGGAGGTAAAAGCTAACTTCTTATCCTCGGGAGGGAGGTATTCTATTACCGGGCGGGCTAAAAAAAGGTAAATATCTTTGGAAAAGAACCAGCAGATGAGGAATCCAACCAGGATGGCAATAATGGATATGAACAACCGCTTCCGCAATTCATCCAGATGCTCGAGAAACGACATCTTTCTGAACGCGGCTTCATTCTTCTTCATCAACCTTTTAGCTCGTGATGGGGCTTCTCTTTCTCCTTTTTGACTTCCGGCTTGGTCTCCTCTGTTTCAATCTCCTCTTCAAGAGTGCTCTTAAGGTCGGAAGATGCCCTCTTAAACTCCGCCAGGGTTCTTCCTATTGACTTGCCAATCTTGGGTAGCTTTCGCGGTCCGAATATGAGCAGGGCGATAATAAAGATAATAATTAACTCCGGCACCCCGATGGAGCCGAACATCATATCCTCCTAAGCTTAAATAATCCTTATTGCCCTTCTCATTTTATCAAATAGCATAATAATAGATGCCAGGCTAAAAGTCAAGCCATAAAGTATCGGCGCTGCGGGAAGCGTCACAAAAAGGCAGGAATATGAGGATTAATTGAAGCAGGAAGGGTATACCCTCTTTTTCTTCTTTCGGCGTTGATAGCTTTTGGCTAATTCCATGAATATCCCCATATCGCGGTCGAGGTTGGATTGGGTACCGTCAAAATAGAAGATGCGAATGGGGATACCATCGTGGTCGCGGCTGAGGTTGGGATAGATGGCTTCACAGGTTATCCCGTTCATGCAAGTGAAAGGTGAGATATCCACTATTCCATCAGCCCCCTTCTCATACACATAGATAGCCTTACCGGCGCTGAGCACCATCTCCCCCAGGGAGCCCCGGGGCGGGAGATAGCGCTCGCTGTAATTCAAAACCACCTCGATGTGCTCGGGCTCCTCGTAGCCCCGCAAATCCTCGTGGAAGGGCTCCAGCAGGGCGTGCTCGTCCTGCTTCTGGATGTAGTTCTTCAGCCTGGCTCCCAGCATCTCCAGGGAGACCTTTTTCCCCTTGCGGATGATGTTCTTTACCTGGTCCCAGTTGGTGTACCATATCCACTCCGATACATCGGAGAGCCACGCCTCTCCACCCTGCTCCTCAATGATTCTTATCAACTCGTCGTTGCTGAAGCGGTTGAGGCGGCAGAATATCTCCCCCACCACCCCGATGAGCGGACGGCTCTTGTCGTAGCGGGCGGGTATGCTACGGAATTTTCCACGAGCTTCGGTCATGGCATCCACCAACTGAGCCAGCCTCTCCTTGTGCTTGACTCCCTTTCTCTCCAGCACCCGGCAAATGGAATTAAGCGACTCCTCATAGACCTGGTCGGTATCCCCCTTGTGGAGCTCATAGGGGCGGGTTCTCAGCAGCATCTTCCTCAGAATGTCGGCACACACCAGCGCCCTCCAGCCGGTGCGCATCAGCTCGGCACCCGCCTCCTTTCCCACCTCATCATAGCTGTTATCACTGGTAGGGGAGACGACAATCGCCTCCTGGTAGCCAAAGTCCCTCAGCAGCCGCTTCATATAGGTGGCATACTGACCAAATCGGCAGGGACCACCGGCGGTGGGCATGAAGAAGGCGGTCTTCCCGGGGACGAAATCCTTGCTCCTCATCACATGCAAGAACTCTCCCAGGGTAACCTGCTGGGGATAGCACTCGTCCCCCGAGGTATAATGCTTGGCCAGCTCCAGAGTGCGCTTGCTCGACTCGGGTGACAGCTGCCCGTTTATCCCCACCGAGCGCGTTGCGGCGGCGAAGGCCTTGGCTCCCCCGTAAGTCATCCGCGGAATATAGAGTGTTCTCCCTTTCAGTTCGGGCGCTACTCCCATTTTTCCCTCCACCATCTTAAAATACCCTTGCTGTCCAGATAGGCTTCGCAGCGTGTAAGAATGCCGGCATCGTTGCTGTGGCAGTCAAACTGCAGGCAGAGGAAGGGGCGCTGCGAGGCATCCACCACATAGTGTTTCACATAGGAGTCAGGACCGCACTTGAAGTTGGTGATATAGATGATATGCAGGTAGGGAAGGTCACGGATGAACTTGGCGGTAGCCAGTATCTTGCGACCATAACTCCAGTACATATTGTCATTAATGTCGTCAATGTCTATTTCCTCTATGGGAAGGAAGTCCATGGGGATGACATTGACCCCATAATAGTCCCTCAGCTTTCCGCCGACATCCAGGTTGAGTCCCTTATCATTAATGTTATAAGGTCTGCCGACCAGCACAATCCCTTTCCTCCCCTCCGATTCCAGCTTAGCCAGCGCCTCCTTCCCCATCTCCAGCAACCTATGAGCAAAGATGTGTTGAGCCTCATACGCTTTATTCAGGGCGGCTTTCACCGCTGAGCTTCTTAGCTTAAACCGCTTCATCCACTGGAACATCTCTTGAAAGATATACTTCCTCCCCTCCCGGAAGCGGAGGGTGGGTATGATGAACTTTTCCCTGTATGGCTCAAAGGCTGGGGCATTGATTATCACAAAAGGCAGGGTCTGACCCCAATTGCAGACATACGACTCCACCCCCTTATCGCTGCATTCGGCGTTTATCTGATTGGGGAGGAATATATAATCGACCCCTGCCTCCAGAAGATTCTTCACATGCCCGTGAGTCACCTGAACCGGGAAGCACGGCTCGGCTACGATGGTGTCCAGCCCATCGTTGACTGCTTTGCGGGTGGTGACCTCGGAGAGATGGACCCTGAAGCCAAGCTCCTGGAAGAAGGTGTTCCAGAAGGGGAAGTGCTCGTAGAAATACATGCCTCGGGGAATCCCTATGCGGGGTCCATCCCCTGTATCAGGGTCGTATCCCTCGAACAGGAGCTGGTCCCTGAGAGAGAGGAGGTCGGGGATAACCGGCTTGGTCTCCACCACCGCCCGCTTGCGGAACATCTCGGAGCACTTATCACCCCAGTAGGTTCGCTCACCCTCCACCTTGAACATCTGGATGTTGCAGTAGTTGGTGCATGCCTTGCAGGTGAACTCCTTCAGCTGGTAGTCTATCTGATGGAGGTCATAGCCCCGGAATTTGGTCTTCTCCCCGGTCAGGGACATCTTCTCCTTCACCAGCAGGGCTACCCCTATGGCTCCCAGTATCCCATTGTAAGGAGGGACGATGATCTTCTTGTCCAGCACCTTGGAAAAGGCAGCCGCCACCGAATCGTTGTAAGCAGTCCCTCCCTGGAAGAAAATCACATTCCCTATCTTCCTCTCGCGCACAACCCGATTGAGGTAGTTATAGACCACCGAGTAAGCTAAGCCGGCGATCAGGTCGTCCGTGGCGGCTCCCCTCTGCTGGTAGGAGGTGACATCCATTTCCATAAACACCGTGCACCGTTCTCCCAGCTTGATAGGCGCAGGGGAACCGAGGGCTCGCCTGGCGAACTCGCCAATAATGTTCACCTCAAGCTCTTCCGAACGTTCCTCAAGGAAGGAGCCGGTCCCCGCGGCACAGGCTTCGTTCATGGTGAAATCGACTACTATTTCATCCTCCAGACTGATGAACTTGGAGTCCTGCCCCCCGACCTCAAAAATGGTATCCACCTGCAGGTCGAGCATCTTCTTACCGATGAAGCTGGCTCCGGTCTTATGCGCGGTTATCTCGTCGTTGATGGTGTCTGCCCCCACCAGCTTGCCGATAAGCTCCCGCCCCGAGCCGGTAGTGCTCACCCCACAGATCTCTATCTTATCTCCTATCTCCTTCTGTATCCGCTGCAGCTCGCGATGTACTACCTCGATGGGACGAGCTTCGGTCTTGACATAGATATCCTTGATGACCTCGCCTTCCTCATCAATGACCGCCAGATTGGTGCTTACAGAGCCCACATCAATCCCCAGATAAGCCTTAACAGGAAGTTGCTTGCCGGCAAAACTGAAAGGCTTCACCCTATCCCTTAGCAGTATCACCTTCTCCATAGAGAGGGGCTCACTGGTGGGGAAACTCATCTCCGGACTCTCCACCCCTTTGTGCAGACGGAATTGCTTACCCTTTTGCTGCACCTCCCTCTTTTCCAGCAGCGCCGCACCGATAGCCCCTAACCAGGCGTAATAAGGTGGTATAAAAAGACTCTCTTTTTCCATCCCCAGTAGCTCTTCCATGGCCGCCACCACCCCGGTGTTTGCAGCTACTCCACCTACAAAGGCAACCGGGGGAACCACTTTTTTGTTCTTCACCACCGCGCTTCTGAAATTGCGAGCCACCGCCTCACACAAACCCCTGAGCACTTCGGGAGGGGTGTAGCCCTTCTGCTGGGCGTGAATCATATCTGACTTGGCAAAAACAGAGCAGCGACCCGCTATCTTCGCCGCCTTCTCGGCAGTCTTGACAATATCGCCTACCTCTTCAATCTTATAGAGCAACCTTGATGCCTGCTGGTCTATGAAGGAGCCGGTTCCTGCTGCACAGTCCCCGTTGGTCTCATAATCTACAATCTCCAGCGCCCCTGTATCCTCATTGGGCTCCAGCCTGATATACTTGGAGCAGACTCCGCCCATCTCAAAGATGGTGCGCACCTCCGGATAGAGAAAGCCAGTTCCCAAGGCGATGGCTTTGAACTCGTTCTCCACTCTCCCTTTCAGGATCTCGGCTATCACTCTCCCGCCAGAGCCGGTGATACGCAGACCCTCAATCTTCTCCTGGGGAATGAACTGCAGAATTTCTTTTAACAGCTCCCGAGCCGCATGAATCGGCTGACCCTTTATCCTCCGATACCTGGAAACCAGCAATGGTTGAGAATCTCCCCCGGGTCTGTGACCATCACCAAAAGCGATAAAGTTCCCTCCTCGCCTGGCAAAATCACGCAACAGAGACGCATCGGAGGGGTCGCCCAGAGCAGATAACTTAATGCTTACCGAACCGATGTCCAGACCTAAAGCAACTCCCATAATTGCCTCTTAATTGTTGTGAATAATGCAAGAACGGTTCCACCCTACAGGATGATGCTCACATACACTTCTCCCGCTGTAATTTATTGAAAAACAAGGAAATAGCCACCTGGGTGCGCTAAGAGCCCGATGGAAAGGGCTCCGACAATTCCGCTTTTGTGTCATTATGTCCCAGTTATTATGAAAAAAGGAGGAATATGTGGCATTAAGTCCCGAAATGTAAGCTATGATAAAATTATTGTATCAAACTGACACAATACCCCTTGACACCCCCCTCTTCTTCTGCTATTATTTTAACACTGACTTACAAGGAGTAAGCTTATGAAGATTGATACTCTTTCGCTGGAAAGACAGCTTAAGATGCATCAGGCTAAGGAGGCCATTGTCAACCAGATCAGCCCCGAGATATGCGATGTGATTGACCTGGACAAGTTCCTGCAGGCTACGGCAAACGAGGTGGGGAAGATGATGGAGGTCAGCCGCTGTCATCTCATCCTCTGCACGCCTGGACGGACCCCGAGAGTGAACTATGAGTATCTGGGAGAGAAGGGGATACCCAGCTCCCTGGGGAGAGCCATACGGCTGGACAGTCTCTTCCTGAAGGGGGGACAGCTGAGGAATCGTTCCCCTGTGGCCATAGATGACATCGCCCATGCTGCGCTGGAGCCAGTGCTCCACAGCGAGTTGGAGGGACTGAAGAGCCGCTCCATCCTCATGGTCCCCATAATCTTTCAGGAGAATCTTCTGGGGGTCATCGGTCTCCACTTCTCCTCGCAACCGCATCAATGGACCCCTTACGAGGTCAGCATCATAAAATCGTTAGTCCAGCAGATGGCTATCGGCTTTCAATACACCAAAATCTACACTGAGAAGGAGAGGGAGGCGGAGAATCTCAAAATAATGCTGGAGATAGCCAACGGCATAAATTCCAAGGTAGATTTTGATGAGATATCGACCTTTGTCATTGACAAGTCTATTGCGCTGCTGAAGGCGGGCATTGGCTGCATGGGGGTGCTCGACTCCTCGGAGAGGTATCTACATTTTCACTCCTTCCGCTCCCCCCGCCCCGAATATCTGGAAGGGATTGACCGCACAGGAACCATCTCCACCACCAATCCCCTGGTCCACCAGCTCATCCACAGCCGCCGCTCCATCTCCCTGGCCAACCCCGAGGAGGACGAGTATGCCAGCTACTACCTGGGGAAGCTCTTCCGGGGGAAGTCGGCGCTCATTTCTCCCATCTTTATCGGAGAGAAGTTCTTCGGCACCATCAACCTCATCTGGCTCAAGCGTCGACCCCCTTTCAGCCCCAATGAGGTGGAACTCATCGAAGGGATTGCCAATCAGGCAGCCACGGCATTGGAGAGGGACTGGCTGTCGGCAGAGGTGCTGAGACTACAGAGGGAGCTCAAGGGAGTGAGGGCCAGCGAGATGATTATCGGCAACAGCCCCCGGCTGAAGCGGTGCGTGGAACTGGCGCTGCAGGTGGCAGAGAGCTCCGCCACGGTGCTTATTGACGGAGAGAGCGGTACCGGCAAGGAGCTTATTGCCGACCTCATTCAGCAGCACAGCCCCCGCCATCATAAACCCTACATAAAAATCAACTGCGGTGCCATACCGGAGACCCTGCTGGAGACCGAGCTGTTCGGCTACGAGAAGGGGGCATTCACCGACGCCAGGAGCCGCAAGATAGGAAAGTTTGAGGAGGCTAACGGAGGGACTGTCTTCCTTGATGAGGTGAGCGAGTTGAGCCCTGCAGCCCAGGTCAAGCTGCTGCGGGTGCTCCAGTCGGGAGAGTTTACCCGGGTCGGGGGAAACCAGAAGATAGTTACCGATGTGAGGGTGATTGCCGCCACCAATACCCCTCTGGAAAAGGCCATAGAGAAGGGCTTTTTCCGGAGAGACCTCTTTTATCGCCTCAATGTCTTCCCCATCAAGCTCTCGCCGCTAAGGGAGCAAAAAGAAGACATCCCCCTGCTGGTGAGCCACTTCCTGAACCTCTATAAAAAGAAAGCCAATAAATATCTGATGGGAATATCCGAGAAAGCCCTCCGGCTGCTGAAATCTTACGCCTGGCCGGGGAATGTCCGCGAGCTGGAGAATGTGGTCGAGCGGGCGGTCATCATGGCCACCAAGAAGGTGGTCACCGTGGAAGACCTCCCGGAGCATTTTCTGAGCGCAGCGGAGGAGAGCCGCGAGAGAACCCTGGAGGTGGACATCGGAACCACCGTTGAGGAAACAGAGAGGAGGCTTATCCTGGAAACCCTCCATTATACCGGAGGGGATAAGAACCAGACCGCCAGAATCCTGGGAATCAGCAGAAAGACCCTCTATCGGAAGCTGAATAAATATGGCTATTTGAACTCCATCCAATGATTTCAGCTGGAAGCGAAAGACCGCCTTTGAGAAGGAGGATATGCCATGAGTTTGAAAGAACGAGTCGTAAATAGTGCCCCTGACTTCATCGTCAAGTTTTGTGCCGCCCCCTATGTAGCCGGGGACACCAAGGAAGCAGCTATTAAAGAAGCCGATTGTTTGTGGCAGAGTCGTCGGATTCTCTCCACCCTTGATATCCTGGGAGAAGAGCTCACCTCCAGGGACGAGGTGGAGAAGGTGGTCGCCTCTTATTTAGCCATCCTGGATGGCTTGAAGGGTCGGGATTATGCCACCATCTCGCTGAAGCCCACCCAGTTGGGAATCTACCAGAGCTTCGATTATTGCTATGATAACACAGCAAAGATTTTAGATAAAGCAGCCGAGTATAAGAACTTTGTCACCATTGATATGGAGGACTCGAGTTTCACCGATGTTACCCTCGAGCTTTACAAGAAGCTGAGGCAGAAGTACGAGAATGTGGGCACCGTGCTCCAGAGCCGGCTCTTCCGCACCGAGAAGGATATTGAAGGGCTGGATGGCTTCCAGGCTCATATCCGCCTCTGCATCGGAATCTACCGCGAGCCACCGGAGGTCGCCTTACAGGATAAAAAGGATATGAAGGAGAAACTCCTCATCTACATGGAAAGGCTACTGGAGAAAGGACACTTTGTTGCCATTGGCACTCACGATGAGAAGCTGATTCATCGCTGTACTGAGCTTCTCCAGAATAATAAGGTCCCTGCTGAGCAGTATGAGTTCCAGATGCTCGCCGGCGTGCCCCGCGAGAAGATTCAGGACGAACTGATCCAAAAGAATTATACCATGCGCCTGTATATCCCCTTCGCCGAGGATTGGAAGGACGCCATCGCTTATTGCAAAAGAAGGCTTATTGCCAATCCTAATATGGGATTCTATATCGCGCAGAACTGGTGCAAAAGGCTTCTGAGCAAAAGGTAAGCCATGAAAGGGAGTTGATTCGGAGGGCAATTGGCTGGCTTATTTAGTCCCAAAAATGAAAAAAGCGTGCTTTTCCTTATAAGCCTCGCATATGAGGCTGAGGGACATTACTCCTCTCCCAATATCTTATCGCTTTCCGACTTGCCGTAAACCTCCCACAGGATTCTCTCGAACCGAGGGCGATAGATGAGGTCGTAGGTCTCCTCCTTATCGGGAAAGAGCTTTAAGGCGGCGTTTTTGGTGCTGGCTAACAGCTCCAGCGCCTCCTGGTAGCTGAGGTTCCCCTGATAGAGGATGCTTCTGGTGAGGTCGACCAGCATCCGCAAATAGCGAATCTTGCGCCGCTCCTCCTCTATCTCCTCGTCGGTGGGTTTCAATTGTGTTCCTTTTTTTTTAATAAGGGAATTTACCGACTCCCAAGGATGTCGGCTTCCTCCTAAGCGAAGCAGAGAGTCTCTCTATCTATACTTTTCTTTAAGGGCTGCCTGAACATCACGCTCGATGGCTTTCTCCTTGAGCTCCTTTCGCTTATCATAGAGCTTCTTTCCTTTGACCAGCCCCAGCTCCACCTTGACTATCTGTCCCTTGAAGTAGATGCGCAGGGGAACCAGGGTGAAGCCCCGCTGCTCGGTCTTGCCGATGAGCCTCTTTATCTCCCGGTGATGGAGCAGGAGTTTGCGCTCGCGGGTGGGGTCGTGATTGTTGATGTTGCCATGACGATAGGGGCTGATATGGCAGTTGAAAAGGACCACTTCCCCATCTTTGAGCTGGGCGTAGCTGTCCTTGAGGTTGGCTCGCCCCTCCCGCAGCGACTTTACCTCGGTCCCCACCAGCACAATCCCTGCCTCCAGCTTCTCTAAGATAAAGTAATCGTGAAACGCTTTCTTATTGGTGGCAATGACTCTAATGTTTCCCATAAGTGCTGTCTCGCTTTAATCTTCCTTGGATAGAGAGATTTCGGACTCTGACTCCGAAGGAAGAGCCTTAGTGGAACTCTCCTCTATGTGGTGAATTCGATCCTCCAGGCGACCGAGGCTCTTCTGGGCGTCGTCGTATTTCTGTCTTGAGTGGGTGAGGTGGGTGCCTAGAACATCGAAGTGCTCACGGAACCTGCCGAAATCCCCCTTGAGGCTGGACAGGTATTTGATTATCTCCTCGGCGCGCTTCTCCACCTCCAGCCCCTGCAGTCCCAGAACTATCACCATCAGATAGGCGTAGAGGCTGTTGGGGCTGACCGGAATAACCTTTCTCGCCACGGCATATGAGGAGAGGCTCTCCCCGGCATCGGTGCTGGCATCCTTGATAATGGTCTCATAATAGACATTCTCGGCGGGGACATACATCAGGGCGAACTCATAGGTTCCCTCGTCGGGGAGGATGTACTTACGGGCGATATCATCCACATGCTTTTTGACATCGCGGACGAAAGCCCGGCGAGTCTCCCGCTGCTTGCCCTCCTCCTGGCTGGCCATCAGTCGGCGGAAGTTCTCCAGCGGGAACTTGCTGTCAATCGGTACCAGGCGCTCCCCCACCCGCACCACGGCATCGACTATCTCCCCGCTCTTGAATTTATAGGGCAGCTGATAGTATTTCTGGGGGAGTATCTGCCGCAGCAGCTCCTCCAGCATAAGCTCGCCCAGCCCTCCCCTCAGCTTGGGTGCCCGCAGGATGTCTTGCAGGGCGGAGACCCCTTTGCCCACCTCCATTATCTGCTCTGCCGACTTGGAGAGCTCCCCCAGCGCCTGCCGCACATCGCCCAACTGCTTGTAGGAATCGCGCACCTGCTGGTCGACCTTGTCAAGCCCCTCCTTCAATTGAGTGGAGCTCTGGTTCATACTCTCTCTCATCTGCTGGCGGAAGGATTCGCCCTGCTTCCAGAAAAGGATCACAATAGCAATGGCGAAAATGGCAATTATCAAAACCAGAAGCGCCGGCGAAATAGTCATCTTCTTTTCCTTATTCAGAGAGAACTTATAAATAAATACCCCAATTGGCAACAATTATAGTTGAAAAAGGAGTGGAGGTCAAGCTCATCTTTCATTAACCGGGTCTACCTATAGCTTGACATCTCCCCGCCCATCTGGTATAAGAGCATTGTTCTGGAAAGGAATACCTTTGAAATCCCTTACTGGCTCACATCACCGCCGAAAGCTTACCCACCGGGCTTTTTTGGGGCTGGGGAGCAATATCGGCGACCGCAAGGCAAACCTGAGAACCTCCCTATCTCTTCTTGAGGGCGCCGAGCTCAGAGTTACAAAGTCTTCCTCCCTGTACCATACCGAACCGATGGGCGAGGTTGAGCAGCCCTGGTTTATGAACGCTGTGGCAGAGGTAGAGACCATCCTCTCCCCTGAGGAGCTTCTGCATCGCTGCCAACAAATAGAGGAAGAGATGGGGCGACAGCACATTATCCCTCAGGGACCGAGGGTAATCGACCTTGATATTCTGCTGTACGACCAGCTGACCTTAAACACCGCAGAGCTAAGTATTCCTCATCCCCGGATGCATCGTCGGAGGTTTGTCCTCATCCCCCTGCTGGAGATAGCACCCGACGCCGTTCATCCACTTCTTAAAAAAAGTATCCGGGAGCTGTTGAAGGATATATCTGACTTTTCGGTAGTTAAACGGGTCAATAGCGCATGATGAGAAAGGAAGAGCTTCTGACCTCGAGAAGCTGTCAAAACGCAAAAAGAGTATATCTTCTCGGAGAGATAGAATAACGAACGCGTGTCCTCCCCGCTGTGAGGAGGGCACTGTGGTTAGAAGGTTATTCCAGCCATGAAGTGAATGGCGGTTATTCCGTCGAGGTCCTTAGGAAGCTGGAGCTGGGCTTCCAATACCAGGCCGAGCGCCCCGGGCGGACCAATGGCCACTCCACCCACGAACTGGTACCCCACATTCTTGGTGAAGGTGGTATCCTCGAAGTCCCCCGTCCATTCAGTGGCCGTCTGCAGCCCGATGCCTCCCCCCACATAAGGTCTGACAGAACCTCCATAGCCGTAAACTTTGGCATTAATGTAGAGGTTTAGCCAGTTGAAGCTTTCCTCCTCCACTTTCTTGTGGGAATACTGGACTTCAAAGCCTAAGCTGAGATAGGGGATGAGCTTGTAATCCGACCCACCAGATACAATCCAGGTACAAAAATCACAATCATATTCCCCACGAAACTTCTTGTAGCCACCCTTGAGGAAGGCATCTCCGGCCATGGTGGCAGAGGCATTGAGAATAACCAGCCCCACAGCTAATAAGCCTATTACCGATAGCTTTCTCATCATGTTAACTCCCTCCTAAGGTTTGCCAAGCCAAATTTTGTTAACAACTACACCCCCCTAAAAAACAAGCTCCCAGGCAGCAAATGACTTTCGGAAAGGATACTACGCTTCCTCTTCTTTTTCCTCTGTCTTGCTGGTGCTCTCTATCTCGTCGGGCTTTCCCTTCAAAGCTTTCTTAAAGTTTTGTATCCCCTTGCCCAATCCCCTGCCGATCTCCGGGAGCCTCTTGGCACCAAAGATCAAAATGACGATGAGCACCAGAAGTAGTATCTCTGGTAACCCTAAAGAGCCAAACATATATCCCTCCTCTTAAAGATGGACTCCCCTTTGCGGGCTAAACCCCACAACTTCTTTTCGTCTCATATTTAACATAACCTTTATTTTGAAATTTTATCCTAAATTAAAGCTACAGTCAACTTAAATTATGGAAGCAACGAGCAGCTCATAATCTGCGGGCACAGGAGGTTTTCCTTTTGCGGCTTACTCCTTTCGGATAATATCCCGTTCATCGCCCACCCTTCGAGTGACCTGCTCCCGGTCGAGATATTCCAGCAAAGGGATACCGTATTTCCTGGTGATTTTGAACCACTCTTTAAACTCCCCCACGGAAAATCTGGCATGGCTGGTGCCCTTCTGGCAGACGACCTTTTTAAGCTCATCGAGGGACTGGTGGTGAAAGATTAACTCTTCGGTCAACCTGACCAGAGTTCCCTCCTCTAACAGGAGGTGAAGGATTTTGCTTTTCAGGTTGGGGGTACCGGAAAGCTTCTGAGAAGCCTCCTCCCATAAGGGCGGTGTCAGACCGGCTTTTCGGTAGAAGCTTTCCATCTCCTCCTTCATCCTGTTTTCCCTGGGGGATAGGGTTATCTGATGCTCTGGAAGGTAGACTACCTCTTTCTCCGACATCACCCTCTGATCAGCCAGCAGATTATCCATCACCCACTTGAAGACGGAAAATGGAGCACGGCGGAGAAGCTTCTCCTGAAACTCCTTGTGAGGCATACCCTTTCTCAGAGGGTAGCTTTTGTGAAAGTCCTTGAGGAGTGAGATAATCGATTCCGACAACTCCTGTGCTACCTCAGCAGAAATTATCAGCAGCGGCTCCCTGGAGAGAGTGTGGATGAGCCCTTGTTTCTCTATTTCCTCAATAATGCCTTTTACCCTGTCAGGCTTCAGACCGGTCCGAGAGACAATTTCCTTTACTCCTATCCCAGCCCCTCCCTTCTCGGTGGCGAAAACCGGTATGGACCGGCGGGGGTCAAGCTCTGTGAGGATTCTCAAAGCCCCCAGAACCTTCTCCGAATCCCTCTTTTTATGCTTGAGGGGGAGGATGTCTATTATCAGACCGCCGCCGATGGTGGTGATGGGGGAGTAGCTGCGAATGATGAATCGGTCGCCGGGAAGGGCGAAGGTCGGCTTCTCTAATCGGAGCTGAACCAGGGCTTCCTCCCCCGGAAGCAGCCTCTTTCCTTCCAGCAGATGAACCCGACACATGATTTCTGCCGTGCCCAGATGAAACCTGACCCGGGCAAGGTGAAGAAGAGGTCTGGGGAAGGTGGGCAGCAGAGTCAATTGGGCATCAAACATGTGACCCGGGAGAAAGAGGTCTGGCAGGGTAAGGATGTCGCCTCTTTGCACCTCGAAGGTGCTTATCCCCTGGAGGTTGATGGCGGTTCTCTGCCCGGCAAAGGCCCGCTTTACCGGCTTATTAAAAACCTGCAGCCCCCGTATTCGCGCTCTCAACTTCGAAGGAAGGATTTCCACTGTTTCCTCCACACCGATCTCACCCGAGAAGAGGCTGCCGGTGACCACGGTGCCAAAGCCTCTCATTACAAATGACCTGTCCACCGGGAGACGGAAGATTCCGCTGGTATCTTTGGCTTCCACCTCTACGGCTACGCTCCGCAGCTCGGCAACCAGCTCCTCCAGCCCCTCGCCAGTTTTGGAGCTCACGGTGACAATGGGGGCATCCTCCATAAAGCTCCCTTTCAGCAGCTCGGCAACCTCCAGCCTCACCAGCTCCCTGAGTTCCTCCTCCACCAGGTCGCTCTTGGTTATGGCTACCAGACCTTTTTTCACGCGGAGGAGGCGGCAGATGTCAAAATGCTCACGCGTCTGGGGCATGACCGATTCGTTGGCGGCGACTACCAGGAGCACCAGGTCAATCCCCGCGGCACCGGCTAACATATTTTTCACAAACCTCTCGTGTCCCGGGACATCCACAAATCCAACCCTCAAACCCTTGTCCAGCTCCAAGCTGGCGAAGCCGATATCAATAGTGATGCCCCGTTCCTTCTCCTCCTTCAGGCGGTCGGTATCCACTCCGGTGAGAGCCTTTATAAGCACGGTCTTGCCGTGGTCGATATGCCCGGCAGTGCCTACGATGATGTATTTGCCAGAAAGCTCCTCTTCAGCCATGGCTGTGTTACCTGACCCTCAAATTATATGCCTCTTGGGAGGCATCTTCTTTTCAATCTCTTTCTGTTTCTCCCCATACCCGCGGCGACCCAGCAGGGCATAAGCCGTGCGTTTTCCCTCCTCTACTCCAGGTTGGTCGTAGGGATTTATCTGATAAAGCTCACCCGCATAGGCTGTCTGCAGCTCAAAGAGATAGATAAGCTCCCCCAGGGTGAAGGGGCTTATTTCCGGCAGGATAAAAGTGGTATTGGGTCGGGCATTGGAGGTGAGTGATAGCTCGGTGGCTCTGCGCTCCGCCAGCAGAACCTCCTGAAGGGACTTGCCCTTGAGGTAGTCGGTCATCTCGTGAGGAGAGGGTTCCTCCTCAATGGCGAGCTGGTCGGGGAGGTGGCTTACCTCAAGAAAGGTGATGGACTTGTTATTAGGTCCCTCGCCAAAGAGCTGTAATAGAGAATGCTGGTCTGTAGTCCCTATGCTCACCAGCGGGGTCTGCCCGCAGAAGACCTCTTCGCCGTTCCGGTTCAGCCTCTTGCCCAGACTCTCCGCCCAGAGCTGCTGATACCAGCGAGCCAACCCTCGCAGCAGACTGCTGTAAGCGAAGAAGACCTGTATGCCTTTCCCCTTTCGAATATCCAGCAGGTACTGGATAACCGCGGAAAGGAAGGAAATGTTTTTCATTGAGGGACGGCTGTGGCACAGCTCCTTCATATACTGCGCCCCTGCTAACAGCTCCATGAGGTCTATCCCGATAAGACCCGCCGGCAGGAGACCGACCGGGGAGAAGACGCTGAACCTTCCGCCGACATTGAGCGGGATGCCGAAGAGCTGATAGCCCTCCTTCTGGGCGAGCTCGAAGAGATATCCCTCTCCCAGGGTGGTGGTGACCACAATATGCCGGGAGTGCTTCTGGTAGCCGACCGCTTCAATCAGAGCTGAGCGAAAGACCAAAAAGTTAGCTAAGGTCTCCAGGGTGGCGCCCGATTTGCTGATGACATTTATCAGAGTCCTGTTGAGGTCAATGCGGTTGAGAACCGAGCTGACCAGGGAAGGGTCGACATTGTCCACCACATAGAGGGCGGGGAAGACCCCCCCGGCTGGGGGTGTACTGGGCGATGTCGCCTCCGGCTTCAGCGCCTCCTGCAGCGCAACCAGCCCCAGGGCGGAGCCGCCAATCCCCAGCACCACCAGATAATCAAACTTCCCCTTTGCTTTCAGCAGAAAGCGGCTTACCTCCTCGCGATATTCCACGGTGGAGGGGAGCTGGGTGAAGCCGATTTCCCCTTTCTCCTCTCTTTTATGGAACTCTTCGAGGATATGCTGGTTGTCCTTAGCAAACCTTTCCAGCTCCTCATAGGGCACCCCGTGCTTCTCACCCACCATAGCAGCCAGGGAGTTGGTGTAGTCGTAGCCAACCCTCCTTCGCTCCATCCACGAGGATGAGAGAAAATCTTCTGCATCAGAGGCAGAGCCAGGCATAGGGGTTTCCCTCCTTTTCACGGCATCTCCTGCTCGGCTAACAGAGCTGGCTTCAGGGTCCAGCTCTGCAGCTTTGCCAGTTCGACCAGCTCCGGGGCATCAAAATTCTCAGGGAAGACCGACCAGCCCCACAGACCGGTTTCCCCTACATAGCGCGAGACCACGAAGTTGCCCCTGCTTATGGCAATACGAGCAGGTATCTCTTCCTCTGCCAGAGCTAACTCTGTCACCCGACCGAGGGTAGCCAGGAAATCCTCAGGGGCTATATCCATCCCGCCGGCTTCTATGCGGTAAGGGAGCTGATGTGCGGCTTGAAAATAATCAACCAGCCATCGGCAGGCGTTGATAAGCTCCTCCCATAAAAGGGTGGCATCGGGAGGGGTGGTTACCGGCTTAACCGCGGGTCCAAAGTAAACCTCCATAATCTTAGCTTCTGTTGGGAGCTCTCCCTCATCGGCGTAATCTACCAGCCACGAAGCCAGCAACGAGAGGCTCTCAGCAGGGGAGAGCGAAGCACCGTTGACCACCTGGAAACTTATCCCTCCCTGAACCGCCCGGGCTAATTGGCGTATCTCCGGTAGGGTAAAGGCTTTCCCTCGGGCTGTATCCCTGTAAAGGGCGAGGAGTTCATCGGCGGTGATAAACTCTACATCCTGATGGGAGCGGATAAACTCTACATACTCGGCGAAATTGTGGAAAATCTCCTCTATTTCCCTTTGAGGACGAAGGCGGGGGATAACCCACTGGTCGGGGTCGGTATTCTTTCCATCCCGATAGTTAAGCTTGTCCCAGGAGTCCCGGCACACAAACTCGCAGGGATGAGAGTAGGTGCTCACCACCCCGCCGCCGCTCTTCCTCAGGCGATTATATATTCGGGTGAATCGCTCCTTATCCTTCTGAAGCTCGTCTTTATCGGGCGAGGGATAAATGCGTATCAGGTTGCTTCTCATCTTATATATATGGAGCAGACCGCAATACCAGAACGGCTGATTATCCACGCCCACATGATTCCCTTCGTCCAAATAGACCCGTATTCCCCATCGGTTAAAGGCGATATAGGTCTGGGGAGCCCAGGCAGAGCCGGGCTGCCCGTAGCACGAAGGGGTAATGCCGAAGACCTCCTTTATAAGGTCAACCCCTCCGCTTTCCCGGCGCTCAAACTCCTCTCCACCCGAACTCCATCCCATCCTCTTGAGGTACTCGGCAATGGTAGGGTGAACACTGTGGTCATAGCTGTGGTAACCGACAGAGTGCCGGGAGAGAGCGTCAATGATATCTTTCCGCCCGGCATGGAGCAGGTCATCCAGTTTCTTGCCCACAATTTTGAAGGTTGCCCTTATTCCGTAATCACTCAACAGCTCGGCGATCCGCAAGGCGGCATCGTCGCTGCGGGGCTGGATGTAATCTTCGTAGTCGAACCACAATACCACATAGACCTTTCCATTCTGCGAGGAAATAGCAACAGGAGAAGAGGAAACCCCGATGAAGACTCCCCGGGCGAGCAATGCTACGACCACCACCGCAACTATAACAAATACTCTTCTTGCCATTCCTCAATTCTCCTGTTCACTGAGTAGTTGGCAGTTTTTCTCCTGGAAATCACCGTTTTCTTTTGCTGAGCAAAACTTTTCCTAATAATATCTCACCCGGGGGTCGATTTCAAGAGTAAAGGGGAGCAGAGACCCGAAAGCCTCTTCTATTATTGACATTTGGGGTCAAGCTGATATAATGTTTCATTAATAATAGAATGAAAGATTTAAATTGCCGTATTCATAGGAAGGAGCACTCATGAGAGAGGCGGTTATTCTGAGTGCGGTACGGACTCCTGTGGGCAAATTCCTGGGGGGATTGAGCGCGGTTCCGGCTACCAAGCTGGGAGCCCAAGTGGTAAGGGAAGCGGTCAACAGAGCAGCGGTCAGCCCTGAACAGGTGGATGAGGTAATCATGGGCAATGTCGTCTCCGCAGGATTGGGACAAAACCCTGCCCGCCAGGCTGCACTCAATGGGGGGTTACCGCCATCGGTAGCGGCGCTCACCATCAATAAGGTCTGCGGCTCAGGGCTGAAGGCGGTGGTCCTTGCCGCCCAGGCAATCGCCCTGGGTGATATGGAAATAGTGATTGCCGGGGGGGATGGAGAGCATGAGCAATGCCCCTTATCTCCTCCGCAAAGCCCGCCAGGGATATCGTATGGGTGACGGTGAACTGGTGGATTCCATGATATACGATGGGTTATGGTGTGCTTTTAATGACTTTCATATGGGCTATACCGGAGAGATAATTGCCGAAAAATACGGAATCAGCAGAGAGGAGCAAGACCGCTTCGCCCTCTCAAGCCATCACAAAGCAATCGCCGCTATCGATGCGAAAAAGTTTGAGCGGGAGATACTCCCTGTTGAGATACCGCAGAGAAAGGCGGAGCCCATCCTGTTTACCACCGATGAAGCCCCCCGGCGGGATACCTCGCTGGAAGCCATGGCTAATCTCCGCCCTGTATTCAAAGAAGGGGGAACCGTCACCGCGGGCAACGCCCCCGGAGTGAACGACGCAGCAGCCGCGGTAGTGATAACCTCGCAGGAGAAGGCTGAAGCCCTGGGAGTGAAGCCCCTGGCTCGGATTGTGGGCTATACGGTCAGTGGAATTGAGCCAGAGCTGGTGATGATGGCACCGGTCGAAGCGGTGGAGAAGCTCTTCCAGCGAACGGGCTGGAGCAAGGAGGAAGTGGAGCTTTTCGAATTAAACGAGGCCTTCTCCGTTCAGGCAATCGCCGTCATCAGGGAGCTGGGGCTTGATGCGGCAAAGGTAAACATCCACGGGGGAGCGGTCGCCTTAGGGCACCCCATAGGGGCTACCGGAGCCCGAATACTCATTACTCTCATCTATGCCATGGAAGAGAGAAAGGCTACCAGGGGGGTAGCTGCCCTCTGTCTCGGAGGAGGTAATGCGGTGGCCATGGCAGTGGAAAGGCTTTAAATAAATTATTTTTGAACCTTTTAGGGAAGTGCAAGCGTCTTAATATAGAGGAGGCCAAAGATGGAGATAAAGAAAATTGGAGTAGTAGGAGCAGGAACCATGGGCAACGGCATAGCCCATGTTGCCGCCTTTTCAGGATATCAGGTTATTATGAGGGATGTTGCCGATGAACTTTTGCAGCGAGCTACCAAGACCATAGACAAAAACCTCCAGCGGGGAGTTGATAAGGGCAAGATTACCGAGGAGCAGAAAAAAGAGGCGCTGAGCCGCATAACCCCCACTACCGACCTCTCCCTGATGAAAGGAGCCGACTTCGTCATCGAGGCGGTGAACGAGGACCTCAACATCAAGCGTGAAGTATTTAGCCAGTTAGACAGCCTGTGCCCGCCCCAGGTGATACTGGCAAGCAACACCTCTTCCATCTCCCTAACTAAAATAGGAGCCACCACCCATCGCCCCGACAAGGTCATCGGGATGCACTTTATGAACCCGGTGCCCATAATGAAGCTGGTAGAAATAATCCGCGGGATGGATACCTCGGAGGAGACCTTCTCGCTCACCAAAAATCTGGCTGCCGCCATGGGAAAGACCCCGGTGGAGGTCAATGACTTCCCCGGATTCATATCCAACCGGATATTGATACCCATGATTAACGAAGCCATATACGCACTAATGGAGGGGGTGGGCAGCGCCGAGGCTATCGATGCGGTGATGACTCTGGGGATGAACCATCCCATGGGACCCCTCACCCTGGCAGATTTCATTGGGCTGGATGTCTGCCTGGCCATTATGGAAGTTCTCTATGAGGGCTTCGGCGACTCCAAGTATCGTCCCTGCCCCCTGTTGCGCAAGATGGTCGCTGCCGGGCATCTGGGGAGAAAGACGGGACAAGGGTTTTATAAATATTAATTCCCATATAAGAGGTGGGGGTCCATCCTCAGCGGGGTGGTCAATTTCACTAATAGGAGTTCAGGCGGTCTGCCGGCACGGGGCGATGGTTCTCTTCATAAAACGGATTTGTGTATTCCTACTCCTTCTTACCCTTCTGCCCGCATTGTTGATTGGACAGGAAAATGATTTTCAGCGTATAGAAGAAGAGAAGAAAAAGCTGGAGGAACTGAGAAAAAGAATTAGAGAGATCAAGACAAAGATAAGCCGTTATGAGCGGGAGGAGAAGGGGATTCTCAAGGAGCTGGAGGAGATGGACCTCCAGCTCAAGCTGAAGAATTTAGAAGTCCAGGAGCTCACTTCTGAGCAGCAGATTAAGGAAAAAGAGATTGAAAAAACCACCCACAGGATAGAGGCTCTGGAGAAAGAAATTGACTCCCTGAGAGCCTATATTTCGCAGATGTTAGTAAACTTATATAAATTGGGAAGATTAAGCTACCTGAGGGTCCTGCTCACCCTCCAGTCTTCAGCCGACTTTCTCAGGGGGTACAAATATATCGCCATCCTCTCGGAGAGGGACCGGCAGAAGCTCCACCAGTTCAAAATGAATGTTCTCGAGCTACAGAATAGCCGCCATAAGCTGGAGGAGGACACTCTCCGGGTAAAGGAACTAAAAAAGGCGGCAGAAAACAAGCGAGCGGAGATAAAAGCTACCAGGAGGAGAAAGGAGCAGCTTTTGACTAACATCCGTCAGCAAAGGGAGCTGGAATTAGCCACCCTGAAAGAACTTCAGGAATCCTCCGTCAGGCTGGAGCGTCTCATTACGGAGCTGGTCCGAGAGAGAGGAGGGGCGCTCTCCCCGGGAGCAGGGTTAAGCCTCAACCTTCTCAGAGGGCGGCTTGACTGGCCGGTGGCCAGTGAAGTAACGGTGCCCTTTGGCTCCATTAAGCATCCCCGATTCCATACCTACACCCCCCATAACGGGGTAGATTTTGCTGCCCCGGAGGGCGTGCCCGTCACCGCAATTTACGATGGAGTGGTGATCTATGCCGACTGGTTCCGTGGCTACGGTAACCTGTTAATCATTGACCATGGATATAGATACTGGTCGCTTTACGCTCATCTCTCACAGTTTACCGTCAAAGTCAGGGAATGGGTAAGGAAGGGCGATGTGATAGGAATGGTGGGCGAGACAGGCTCGCTGAAGGGTCCTTACCTATACTTTGAACTAAGACATAAAGGAAAGCCTCTTGACCCCTTAAAATGGCTGAAAAATAAGCCTTAATCCTGGAGAAAAACATGCTAAAAAAGTATAAAATCTACTTCATCATCGCCTCTGTCTGCTTGATTACCTTTACTCTGCTGGGAATGATAGCGGGCAGGGTGCTGCTGAACGAGCAAACTTACAAAAACCTGGCTATTTTGACCGAGGTTCTGGAACTGGTGGAGAAAAACTATGTGGAGCCGGTCGACCTCCGAAAGCTCTACCGCGGCGCGCTAAACGGACTGATGGAGAGCCTGGACCCCGAGTGCACCTACCTGACGCCGGAAGAATATCAGACGCTCCTCAGTTCCCCCGAGGAAGCGCCCGGGAATATTGGGGTGGAGATCAATAAAAAATCGGGCTTTGATTACGCCCGTATCATCAGAGTACTGCCGAACTCCCCGGCCGAGAGAGAGGGGCTGCAACCAGGCGACTGGCTGAGGGCAGTCGACCGCCTCTCCACCCAGAAGCTCTCCCTGTGGAGCATAAGGAGGAAGCTGCGGGGACCCATCGACTCATCCGTTATTCTGTCCATAACGAAAAAGGAGAAGAGGGAGGTAGAGAAGGTCATCCTGAAAAGAGAGAAAGTTTCCCCGGAAAGGGTCTCCTATCGGGTATTTGAGGAAGGGATTGGTTACCTCAGAATACCGAACTTCCTCCCCGGAGTGTCCGACTCGGTCGCTCAAGAGCTCCAGAGCTTGCAGGAAAGCGGGGTTGCCTCTCTGTTAATAGACCTGCGGGGAGACATCCGTGGCCAGTTAGACGAGGTAATTGCCATAGCCGATATGCTTCTGGACCGGGGGGAGATAACCTCTCTCAAGATGCCCGGGGGGACAGAACGGAGCTACCCGGCAAAGGAGGAGACTACCCTTTATCGGGGAAAACTCTTCCTGCTGGTGAATGGCGATACCTGCAACTGGGGCGAGATATTGGCTGCCGCTATCAAGGACAATAAGCGTGGGGAGCTCATCGGCGAGAAGACCTTCGGTCGGGGCTCCTTACAGAAGATAATCCCCCTGGAAGACGGCTCTGCGCTGAGGCTCTCGGTGGGGATGTTCCTTACTCCCGAAAAAGCCCCCATTGAGGGGAAGGGGGTAACACCCGACCTTTCCCTCACCCAGAGAAAGTTAAAGGAGATAGCGGAGAGGAGGTTTGTCCCCGACGACCCTCAACTCAATAAGGTTCTCTCCTATATAGCCACCGGACAATAAAAAGCTGAAATAGGGCTGCTATAGGAATTAATCACATGGTTAAAAAGCCTACCAGGTCCAGCAGAAAGGTTAGTCAAAGGAAGGTTCTAAAGAGAAAGAACCCCTTTAACAATTGGGTTCTGCTGGTCTATCTCATCGGTCTGCTGGGGGTGGGAGTCTTTCTGCTGCACTCCTTTAAGCCAGCTAATAAGGATACCGCAGTCGAAGGCACACTCCCCTCATCTGCTGCTCTCACTGAAGATACCCCTCATAGCTCTCTCCCCTCTCCTCTTCAGGAAGAGCTCTCCCTCGTGGGGATAAGAGAGAATGACATTGAACTCAGCAGTGGAACAGAGGAGGGAGAAGCCCCTATCCCCTGCAACATAGCGGTGGATGAAAAAGCTGACCTTAACCTCCTTTATCAGAGGCTGAAGCGGAGGGCTGACATGGAGGGTTGGGAGCTAAGGGGTAAAACCTTCCATAGAGAAGAAAAGAGCTTAACCCTCTCTCTGGAGGCCTGGCTCAACTCTGGGCTCGGCTACCATCTCCACTTCCGAAAACCCATCAGCAAAGCAGCACCGGCAAGGGTGGCTATCATTATTGACGATATAGGCTCCAGCATCACCCTGCTCCAATCACTGCTTACGGTGGAGCAGCCCCTGACATTATCTATCATTCCCAATCTCCCTTACTCTGCCGAGGCAGCCAGGCTGGGCCACCGTAAGGGATGGGATATTATGCTGCATCTGCCTATGGAGCCCGACGATTATCCTTACACCAACCCGGGTCAAGGAGCCATCCTCTCCTCCATGAGCCAATCCGAGGTGGAACAGATTATTGAGGATGATGTTTACTCTATCCCCTATGTGAAGGGGATGAACAACCATATGGGCTCTCGCATCACCCGCGACCGCGAAGCCATTTCCAGAGTGCTGGCATGCGTCCGCAAGCATCGGCTATTCTTTATCGACAGCCGCACCAGCGAAGACTCTATCGCCTATGAGGTTGCCCACAATATGAATATCCCCGCTGCCGCCCGCACCATCTTCATTGACGAGGTAGCCGACCTCAACCACAGCAAGCAACAGCTGTTAAAATCAGGTGAGCTGGCTCAATTAAACGGCTATGCCGTATGTATCGGGCACATATATCCCTCCACCATCGAAGCCTTGAAAATAACTCTTCCCATTTTACAGAAGAAGGGGGTGAAGCTGGTATTTGCCTCTGAGGTCGTCCAGTGAGGTAGCTTAAATGCAATTAACCTCCTCCACGGAAAAGAGCGATGCCCATTAAAATCAAACTCTCCTTCTTCAGATATCGCCGCAAAACGACTTTAATAGTGGGGATTGCTCTTATCGTGGCGGGGATTACTACTTATCTTCTTCTGCCAGCCTCTGCTCCAGCCCCCACCGAGGGAGCTCCTGATGAGCAGGAGGAGTCGGGTCCTCCTTCACGAATCCGCTCCCTCGGAAGGGCTATAAAAGCCTGGTTCCAGCGCATCAGCGATAGCATAAAAAACTCCTTTTCCTATCTGGGCGATTTCATAGCCAATGTGCTTATGCCTCGCCTCTCTCCGCAGCAGAGGGAAAGGCTGTATAGCGTTATGCAAACTGCCAGCAGGATAAAGGAGTTTCTCAGTTCTAATTTCTATCTCATACTTACCATGATGGTTGTGGGAGTGGTAGCCTATATCGGCATTAAAAGATATAAAAGAAAAGCGTAGCTTCCTGGTGCAAATAAACAACAAAGTGCCCATTAGAGGGAAAAACCACCTATGCAAGCCTTTGGAGTAAGGGTAGTCTGGCTTTCGCTGGGAATCATCCTCTGCTATCTCCTGCTCCATCTTCTCCTATCAATAAGCCACAAAGAGGAAAACCAGCTGCGGAAGCTCATTGACTCCCGGATTGAGCGAATAAGGGAGCTCCGCCGAAAGATTATCCTCAAAAAGAGGCACAGATGCTGAGAAGAGCTCTGCTGAGGATTTTGATAAACTCTCTGGCTCTCTATTTAGCCGCTCGCTGGGTCAGCGGGATTGGCTTTGATGGTGAGTGGTGGGAGCTGCTGCTGGCAGGTCTGGTGCTTTCGGTCTTTAATCTGATACTGCGACCCATTCTCCTCCTGGTCACCTTTCCTCTGCTCATAATCACACTGGGACTATTTTACTTTGTAGTAAACGGGATTATCCTTTACCTCCTCCCATTTTTTATTCCTGGCTTCTGGGTGGAAGGCATAGTGCCCGCCATCATCGGCGCCCTGGCAATCAGTCTGGTCAACCTCATTCTCAACTGGCTTATAAAACCAAAGAAGCAGCCTTGAGGGTTTATTCTACCTTTACTTTTTCCCTCACCTGTGGTATAAAAATCTCAGCCGGAGGATTGACAGCCGCTCTTCTTTAGACCAGTAGCCGGGAAACAAAATTTATACCATTTAATGTAAACAACATGGCTAAGCTAAGCTCTACCAGGTGGGAGACGGATTTCAGCACTCTCGATGAGGTGCAGAGACGGGCAATCATTGAATTTGACGGACCCCAGATGGTCATAGGGGGACCGGGGACGGGCAAGACGCGCACTCTCTCTCTGATGGTTTCTTATCTGCTCACCCAGAAGCAAGTCCCTCGTAGAAACATTTTGGGTCTAACCTTCTCCTCAAGGATGGCTGAGCAGTGGCGGGAGAAGGTGAATGAGTACATAACAGAGAGCTACGATGAGCTGTGGATTTATACTTTTCACGGCTTTTGCCAGAGGCTCCTCAGAGATAACAGCCTTGCAGCGGGGATTCCCGCTCACCCCCCCATCCTCGGTGACTTCGAAGAATGGCTTTTCATCCATCAGTTTCTCAAGAGAGAGCTTCCCGCTATCGGGCTGACCAGCTATCTGCAAGGGGTAGTGGAGAAGGCGGGCTTTGCCATCAAGCTGCGGGAGTTTATCCGTCTACTCAAGCAGAACCTTATAGACCCCGCCGATTTTCAGCAAATGGTGAGCGGCTTCTCTCCCTCCACTCCCCCGGAAGAATCGCTGAAGCGCAAGCTCACCGACCTCGCCCGCCTTTACTCAGCCCTTCAGAAGGAGATGGAGAGATGCCGCTACCTCGACTTTCCGGACCTGGTGCGGAGAACCGTGAGGCTGCTGGAAGAACAACCCCGGGTCCGACGGGACTATCAGGAGAGGTTTGGCTATATCATCGTCGATGAGTTTCAGGAGGTTGACCCCTCTCAGTTCCGTCTGCTCACCCTGCTGACCCGGGAAAACGAGAACCCTCGCATATGCGTGGCAGGGGACCCGGAGCAAGCCATCTTCAAATTCAGAGGAGGCGACCCTTCTCACATCGTCTCCGTCAATGGGGAAAAGCCCCGCTTCCTCAAGCGCTATACCCGGGCCAGGGTCATAACCTTATCCCGCTCCTACCGCTGTCCCCCCGAGCTCCTCCATATAGTGGAGCGTCTGGAGAAAAGGGCGAGCCCCGGAGCGCATGAGGCTCCGCCGGGGGATGCGGTTGTTATGGCTGCCGAGCCGACCCCCATTGACGAAGCCTTCTTCATCGCCCGTCAGATAAAAAAGCATCTCCTCGAGGCGCACGACCGGCAGGGGGAAGCTGGGTTACGCTACAGCGACTTTGCCGTCCTGCTTCGCCGCCTCTCCCCCCTGGCAAAGCCGCTGGAGGAAGCCCTCGGCTATCATCATATCCCCTATCAGATAATCGGGGGCAGCACCTTTCATAAGGACAAAGGGGTGAGTTTCATCATCTCCTACCTCAAAGCCTTAGACTCTCCCGATGAGGGAGAACATTTCAGACACCTCCTCCACTCCCCGGCGTCAGCGCTCCATCCTCAGATGCTCCACCGGCTGGAAGCCTCCCGGGGGAGGGATGGAGCGAGTCTGTTCCGCTACCTTCAAGGGTTGACCTGGTGGCTGAACACCGATTACCCCGACCTGTTTCCCCTTAAAAAGGACTACATAAGCCAGACCCCTCCTGTCCCTCGCCCCCCGATATTAAATCGCCTGGAGGAGGATGAATCCTATGGGGAATTCTTCCGTCAGTTGTTCCACTTTATGCGCTCCTTTCTTATGCTGGAAAGGGAGAAAGACATCCTGCCACTGCCCACCCTGATACACCGCATCCTGAACCGCAGCGGGCTGCTGGCCTACCTGGTGAGCTCCACCGACCGGGAGGAGTCTCATTCCACCACTGCCCGGGATTCCCTGCGGCATGTGCGTCAGTTCACCACCATGGTGCAGGAGTTTACCGAGGTGTTAGCCGCCCTCCAGCGGAAGCCCCCGACATTCAAGGAGTTCGTCTACCAGATTGACGAGCTGGTAAGCCACTTCGCCACCGAAGCCTCCGGTGACCGCCCCGAAAAAGAGGAGGAAGCGGTGAGGGTGATGACCATCCACCAGACGAAGGGGAGGCAGTTCCCCATCATCTTCATCCCGGGACTGATGGAGGAGAGTTTCCCCCTCCGCCTCCGCGGGGATGAGCTGCTCACCGCCGACGAGCTGGAGAGGCTAAAAGAGCTCTATCCCGCTTTCTACCACCCTTATCCTTGCAGCGATGAGGAACACTACCGGGAAGAGCGCCGACTTCTGCGGGCGGGAATGACCAAATCTCAACAGAGGGTCTATCTTACCTACTCTCAGAAGAGCACCCTGTTTCCCCTTCTCCCCTCTCGCTTCCTGCACCTGCTGAATAACAACCTCCCCCTTGACGAGGAGAGCTGCCACAAGTCGGGGCTCCGTTTTCTGCAGAACACCGCCATCAGCCAGACAAGGGAGGTCGCTGGCATCGGTGAAATACTCTCCTCAGCGGACTTAGGACGCTACCTCCTCTCCCGAAAGACGCCGTTCAAACGAGAGGCAGTGGATGAGCTCGCTCGGTTGGCGAAGAAGTTGGAACCTCCTCAAAGGGATGGGCTCAGGGTGGTGTCGGTTTCCGGCATAGCTGAGCTCTTATCGGATGTCCGCCCTCTTTCTATCCCCCCGGAAGAGGCGCCACTTCCCCTGCAGCAGGAGGAGCTCACCTTCACCACCTGGATGCTGGAGAGCTACCTCACCTGCCCCCGCAAAGCCCTCTACTCCGCCATCCTGAACATTCCCTCCCCGCCAGATTCGCAACACGCCTGGCATCGCTTGGTCAGGGAGGTGATAAACCTCCTTAACATCCCCTATATGAGGGAGTCTCTGCAAAAAGCTCCCGACATTCAGAGGACGGAGAGGCTCGGCTCCCTTATAGATGAGCTGTGGCGTCAGGCATTGGAAGAGCGCTCCCTCCCCCTGCCCGACCCGATGACATATACCGAAGCCGAGATAAGGGAGATTATCAATTCCTATGTGGAGGAGGTCTTTCTCCCCCATCTTCACCTTCCTTGCCTGGCATCACGGGATACCTTCTCCTTCAAGTACCAGGGCTATCCTTTCAGGGTGAGGGTGGACGGGGTGATGATGGACGACAACGGGAAGGTGGTAATCCTGAACCACGCTCTGCGCAGGCGCCTGACAAAATCTACCGAAGCCAGAGGGTTGGCCCGGGGGATGCTGGGCTCGGTCACCTCCAGCGGCAGAGAGCAACCTCCGCTCCGCCTCCACCCGGTTTTAGCCCGGCTGGCTGTGCGGGAGGGAGTAACCGCAGGAGGGTTGAAGCTCGACCGGCAGGCGGGCTACTATATCCAATACTTCTCCCAGGATACAGAGGGAAGAATAAAATGGTCTGCAGCGGTGCTCTGCTTTCCCGGCTTCTCCACCGATGAGGAAGACTACTATTGCCTCTCAGGGGATGAGCTTCAGCAGGTGGAAGCCACCATCCTGGAATGCTGTTCTCTCATCAAACAGGGCTCCTTCCCCGCCAGCCCCTCGCCAGCAGCCCAGGATACCTGCCAGGGATACTGGGGCTGCCCCTATGAAGCTATGTGCCGCAGTTAAATGAACTCAACCATTCACCAAGAGAAGATATGAGGATGCAAGCATATTCATCGAACGACCTCACTTTTAAGAGGTATTTTAAGGTTACTGGTGTTGACATTACTAAAGATATACTCAATCTGTTAAAAAACTCGATCCCGATGCAATATATCATAAAGGAGATATGCGTACCATACGTATGAATCAACATTTATTTATGTGATCCGGTGCAGAGGCGAACTCGATATTCATACCGACCATCACCTATGCGGTATTTTTAAGATGAAGACCTGGCACGACCTTTTGAAAGAAGTAGGATTTGAAGTAAAACAAATGAAGTTGGAACATTCCATCTTTGCCAAGGGTGAATACCTTCCCCTGCTGGTTTGTATTAAACCGTTATGAATATATTATTGTACTTCAGACAATACGGGTTTTGCAGCTCACCGCATTTGACCAATTGCTTTCGTCCTTCGTAAAGCCTGGAGCCAATAGATGAATGAGGTAAAAAGAATGGAGTATAGAAAAAAGAGCTTCACCCCGGACCGCGACCAACTGCGGGCTATCAATGCCGGGATAGACCAGCCGCTGGCCATAGCCGCCGGTCCGGGCACCGGGAAGACTGTTTAGCTGTCATAGTATAGATGAATG